>JAKBAI010000100.1 GCA_021809185.1 Planctomycetota bacterium
TTTAACGATTTTATCCCCCCCCCATTACAAAAATCAAGTGAAAAATATAAAATAATTGAAAAAAAGTTTAAAATAGTAAAAAAAGATTAGGTGAGAATTAATTCGATTAATAATTTTTTGTCTTACTTCATTTTGGGATGAGTTCGTCAGAAAGGCTAAAGTAAAAAACAGGATTTTGCACAATTCAGCTCGAATTGGAGCTAATTCACTAATGATATAGCTGTCAATAAATCCATTATCTGTAATCGGATAAGAGTCCATCGTTCTTGTACCATATCTTGTAATAGATCATATAGTTATTGTCTCTCGTTCGCTGAAAGCAGGACGGACAAGAAGATCTGTCCTCCTCCGACTTTTTGAACGATTGTTATTTTTGTACTAAAAATGACTCTCGTCCCTATAAACGTTCATGAAGTACGTTAGATGGTCTCTGTAGGTTTTGTAGAGGTTAGATAGATCATTAAAAGTCGACTCGATAACCAAATTAATTTTTTCTTGGTGATAGTTTAAATTCAGATGTCCCATATGGAAGCGTAGTAAAAGTTGTCATTCGATTATCGATTCGCTTATTTTAGTTGATAGAAACCTCTCATTAGACTGTTGATTGAAAACCCTTCCTCTGAAACGGTGAACAATTTCAATAATGGACTCGATCTCCCTTACGGAAGCGATACAACTTCTCCTCCTGCTCGGCTAGCGAGAGCAGGCATGAGATTGTTAATCGCATAAGTCAAGTAATGAACCGAACCATCTGCAAATAAAAAGTTTGCACCATTTGGATGCGGGGACCAATAGTGAAAGACTCCGCAGGGATCTTGAAAGTTACTCGGAGAAAACGGATAGGTCCCGATTGGACACGATCGAAAGGATGCCAATATCGGTGGCACATTTTGTTCACGAACCCCTAAGATATGATCCCCCGTGCCCGTTATGCCAATTCCAAACGAACCATACCAGTGACCATAATAGAAATCGGGAGATGGAGGTCGTTCCCCAATCAGTAGCGTATTAGAAGTACCATCGGTAATGGAAAGAATGGAGGTAAGAGAGTTATTGTACAATACCCCATCTTCGGTATGATAATTTTGACCAGAAACAGCGAGGTAACTGGTCATGGCCATCGGTATTTTCTCTCCTTTAACCATAGGAACGTCTTGAGGATGAAAGACTCGTGGATCGGAAGGACAGATATAATTGGGGATAATAGTTGATAAAGCAATGTGGGGGGGATTCCTAAACCAAAGGCCTTCTATACCTGGACGATGAAATTGTTCAGAAAGTACAAATAAATTATTTTGCTCGATATAGGGCAAAATAAAATAGGTCCACCCAAAGAAGATTTGCAATTTCGCAGATGGTGTTGTAACATGCCCGGAAGGGAAGAGAGAGTGGCTATCGTGATAATTGTGTAAGGCTAGTCCGATCTGTTTCAGATTGTTTTGGCATTTGCTTACTGCCGCAGCTTCTCTTACTTTCTGTACTGCGGGCAGAAGCATCCCTACTAAAATAGCAATAATCGCGATGACCACCAGCAGTTCTACTAGGGTATATCCCCCCTGACGACAATAATGTCGATCATGTTGTCGGTAATGACCACGATAATGATATTTACTCTCTCTTTTTTGGAGGAGATTACAAAAAGATGTCAGCATATGATTCCTTCCGCATTTATTTAAGAATAAAACTCCGAAAAGATAACAGGGCGAACGAATCTAAATTCAAATCGAAGTATTTTTCTTTTTCCGATTTACGATCTTATTGGCAAGATAAAAACAAAAAGAGAGAATCGCCAATCCTGCTGCAAGGCGTAGTAACCAGATATAGGGGGGTGTTGGTGGTTTGGGCCAAGTTACTCCTATCGGTTCGGGTAAACCAAAATGTGTGAGCGTAAATTCCGATTGGGGGAGGGGTTTCGATAATTTTTTGTAGGTGATCTTTGAGTAATCCTCATTGATGAGTTCATTATTAGTACCTGGATTTATGATGTAATGATTTTCTGATTCAGTAAGAAAGGGAATTCCATTTTCGATCTTATACCTTTTAAAATTTTTTGCTGAACAGTTATTACCAACTAAAATATTTTTTCCAGTTCCATAAGATACATTATAATAAAATTCGGCCCGAACCCCTACCCAATTTAATTGCGGATTAAATACAAGATAACCTGATCCTCGTTTCTTGAAACCCTCTTCATTGAAATCGACATTAAAGCTGACTTTTATTAATTTGTCATTATTTTCTATTATATTTTCAACTTTTGTTATTTCAAATGCTTTCTCTTGAATCCAATGATCGATGGTATAATTTTCGATGAATAATTCAAAACGGTAATTTGATTCATGAAGATGTTTAGGTGCTTCTTTCATTTCATTTATTGCTTTGTCCTCATCAGATTTTGTGTTCAAATGGAGATCTTCTTGAAATATTTTTATCTTAGAAACAAGAAAGCCAGTTTCTTTCTTGTCAATTTGAGCATAATAATTTTTATTGAGCAAATAAACTGTTTGACTAAATCCAGTTTCAGAATTATTTTCCTTAATATTAGTTAATCTGTTTTCGTTTTGATTTATCATATAGGAATCAATTTCTACTGTAGATATAACGGTTTTCCCCTCTTTATCTTTAGAACCCTTTTTCAATGTATGCTTCACTTCCAACCGATAATTTTTTAAATTATCGGTATTTTTTTTAATCTCTGTTTTAAGAATTGCGATCAGCTTTTCTTTTGTTAACACTTCTTGACTGGGCAAAATTTGCGTAAATATAAAAATAAATCCGAAACAAACAAATATCTTGATGATCATTTTATTCATGTTGATTAATCCTCCTTCAAGTTAATATTTTTTGAGTCTCAAAAGTCAATTCCCCAAAATTGTTAAGCTTTAGTTTTTCCAGATATTATGTGAAAGACTCTGTTTAATATTGGATATCATTTTTTAGATCAGGTAATGATAATGGTTCTAGCAAAAAATCGATATCGATCTAATTAACCAAAACTATCTCTTTTCCATGATCAATTCCTAAATAATAATTTCAAACGGTTCATTTTGAGAAGAAACCCCGACTCCCAAGAATTTAACTTTAAAGTGCGATAAAATTCAGTAAATCGATATTTTCTCCGTTAGGAATCAACTCAATAGCTATAACTCGATCATTTTCAACTATTCCTGCCACAATCAGCATTTCTCCGTAGATGTCTCTATCCACAATAAACGTCGGATGTTTCAAACTCGTTGGCGCTTTTTTTTCGTAGGCGATTTTTTTCTCATTGGCGCTTTTTTCGTTGGCGCTTTTTTCGCTTTGGCAATTGCAGTTGATCCATCTTGGAACTTCAGGATCAGTAGAGAAACAGTTTTCGATCGACCATAGCAAACTCGCTTGGTATTGGAAATAGCTCTGAATTTCCTTGAATTTCACTTGAATCCGTTCTCTTTTCAAATCTTTGGGGGAAATTAAGATTGGTAAATTTTGAGTAGGTTAACTGGAACAATTCGCCGTTCCACCAACAGCACGAAGTGGCCGCGATCACTCCAATTATGAACGACAAACCAGCGATCTTGGCTTGTTCCTAGTTCTGATTAACCAAAATCGAGTAGAAAAAAACCGACTTTTTTTCTTGCCCCAGCCAAGTCCCCAGCATAGAAATAGGTTCTTAGGATCTATATTCCCGCCATGAAATCAACTTCAGCTGCGGACATTTCCTGGCAAAAATTAAACGATCCTGTCCAATGGGTGTTCTGGTCAGCGGTCCCTGTTTTTCGTCCTCATGATCGTTTGGATTCCAACGGTCAACTACTCTATCGAATTACACAAGCTGATCTACCTACCATTGCGAAAAAGACCAATCAACTAAATGATTCTCTGGTAGCGGTGCGCGTTACCCTTGGTCACAGCAATCCGGACCAACCAGCGCAAGAGCAACCGCAAGCCATTGGTTGGGCTAAAAATGCACGTACCGGCATTTTTGCAGATAACATTCCCTGTATCTTGATGGATCTTTACATAAGCAGATCAGAAATAGCAAACGCGCAAAAGTATCCTTACCGATCTGTAGAATATCTGCCCAAATCTCAGGAAATCCGCGGGATTGCACTACTCAAAACCGATCCTGCTCTGAACCTAGGATTAACTCTGTATCAGTATGCAAATAATCAATTATCCCATTTTCAAGGAGAAGTCTTCATGTCTCAAACCACTGGCAACGTTTTATCTGGAGAGAGCAATCCAAGTAATGAAGGTGGCATAACAACCGATCAGATTACACTTCCTATAGGGCATGTAGCGAGTGGTCAGATTCCCTCCAGCACCGATGGATCTGGGTTACCGAATTCAACACAAGCCAAGATTCTATCGGCACAACCCAATCTGCACCCGGAATTGATAACGCAATTATATCAACAGATGGTCAAGGAAAATCCTTGGATGTCTATCTGTGCTCATAAATATACAACTGAAGAAAGCCCGACTCCAAGGAAAGAAGCAGAAAACCCGATCGTTGCCGCCCCTTCGGAAAGCAGTCAATACGATTCGCGCCAGGTAGAGAGCAGCGCATTTCAGAGAGAAATACAAAATTTACGACAGAAGATACAAAAGCTTCAAAGTGAACGCGATCAAGAACATTGCCGCCGAATTCTCGATCAGTTACAGCATGCCGAGCATTATGAATTCGACTATGAATTAGAATTGGTGCAGCTCGTCAAATTAAATGATCAGGAACGTGCCCAGCGTGTCGACCAGATTCGCCGATATCATCATCAACGTCCTGTTCAGACCACCATTCCGATTTTACACGGGACCGTACTACCGACGATGGAGACCACTCGAGAAGAGGGGAACGAAGCGGTGAAAATGGTCAGCAGAGGGTTAGCAGCCAATTATGAAGAAGCACTAAATAAAGTTCGAAAGAATAAATAATTGCTCGTAAATCAATACTTGTCGTTGTAGATCTTATAAGACATATAAGGAGTTGATGAATGAATGCGTTACCATCCCCAGGATTTATAGCAGGTTCAACCGTTTCGCCGTCACAGTTTGTCAATATATCGAGTGCCGGAGACTGGACAGTAATACCGGCAACAGCAGGGTCGGCGATTATCGGAGTTTCTCAAGATTATATGGCTCAGGCCCCCGGAACGTTTGGTGCAGATATAACGGTTGCCGCCAATACCGGCCAAGGGGTTGCTGTTTTCGGAGCGGGTCAAATTGCTATGGTCAATAGTGGTGCAGCGATTACTCGCGGTCAGTTTATAAAAAGTGATGCTAATGGCAATGCCATTCCGTTGACGACCAATAACCCGGTGGTTCCTCAATTTGTTGGCGGAGTTGCAATGGAATCGGCACTTGCGGCAGGCAATCTTATACGCATCTGGGTTCAACTAGGCCAGATTAGTCAATAAATTCGATTTTTAAATCGGTACTCTTCAAAATACAACTCGAAGAGCAATCAGCCTGTTTTAGAATCTGTTTAAGTAGCTATTTTGGATAGAGCGGTTCAATCGAATTAGAGGCACCAATTCCAGAAATCTCGACAAAATCTTAATATACATATTTAATATACATTTTTATAAAATCAATGGAGGTTATATGGCCAATCCAAGCGGCCCCGGTTTTCCCGGAGGTGGCAATACTTTTATACCGATCGATATTTCCAATCGGCTGCGTATCGGCTTTTCGCGTGATGCCAGTAAATTTCATCTCCCGCGCTATGTTCAGTATGTGGAGGTACCCAAAAGCGAGGGTTATTATCTCAAACTAACAGCGCAGGAAGCGGGTCGAGTGGTCGATACGCAGGATTTTGTCTGGCCGGATGGAACCCCGGATCGACTCGATGCCAGCGGCACGGAATCGTTCACCTTTCTGCCATTCATCACCCAGCGCTACCGCTACGGATTTCGACTCGGTCAGCGCGCGGTCGCGCAATCGGTTTGGCCGATTGTGGAACAGCATGCAGCGATCAAGTCGGCGCAGCTAATGACGGCGCGGACCGTGCGCGTGCTCACCGCTGCAACCACGGTTAGCAACTGGCAGCAGGTAAACGATAGTCAAAATCTTTCTGCCGATCATACTAATACCGCAACAGCAATCGGGGGTGGACTGTTCGATAGCGGTTCGAGTACCAGCCCTTATCTGAAAAACGGGCTAGATGATATTGCTCATTTAATTAATCGTGATACTCTGGGCACGGTGGATTCTTCGCCGGGGCGATACTATGTCATCATGAACCCGAATACCGCGCGGCAAATAGCCTCATCTCCCGAGATACACGATTATCTCAAAGGGTCGTATTGGGTAATGCAGGAACTGACGACAGGCCAATCACGCAATGGACGCTATGGTCTCCCCGATTCCCTCTACGGCTATGCGATTATTGTGGAGAACGCCGTCCGGGTAACGACACGCCGGGGCAATACACAAACCAGAACCTATGCCATGCCCGATCAAACCATTTTAGTCTGTTCTCGGCCAGGAGAACTGGACGGGATTTATGGCGCCCCTTCTTTTAGCACATTAAGTCTGTTCTGGTTCCAAGATGAAATGACCGTTGAAACACAATCTTCCGAATGGGATCGGCTAGTTGAAGGTCGAGTAATCGAGGATACCTACGAAGCGGTAACCTGCCCCGCTTCCGGATATTTAATCACTTCGGCCACGGCCACCCCAAACTGATTCGATGAATCAAGTATTCTGATTATCTAATGGCAACTTCGGACCTCAAATCGAAATCAAGGTCATGGATGACCATTGTGTAATAATTAGCCCGTCTTATATTCTTTTCCCGGAAGATTTCCAGTATGAATAGTTTACGAATAAGTACGGCAACCATAACCTCGGCGAACCAATTTTCGCAGGCAGTGCAATTCGATTCCAACAGCTATTTTCTAGTATCGGTCGAAGGAACCTTCACAGCGGCAGTTACTTTGCAAAAAAGTTATGATAACGGAGTCACCTGGAACGATCAACCGGATAGTAACTGGACAACACCGATTGAAATGGTCTGCCTCGCGGTAGACAACTCGGTTCTATGGCGTATCGGTGTAAAGAGTGGCAATTATACGTCAGGCTCGATCAATACGAGGATCTCGCAATGAGTGGCTTACTGAAAAATAGCTGGAAGCTAGCAACCCCTTTGCGGTCGCCGCTAATCTCCCCATTGCTGTTCTCAATCGATGGGTCGCTGTCTCCATTTGTGCAACAACATTTGCTATCGTATTGGACTTTGAATAGCTCATTGCAGGATAGTTACGGTTCGAATCCATTATCGATATGGACCGATAGTACTCCGGGGGGCACACCGATATTCAGTTCCGGGCTAAATAACCATCTGGGAAATGCTTTATCGCTGGGAGTTCATAATTTCGTTGGCTTAAGCCCAAATCCGTTCCGGTTGCCTCCTACAACCTCGACTGCATATTCCTATACTTCCTGGTTTTATCAAGTAAGCCCCCCTGGCAAGCATTATTTTGGCAGTTGGGCCGTTGCCTCAGCCTCGGGATGGGTAGTCTGGCCTAATAATCAACCCAATGTCGTCTACCTAGCTGCTGCCAATGGAACGATTAACGATTATTTCTCGATGCAGACAACGGTCTCTGGATGGTTTTTTTTAGGCATAATTACCGCAGGAAACTATATATCCATGACCGTAAATGGTAATCCCCTCCAAACCGATTCGCTAACTTTTACAAGCGGTCAGGATACGAACTATTGGGGCTATAATCCTTCTGTTCCTGTATCTGGCTATCAAAATGGGAATAATTTTTTAACGCAACACCTGACCGCTTGGAACTGCCCGCTTAGCCAAAATCAATTCAATTGGCTTTATAACAACGGGAATGGCCGAAATGAATCTGAAGTAATCGCGAATATGCCGATGGTGTAAATAATTCTTAAAAGCAATAAGCAAATCGAATATCTTAATAATTAATAACAGGGGCGATGTTAATAATGCAAATAGAAATCCTAGAAAACCGCGACTGCCCTGCCAGTCCGGTTGCTTTAGAATCAGCGGGCATGGTAACCATTCTCGATAGGAACGGGGTGGGTTCTGAATCGTTTCAACCTTTCCAAGGGTGGACTGGACCGCTGAATATTGCCTTAGAGGGGAATCTCTTAGCTGTTGGAGCGGGCTATTCGGGTGGCCCGCGCGTCTCCGTGTATGATATAAATAACTTATCAGCTCCTATCGCTAATTTCTATGCTTATGCTACCAATTTTACAGGAGGTGTTAGTGTCGGGTTTGGCAACTTTCTCTCAGATGGTAAGCCAGATTTAATCACCGGCCCGGGACCAACGGGCGGCCCTAATATCAAGTATTGGAATGGTTCTAATGGATATTCTCTCGGTAATTCCTTTTATCTCGGCAGTCCTGAAAATACAACGGGGATCACTATCGCGGTTGATGGGAGCGCGCTAGCGAATAGTATCAATGATTTGCAGTCGAAACCGGGAGCAGCTCACACTCTCTATCTCGCCTTTGGCCCCGATGCTCCGACCAGCAGTATTCAGCCTATTTGGCAAAATGTTGCTAATTTATTCGCACCTTGGAATGTCAATGTAACCACTATTCAACCTAACGATCCCTCTTTGAGTTATGCTCAAGTCAATATTGGCGGCTCGACCCCCGCAAATTCGCCGAACTCAGAGGAATTAGGACAAGCCAATATCGGTGGTGCATTCGAAGGCTATGGGTTTGCCATCGTGCCTGCGCAAGTTTATGCCGGAACGATTGGCTGGAGTAATATTACCGAGATTAGCCATGCCGTTGCCCACGAAGCTGGGCATCTTTATGGTCTTGAGCATGACAATAGCGATGCGAATTCGATTATGTATCCGTATATCGAACCTTATCTAGGTAGTTGGGATCCTACTTCGATCGCCCTATTGAATACGAATTTGGGTATTGCATAAAACGGTTATGTTTAAGAGTGTCCTGAAATACAATTATTCGACTAGGAGAAGAATCGATGTCCACGCCGATCAGCAATCCGCAATCGTATGCCCAGGTAAGTGATTTGCTCACCTATCGAGATTGGCGTCAGATAGCAGATTGGATTTCAACCAACGATAGCCGGGGCACCCAAACGGAATTGTTAACCGATCCGATCGTAAACCAAGCACTCGAAGCGGCATCGGGAGAAGTAGAAGCATATGCTCTAAGAAGCGGTCGCTATAACCCCGATGATTTAGCCGCATTAACCGGTGTTAGCCAACAGTATCTCATCAAACTAGTATGCACCTTAGCTACGGAGATACTGGCTTTGCGTAAACCGCGAGGAGTTTCAGCAGAATCGATTCCTGGGGTTGTCTGGGCACGGGAACAACTAATCAAGCTAGGGGAAGGAGAATGGATCTTTGGCTTGGTCGAAACCCAAGAAGCCGGTTTACCCAGCGCGTTACCGGCCTGGGATTATCCAGAACGTCAACCGAGTGTCCAAGCCCAAGCATTCTTTGGAGTACGTGATTAAATTCCTATCGACTATTTATTTAAGCAATTATCGATCATAAAATTGTGGAGGTAATATGGGACGCTCTCTGCTTCCGAATGCCGGTTTGCAAATTCATATCAATGGGCCTTGTCTATTATCGGCGCGGAGTGGTGGTTATCCGGTGCAAGGACCACTTAATCAGATCGGTATTTCCGAAAAAGGGTTTGAGATATCGATTCAGCGCTATGATGAAGCAATTCATGCCGATACGGGTGGCTCGAAATTGCCGATCGATCTACTCGAATTGGGGATGGATGCAACCATTCGCGGTCAGTTAGTGATCTATGACTTGGGTGCATTGACGAACTGGTTTCGTATCTTAGGAAATGAATCTGCCGAAGGCCAATTACCTGCCATTGGTCGCCCGATCGGCCTAAGCGGGAATGCTACGGGTATCGTTTTAAGTTCCACCACGGATGAACCATGGCGATTTTTCACTTGCCGTTGCCGAGCTACTAAACAACATATTAGTACACGACATACCGTTTATGATTTAGAAATTTATGCGTATGCTCTGATCGGAACTGCAACCTCCCCTCAGGGGATTCCGCTGTATGATCATAATGGCAATTAATAGTCGGTACATAAAACTCAATCGTTCTAATTTTGTAATCGATATTCTCTGGAGACGACCGATGATTTTTCACTGGTTCACGATGATTCTCGATCTGTTGTATCATCTTCCCAATCGGAAGAAGCAGGGTGAAAATTGGACAGCGAAAGAACGACAAATATTCCCGTATTGGAATGGAAAAACAACGGCATATGCCGATCCTTTGCAGATTCAAAGAAAAGTACATGAGCAATGCCCTGACTATTTTGAGCTTTTTAAGACGATTTCCGCTACTCGTCATTATCCGCAGCTGGGTCTATCTACAGAACTGGAAAGACAAAATACCTCCCAGTTTTTTCAAGCAATGCTGCCCTTGACTCAAGCTATAAGAACCGCCTTCGTTATTCCTGATTGGGACAGTAACAGATTGAATTCTCTCACGGATGGAGAGATCCTTCATCTGTGGCAAACATTTGTGAGTTGGCTCAACCATCTCGTGGAGGATTGCCGCCCTTTAGCCGATTCGCCCGAATCTACGGCTTCCTCCCCGATCGGGTAACCCTCTCCTATGCCCAATTCGTTGCCTGTACCCTTGATAGTACCGGCAACCAGCTGCCACACATATAGATAGGAAAATCGGTCAAAGGAGTGGTTATGATATTTGGGACCAAACTTAGAAAAACTCGATGGCGAGATAAGATAGTTCCTATTACACCAGAAAAACTGTCTCGTTCTGAACTGGTTGCAAATCCATTTTTGCAACCAACTTCTGCGTATTTATCGATCTTTATACCATTCGGCCCGATTTCAGAATGCCGATTATCTCCCATACAATCAAGCAATTTAGTGACCTATAATACAAAACCAAACCAAAAAGATCTTATTCAGCGGAAGCCATTCGATGTTGATAACCTATCTCGTTCGTGTATACCGGAAAAAGAGCCGAATCGATATTCGCATCGCCCGGAATTGCTAGCAAATGATATTCGATTATCTGAACAATCGCCAACAAATTCCGCTAAGTCTCAAGTAGACAATCATGTTATCAGAGAAAATACTAGATCTATTCCTAGCTCTCCCCTAGTTCAGAATATCAACTGCCCGGAACCTGTTTGGAACTGCAAACCGTCATCTGACAATCCGAACTGGGCCGAAGTAAAATCGCTTTTAGAAGAGAGTGTAAAAATATTCCAAGCGATCCGCGACTATTTAGCCGAGAACCGCAATTCAACTAGCCAAGTAAAAAGTAGTGAACCAAGTGCCGATTCGACGAAGCATTCCTCGAGTTTGTTAGAAATCATTGGTGTGCTACAAGAGATTCGCGATTGTTTAAGTGCACCAGACAATCAAATCAAGTCCAGAACAAATTTAGGAGAGGGTAGCTTCTTAGAACCATCGATATCGGAACATGAAAAGCCGAGATGGAATAGTTGGTTTGATTCTCATTTGCGTTTTGGCCAAGATTCTTAATTATTCAATTTCAATCGAGGGATGGATGAGCCAGCTCCGCTATCAAGATATAATCTTAACGCAAATCCTAACCACGGAATTCAAAGCCGATCCGGTTTATACCGAAGATGGAATCGATTATCTCTATACGCAATTCGAATTGCGGTGCGAATCGCTCATTCATCCCAGCACAATCCAGCAAACCAATAGCTTGCTGGCAGGAATGAAACAAGTGGAGTTGCTGAATTTGCTAGAACAGCAATTGAATCAACCGCGTGGAACTCTGGAATACAGCAATGGCGATCAGATTATTTTAAGCTCTAATGCCCAAAGCGATATCCGCAACGGCCCATTTCCGCACCAGGTAAAGGTAACTTCTATTTATGGTAGTGAAACCGCTTTTGTCTCGTTTACAATTCGCACCGCTTTGCGACAGTGTTGCTCGAACGGCAGCAACCCGCAATATTTAAGTAATCGCTGGCGTGAACTGGTGCGTATCGATGAGCATTTTTTGTCGCGGAAGATCCGCCGCGGTAAACTGATTGTTTCTGCGACCGCTTTTGCCAATCCTGATTCGTTTCGCTATCTGGTTTGCCCAGCGGTCCCCCTTGGTTTTCAGCGTATCCAATCTGAATATATCGTGCAAAGCGATGGCCTTGCGCTTCTTTATACATTTATCGATCAAGAATTATCCGTTATGCCCCCCGATTCGACTATCCAAAGCGATGGCGAATGGATCGAAACGATCGAACCGAGCGGTAAACGTTTTGCCGAATTTCGCCTGCATTTGATTGGTCCCGCGGCAAACAGCGGCAACGGTATGCCACGCCAGAGCGGGGATTATCGCCGATTAAATGAGGCCAATCTCGTGCAAATCGGCCTCAATGCCGCTCTCAATCGGTCTCAAATGGCGAATTTGAATAATCCGCAAAATCTTCTTTTACAAAACGGTATGCTTTCTGGATTTATTGCCAGCTTGCAAGTCCGCGCTAAATTGCATCGCAACGAAGTATCAATCATCATGAAAACCGAGCTAAATCCTTGGCAAAAGCCTAATCCCATGCCAGGTAATCTGCAACCTCTCGCCATTAGCAATTTCGCTCATCTCGATGTCATCCCTTGGAACCCCGATGGCAATACCCTTGCTTCAGAAATAGGTGGAAATTCTTTGGCTGGTACGATCACTCCAGCGATCGATCCCGGATTTCGATCCTTTGCAGGTCTAGAGTTGGTTGCGAGTGCATTAAGCGACCCCTGTTTGCAACAAAATATCCTGCAATCGAATCCTGGTTCAGGGAATTTCAACACAGGTATTAGCTCTGCTCCCCAAGTGGGTAGTTCTGCTCTTTCTGTAAATCCTGCGGAATTATTTCTAAGTTTTGAACCATTGCCCGAACCGTGGCTCGATCTTCAGAACGATCTACTCATTCCCAGTGGAATCTATACGGAATATCAGATACAGGATCGTTGGTTGGAAAAACAAAATGTGGTTATGATTCCTAGTACAACTCCTTCCTCGATCTCCGTTGCGATCCCTGTTGCATCCGTATTGATAGAACGTGAAGTTACCTGGGTTGCTGAGCGCATTGGTCAGATTCCTGATTTACCTTCCCCTAATCTGGGTAATACCAATCTCGTTCTCTTATCTCAATCGATCCAAGCCGATCCCCCTGTTTATGTTGGTCCGAATAGTAATACGATTCGCTACCGGGTTCACGGGGTCTATCGCTATGGCGTTCTCGATCCCAATTTAATTCAGCTCGCGGCACCAATCTTGCCGTCGCAACTCGAATTGGAAGGGAATCTTCAGCAAGGAGCTAGCCCAATCTCTTTGGCTAGCACGAATATATTTTCACAATTCGTTGGGGGCATCATTGCGGATGGCAGCAGTAATCATTTAGTAAGTGCAGGAAATGGTAGTGGCGCCTAATCTATCCATTTCTAGGATAGGATTCGTATCCGCATTTTTAATTTTATCGATTATACAACTAGGAGATGGTTATGTCTATTCCTTTTGTTGGCACAGGTGGGCTGTTTACTCGAATCGGGCAAATAGGCAATTCTCTCTACAATATCAATCAGTTTCAGGATGGAACAGTATCCGGTTTTGTGAATGGAATTCTGGCTCAATATAACAGCAATCCCAGCTTGTCATCAGTACTACCCAATTTGCAAACGCAATTGCAAAATAATATGATAACGATCGCCCCCTCGTTACAAGCTTTAGCGCAGCAGACCACGATCAATATGGTGCAACAGGTTATTCCGGCTCAGGCAGGTACACTCTCCGCTGCGCTCAATGAGATTATTCAAGAAATGAATTCCGCAAGCCAAACCGTCAAGAGCTGCAACATATCGATCACGGCGAATCCGATCTCGAGTAATACGGGGAATGGGGTGATAGTGAGTAGCACAAAACGTGGCGATGGTCGTGTTAACGAAAATGCTTTCCCGGAAACATTGCGGGTTACGTGTAGCCTGGATGCTCAAACAGGGGGTCAAAGTGCGGGGAGTGAATCGTTTACTCTTCTGGGTGGACTAGCGGAATCCTCCCCCTGGATGTTCGATTGGCCAAACTCCGGTTCCGGGGCCAATCTCAATCTAACAGCAGTGAACGGTAATTTGAGTGCTGGAAGCAATTATCTTACCAATTCTGGTTTTGAAAATTTCATCAACAATCAGCCTAGCAATTGGGTAATCGAAACAGGAACAACTGGAACCGACATTCTGGCCTCCACTCGGCATTACGATAGTGGCACTTCCAGTCTGCAATTCGCAGGAACGGGAGCGCTCAGCGCTATTTCGCAAACATTCAACTCTAGTTCTGGCACCCCCATCAATCTAGCCCCGCAGCGCTCCTATGCTCTTAATTTTTGGACAGAGGTCGATGTTGTCCCAGCTAGCGGGGTGCTGGTGGTCGAATTGGTTAGTTCGGCCAATCAGCCGATTAATGACGATCAGGGAATTTTGAATCAATGGACCCTGAATCTCAATTCTCTATCGGCGAATAGTTGGACTGCTCAAAATATGGTATTTCGTGTGCCGCATGTTCTCCCTGCGGGGATCAAATTGCGTTTGCGTCTCTCTTCTGCTATCAGTTCTGGGAGTAATCTCTTTATCGATCGGCTAGCGATGACCCCGCTTACATCTGCTTACCCTGGCGGCCCAGGATTGGCTATATTTTCTGGCTCGATCAATTTCGTTCAAAACGATGGCTGGAATCTAGTGGTTAGCAATGATCGTGGTGGTCAAACCTATGGTGCCACCTTCCAAACTCTTTTCGATCGCCTTTTCAATATGCGCTCTCTGAATTTGCTTCTCCCTTCTGCTGCTACTCCTACGATCGCCGATACCCTGATCACCGTCTAAATCTTTTTTGCACTTTAATTGTTATTCGAGGGGGCTTTGATGAATCCCGGTTTTCCTGTCTCGTTGAGCCAACTATTGACTATCTTATCCGCGCAGATCAGCGCGGTTACTGGCATTAATTCAAACTATGTTTTCCCTAGCCTGATCGATGAACTCGTTCTCAACGATCCGCCCGCTGATTGCTTTATTACTCTCAAACCCAAAAAATTCCTATCCCCTACCGCCGTGATGGATGGCGCTGGCTTACAGAGCAAATGGTTTACAGGCTCTCTGGAAATTCTTATCTGGTTTCGACTCGATCTCGATCGTTCCGGTTGGGATAGCGATTATCTGCAACAAGCAAATAGTGTCAATCTATTTAATACATGGCAGTTATTACTTCAGGCACTGGAACAATGGTTGCCTCAGGATAATAATGGTAACGGTTTACTAATCGAACCGCTGCGATGCGAGGAATTTTCTATTTTACCCAGACAAAAGGAGAAAAATTGGGGTCAGTTAATATCGATCTGGCAAATGAGTTATGTCGCCCTCATTGCCTGAGTAACCTGGTGTAATTTTTTTGAGAGTTAATGATCATATCGCATTGTAGTCTATAGGTACCAAAGAGATAATTATTATGACAGGAACGGCAAATCCCAGCGATTCCAGCTCGGCATCCCCTGCAAATACGACAACGACTTTTTCTTTTAATAACAGCACGGCAACGACCTTTTCGTTAACTTATGCCGGGGTTGCTCTATTATTAGCAACAGAAGAGATATTAGCCAAAATCGATGCCACCCTCGGAAATGGATACCTGAATCAAACTGATTCTGTATCGGCCAACCAAGCCTCGATCGTCAACACCTCTGCTTGGGGACCGTTGCCGAAAGCGAGTTTGCCAAGAGGGCGGCCAGGATTTATTCACTGGCCTGTTCGTGCGGATAAATTTGCTTGCGCTTGGTTTCTCTGTTCCTCAGCGCAATGGAGTGAAATCGAAACAAATACACAACTTCATACAACCCCCCAAGCCCAACCGCTCCTCTTGAATGATGGTACCCATTCTCTGTCCCTTTCTATGTATCTTGCCAATGCGCAACCGCTCTATCCCGGTTTATATTTGCTTACCCTGGTTGATCAGCGATATTTTGCCCAGCAACATAGTGCCGGGCTAGCTGTCCCCTCCTCGATCTCCTGGACTGCTTTACTTCAACAACTGATGCAAAATCTCAGCTGGACCGGGACAATCGATACCATCCCTTCCGCATACGGCAATGCCTCAACGGTTTGGAATAATACGCAAATATCTCAGTCGTATCTCTTAGCTGCTGCAACCTGCGCTTGCGGGTTACGAACCGTCGCTCTTCTAGATGGCACATTCGCCTGCCAAAATTCAACCAATGCGGTTGCCGCTCAGAATCAGTTGATTGCTACCTTGTTCCCTGCTAATAACTCCCCTCCTTATCCAATCATCACTGGAGGTTATCTCGATTGGTACACGGTATTTGCCCGCTTTCCCGCCGAATTTACTGCTATTTTCAATACGCAAACTGTCCCGGTTTCTCTCTCCTCTTTATCTAGCTCTTTTGCTTGGACCGGCATCAATCTACCCCAAGGAATCCCCGGTAATGTCGCATTTTATGCAGATGCTGCGGGAACGCCGACGAATGGTCAAAACGCTTTGGCAAGTCAGGCCGCTCTCGACTGGTATACTTGGCAGCTGGGTAATCTGAATATCGTCCTTGCTGGGATTATTCCTATTCAACCCAATGGTTTAATTCAGGCAATCGATTGGTACTGGCAATGGGATCGTGTTGCCACTCATGTCTATTCTTCACCTGAAACGGAGTCAACCTGGTCGTTATCCCCATTGGCTAATAATAGCAATCTGGCTATAACGGTGAGCAACGGTCAAACGGTGTTTAATAATATGAATTATTTGAACTTTTTGCCCGCTGAAGCCATTTCTCTCACTAATCCTGCAAATAGCCAAATAGTAGATATCCAATTTCAAGATGCTGGTCCTAATAATCGCGGATTGGTTAGCGAATTAGCTCAAACTTGGTCGGGGACAAAAACTTTATACGATGGGATTATCTGGGGGAACGGGATTATTTCTCCTCAAGGGGCAATGGGCATTGGCGGATCTACTGTCTGGTGTTCGGGTCAATCAGGGAATTTGAATAATTGGTTGACAGCACAATTCAATAATCCCGGTTCCACGGTTCAAGTTCAAGAAGGGATCGTTATCGCGGATGGTTATGGTCAAGAAACCCAATTCCCATGGGATCCAACTCCCAGCGGTGGTGTTGCTGGTTACACCGGCTTACCTATAAGTGATGGAAATACGAACACCTATTTCTACTTTTATTCAACGAATCCGGCTCAAATCGTCGCCGCTTCCGCTAACCAAGCGGCCTATTGTCTTCTTATCGCAGGGACGAAATATATTGGTCAACAGGCGGTAATATCATATCAAAAGCCGGGCGGGGGCAGCGGAACGATGACCTTTACAGGCGGCATCTTAACTGCATTTACTTGATTGACGGTATATTATTGGTGTTAGATTTCAAAAATAAGCTTACTGCATGCTGGCAGAAAATCGAACAACATTCGAATTTCTCAAGAAATCAGTATAGATTAGGTTCGCCAGAAGAGAAACAGATCACGAGTTAGAAATGCCCACAAGCCGCGGACAATCAATAAACTTTTTTCGGCATCTTGATTGCGAAAAGTGAGTTTACGATAAAGATACTGAGCAAATTTGGTTAGGAGATGGATTGGGGTTTCTAGTGTAACCACGATCTTATAGAGAAAAATCGATAACGGGCTTATACCAGTTTTGCGAAAATATTGAAGATAACCAACAATCACTTTAGGTGCCGAGAAGGTAACATTTTGCCGAGAACCGACTCGGCCAAAATGAGTTATCGCAATGGAAGGGACATAGTAAAGTCGAAAATATTTATTCACCCTTGTTGAGAATTCAATGTCTTCCCCACCAAAGGTAAAATCTTCATCCCAGCGGCCCGTCATATTAAAAATACTACGGCGCATGAAAATGGCAGCCCCCATGAGGCATTCAACTTCACGAATTACTTCCGGATTGAATTGTTCGCGGCGATAGCGATAATAGAGCCGTTTGAGTAAGCCAGTCCAACGAAAAATGGAGGTGCGATGTAATAGCGCTACGACACTCGGTTTTTGCCGATAAGAAATTTGTGTATGCCCGCTGCCATCGATCAACTTTGGACCGAACATCCCAACTACCGGGTGAAGTTCAGCAAACTCATAGAGCGACCCTATCGTTTCTGGTGGTAAAATTGTATCGTTATTCAAAAAGAATAGATATTTTCCCCGAGCTGCTTCCGCTGCTTGGTTCGAGGCTCTGGCAAACCCGACATTTTTGGCATTCTGAATTAATTTTACCTCAGGAAATTCATCGCGAACCATCTCCACCGCGCCA
>JAKBAI010000352.1 GCA_021809185.1 Planctomycetota bacterium
AATTCTCTTTTTCATTGGTAACTTTGTTTGATCGTTATGACATTTTTGTTTGATTAAAAGCCTCTGGATGATGATTCAAAAAACTTAATTCGGATGAACCATTCTACAATTCCCCCCCTTAAAATTTTCTCTGTCTTACTTCATTCTACCAAATCAAGTCAACAGCTACAATTATAGTTGAGCAAGTCAACAGCAAAACACGAACGCTTTTTCATCGATTTGAATTTTCGCCACATAGTCAATAATGGCCCAAATTATCTAAAAAATTATAAAAATGGAAACTTTCCATTTTCTTAGATTAACCCACAAATCGGTTAATTAAATGATAATTGATATCTTAAAGATAAAATCAATATTCCTGATAGTCATTTTGTCTGGACGAACCGTTGGAAAAAGATTATATCCTATTGACGATAACTTCCTTAAAGAGTTCAGATGAATCGGTTTCGTTTGGATTCCAAAGAATATAATCCTTTTAAAGAGGATAAAAATATGAGAAATATTTTTGCTTTAGTTGGGTTGGCAACAGTAACTTTCGTTGGTCTAGGCTGGTATCTTGGTTGGTATCAGATAGATAAAGTGGCATCGGATAAATCTGGGCACTCGAAATATGAATTGGATGTAAATGAAGATAAATTAAAAACCGATGGCGAAAAATTTGTAGATGAAGCGAAAAATTTAATAAATTCAGTTGAATCAAAAAATGGATCAACAACGCCTCCAAACGCCTTACCTCCATTAAACAAAGATACGAGTAAAGATGCTTCAAACCCAAATACAACAAATGGAACAACCCAAACTTCTGGAACTACAACTACAGATTCATCGGTCTTTCCTGCGTTGGATTCGAATTGGCATCCTATTGGGAATTCAAATTCAACCACTCCAAAATCAAATCCAACTTTGCCTCCTTTGAATCTGGGAACCGTCCCTCCGCCGAAGTAAATCGAATAGATTAAATAATTATTTAAGGAGATTAAAAAACGCCATGGAGAGAAACTCTCCATGGCGTTTTTTTTGTTCTCACTGATTTTATTATGAATGATCGGCTTGAAGCAAACGATTTTAGATGAGTTCAGCGATCGGTTTGCCGCCATCAATGAACGGAGTGGGTCGACCGGTAGGATCTTTGACTTTTAATTCTTGGGGGATTCCAAGAACGTGGAAAACAGTGGCCATCAGATCTTGAGGAGAGATTGGAGCAGATTTTGGTATTTCGGCTTTGGAAGAGGATTGACCAACAACTTGACCCATTTTCAAACCCCCCCCAGCTAAAGCGAGAGTCGACAAAGGTGCCCAGTGGTCACGTCCAGCTCCCTTGTTAATACGAGGGGTTCTACCGAATTCACCAGTTATAACGAGTAAAATGTCCTGATCCAATCCTCTTTGAGCGCAATCAGCGATAAAAGTGGAAACCGCATGATCCAACATTTGCCCGCGACTCTTCATCGCTTTCTCAATACCTCCGTGCATATCCCAGCCACCGTAGTGAATGGTAACGAAGCCAACACCTGCTTCACAAAGTCTTCGTGCGATTAAAAGTTCTTCACCAAGACCTTTGCCGTAGAGATCCCGAATTTTTTGATTTTCATTTTTAAGATCAAAAACATCTTTCGATTTACTCATGATCAATTCAAATGCTTGCTGTTCAAAGCTATCCATTCCCTTCATAGCGCCTGATTTATCAAGTTGGCGGTCAAATCGATCGAGTTCTTTCAATAAAGTTTTTCTTTCATCTAACGTTTCACCGCGCAAACGAAGTTGCATATTTTTCTTGGCTTTACCCTGGACATCAAACGGAGAATAAGAAGGCCCTAGCCATGCAGGACCGTCCCCTAAAATCTGTCGAAAACGAACATAGGAGGGTAATCCTGTCGGGGTCGTTAAGCCGCGAAAATGGGACATGATCGAACCGATACCAGGGTGCTTTTGACCACCGCCGTTATCTGCCGCGACAAAATTATGACCTGTCATGACCCAATGTGTTCCGCCGCCGTGGCCAGAATTTCGGTGGGCAAATGAACGAACCAGGGCCATTTTGTCGGCAACCTGAGCCATTTTGGAAAAGGTACCCCCAAATTCCATTCCAGGTACTTTAGATGGGATTGCTCCCGTAACACTGCGGAATTCAACCGGAGCAGTCATCTTTGGGTCGAAGGTTTCAATATGAGTTGGTCCACCCCCCAACCACAACCACACGACCGAAGTCGATTTTGTTGGTTTCCCCAGTCCATTCGATTGTTGTTTTGAAGTTGTGGCTCGAATGCGGGTTAAATCGCTCAAAGATAAATTGGCGATCCCAAGTGGGGTTAATGCAGTCGACAATGTTCCAATTCGGAGGAATCCTCGTCGAGACACTCCATCACAGCATTTTTCTTGCCGATTACGTATTATGTCTAACATTTTGATTTTCCTGAAAAAGTAAAACTTAACTCGAATTTAAATTTTTGTTTAAGCTAATTTTTGTAAAATTAAGTTTTAGCTTATAAGTAGGTAGGTAGTTTTGGGGTGGGGTAGGTATATAACCTAAAGTGATTTTAGCTACATAAATTATTCATGTCAAGTGTAAAAATAATTAAAATATAGAAACTTGTAAAATATTTAAAATAGTTATCTTCGCTTCAAACTTGATCTGGAATTTCTTTTCTTCCTCGATTATGTAGTTCAACAAGTTCAATGAATGATTTTTGGTATCGAGGAATCGATCAACAAGAAAATCAAAAATTCTGAATGCCAAGCCGATTCTCAGAACGGTGCTGCCCCTTAATTAAAGAACTTATAGGGATTGAGTAGTCCGTTCAGAGGAATCGACAGGAAGATGATCGAAATCAAGGTGAGAGAATGAAAAATAAATTTTTGATTGTGGTAGTTGCTATTTTTCTCCTAGTCGAACGATCCTGGATAGAGCCGAAACTTTCCGCGCAAGCGAAAATTCAGTTCGATGATGTTACTTTGAGGGGGATCCAATTTGTCGATGAAAAAGAGGGTTGGGCCGTTGGCGACCAGGGATATATTGAACATACGATTGATGGCGGGCAGACCTGGGAGAAACAATGGAGCAACACCGATGCTTCGCTGCGAGGTCTCTGTTTTATCAACCCTTATACGGGATGGGTCGTTGGACGAAAAGAAATACCCGATGGGAAATCGGTAGGAGTAGTCTTGGCAACGACGGATGGGGGGATTCACTGGAAAGAGAGTAATAAGAATGAGCTTCCTGGGTTGAACGTTGTTAAATTCTTCAATGCCTCGGAGGGGATTATAGCGGGGGATGGCAGTGAAGGATTTCCAACAGGTATATTTGTTACATATAATAGCGGCAAAACATGGAAAATGTTGCCAGGCGAAAGAGTGGGAACCTGGTTGGATGCAGATTTTACTTCACCGGAACAAGGGATTCTTGCGGGGACTTCTAGCCGATTAGGATTGGTGCGTTCCGGGCAATTTGGAGCTGCCGAAGTCGATTCCTTAGGGGGTCGAAATATCCGGGCATTAAAGCGATCGGGCGACCGAGCTTTCGCGGTAGGCGAAGGGGGAATGATTCTGATTAGTCCTGATTCCGGAGGGGTTCGATGGGGTTTTGCGAATTTACAATTGGATGAAGATTTTCTTGCTTCGATCGATCTAAACTCCATGGCGATGGTGGGTGATAAAATCTGGGCGGTCGGTCGACCAGGTAGTTTTGTTTTGCATAGTTCCGATGGCGGGAAAACCTGGAGAAAACAGGTGATTGGTCAAACGTTGCCGCTATACGCTCTTTATTTTCGTGATGA
>JAKBAI010000353.1 GCA_021809185.1 Planctomycetota bacterium
ATTAGCAAGGCAACCTTGGATAGAAACTCCCCAAGATAATCTGCAAGCCCTTTCGGATACCATTTCCACAATTGTCGAAAATCCGCAACCGCGCTGGTGGTGGCCTATCTTTTTGATGGTTTTTACCATCATGATCGTCGGCTTTTTTTCAGCAGTTTATCTTATCGCTACGGGAGTCGGAGTTTGGGGATCGAATAACCCTGTCAATTGGGCTTTCGATATTACTAATTTTGTTTTCTGGATCGGTATTGGCCATGCGGGTACTTTGATTTCAGCGATTCTTTTTCTATTCCGACAAAAATGGCGAACTTCAATCAATCGCTTTGCCGAGGCGATGACCATATTTGCAGTTATTTGCGCGGGAATCTATCCTGGCATCCATGTTGGCCGTTTCTGGTATGCTTGGTTTATGTTCCCAGTTCCCAACGCCAATTATATCTGGCAAAATTTTCGATCGGCATTGTGTTGGGACTTGTTTGCGGTTGGAACCTATTTTACGATATCGCTGCTGTTTTGGTATACAGGATTAATACCCGATCTCGCTACTTTACGAGATCGATCCCAAAGTAAATATCGCAAATTAATCTTTTCCTTTCTTTCTCTGGGTTGGCGCGGCTCCGCACAACATTGGCGGCATTATGAAATTGCCTATTTACTATTAGCAGGATTTTCCACCCCTTTGGTATTAAGTGTGCATTCGGTGGTCTCGTTCGATTTTAGTACTTCGGTTCTTGCGGGTTGGCATACCACTATTTTTCCCCCTTATTTCGTGGCAGGGGCGATTTTTGGTGGATTTGCTATGGTGTTGCAGTGTATGATTCCAGTTCGAATGATGTATGCGGGAATAAAAAATATTGTTACGATTCAACATTTAGATGTCATGGCCAAATTCATTCTGGGAACGGGCACCTTGGTCGGATATGCCTACGCTATGGAATTTTTTATTGCATGGTATTCCGGTTCTGAAGTAGAATTGCAGACCTTTATCAATCGCGCAACGGGCAGTTATTGGTGGGCCTATTGGATCATGGTTTCTTGCAATCTTTTTATTCCGCAAATCCTCTGGCTGAAAAGTTGGCGCAGGACACCCTGGAAATTGTTGATCGTAGCTACATTTGTCAATATCGGTATGTGGTTTGAACGATTTGTTATCATTGTTCAGTCTCTCCATCGTGATGAACTCCCTGCTAGTTGGGGGAACTTCTATCCAAGTATCGTTGACTGGACGCAGATGATCGGTGTTTTTGGACTCTTTTTTACACTGACATTATTATTCATTCGCTTTTTACCGATGATCGCTATCGCCGAAGTAAAAGGGATCCTACCTACTTCTCAGCCTCACCATGACGATAGTCACATCCAATTGGAGACACCTCGAACGCAAAATACGAGTAATGAAAATATTTCTCCACAAAAGCAAACAACTGCAGAAAATCTCCATTCGCAAGAACATCCTTCTTTGCAGGGATCCAGCGAACCGGTGGAAGCCGGCCATGATGATCTGATCGAAACGCATCCAGATAGTACAGGGAAGCCGTATGCCTTGGTCGCTCAATTCAAAGATGCTGCCTCAATAAAACATGGTGCCCAACAATTAAGCGATAGTGGTTATAAGACTCTCGATGCCTATACCCCTTATCCGGTTCATGGACTTGTGAAGGCTCTCGGTAAAAAACGATCTTATATGCCATGGATTACGATCACTGGATCTGTATTTGGTTTATCAACTGCTATATTTTTACAATATTATCTTAGTGCGGTCTATTATCCGCTTATCACGCAAGGCAAGCAATACACGAGCTGGGAGGCTTTTATCCCGATCTGTTTTGAATTAATCGTTCTATTCAGTGGGATCTTTACTTTTCTGGGTTTGATTCTGGTTTGTAAATTGCCCAGATTGTATCACCCTTTAGATCAATATCGTCTCTTGAAAGAGGCAACCAATCGAGGATTTTTCCTTACCATACAGGCCAATGATTTCGTTGGAAAAGAAAGTGAATTAAAGGAAAAATTAGGAACTCTTGGTGCTTTTAACATGTCCATAGTTACCGAATAAAACGGAGAAATCTTCATGATCAAAATAATACTCTGGGTTATGGGAATAGCGGTAACGATTGTTTTGACTCTTGGCTTGAGGGGTCAGCTCTCCAAAAATCGTCCATGGCATCTTTTCTGGGATATGAAATATCAGCCAAAATATACTTCCCAATCGCTTTCCCCTTTTTTTACAGATAACCGGAGTATGCGCTTACCCGTAGAACGAACGCTAGCCTATACTGTCCCAGGATATTATTCGGATGCAGGGATGCTTGATTTACCCGATGATGATGTTTTACAAGAAGACGATGTTTATTATCGAGGAATTGCTGGACCAGATATCGAAATAGAGATCGATGTACCTAAGATAGGAGAGGGTGGGAAACAGATTCTAGGGAGCGATAAAAAACCGATTATGGAAAAGAAGAAAGAGATGGGGAAAAATTGGATTCAAAATATCCCAAGACAGGCAATTCAACGATCCAGACCGATTCTCTCTGTTTCCGATAAGAAACTCACTGAAAGCGAACTAGAACTTGAATCTTGGAAAGGATTGATTAAACGGGGTCAAGAAAGATTTCTCATTCATTGCGCGGTCTGCCATGGAGAGAGTGGTTATGGTGGTCAAGGGGAAATCGCTCATGGAATTGTCGGTCGATACGGAATGATCGGAATTGCGAATTACCATGAAGATCGTATCCGCAATATGCGCGATGGAGAAATTTTCAATACGATCACCAATGGGAAAAATACGATGTCGAGCTATGCTCATCAGATCAAGGTTCAGGATCGATGGGCGATTGTTGCATATATCCGTGTGCTACAATTAAGTCAAAATGCTCCTGTATCTTGGGTTCCCGCAGAAGAGCGTGAAAAATGGAAAAAAGAGATTTTGAAAAAATCTCCTAAGGAATAGATTAGATCGGATAATCAGTTACAATGGAATTTGTTCGTTTACTAATCAGAAATTGACTTGTAGAAAAAGAAAGATGGAATTAGATAAGTTTGAAGAGGAAAAGAGCCATTGATTCCGAGGAAAATATGAAAGATCCAGCAGAAAAATCGAATAGTGCAAATATGTCTAATTCGATTAAACCCGATAACGAACCTACTGGATCAGAACATGGGGATTTATCTGCTCAGAAAACGACTACGGAGAATATTACGAAGAATATTACAGAGAAATACTGTTTAAACAAACAACAAGCGGATCAGCTACAAAAAAGATTTGGAGTGGTGATCATCGCTTGTGCGATTTTGTTGGGAATTGGCTGGATTATAGATGGGTCATACCACAAAAGACAGTTTTTTCTCACCTATCTAACTGGTTGGATCTGGGCGTTATCCATAACCTTGGGATCCCTTTTCTGGGTAATCATTCACCATGTTACTTCCGCAGGGTGGTCGGTTGGGCTGCGGAGGTTATATGAAAATGTCACTCGGATGATACCCGTACTTGCCTTAGCTTCAATACCGATTTTGATTGGTATAGGAAATATCTATTACTGGGTGGATGATGATTCCCTCCAAGTGGGTAAGCGGTTATGGTTGTCCCCTATATTTTGGATGATTCGATTAGGAATCTATTTTAGTATCTGGTGGTGTTATGCCTCATTTATGTTTCGGAGTTCCGTGAAAATGGATCATGAAGCAAATTTTGTGGAGAGGACCAAATTGTTGCGTAAATTAGAATGGTACGCCCCTTCAGGTCTTTTACTGCTAGCGCTAACAACAA
>JAKBAI010000354.1 GCA_021809185.1 Planctomycetota bacterium
TTATTCGTAGCGCGATTTATCTGAATTTTGTATCACTGGACATACAGTTCCACGAGCTTTTGACTTTCAGGTTCGTATCCGAAAAAAAATGGATAGACATATCTCCACATAGGTTGTTTATGTGAACAGCCAATGGTCTATTACATCGAATCCATGATAATCTTTAAATTCCAAAGATTTGATCTTTGACCTGCGAACGGTTATACTATTTCTTGTAGAATTCTAAGCTGCGCCACAGATACCAAGTAGCAACCGTGCGATAGGGTTCCCATTTTTGTGCTAGCACAAATATCTCTTCAGGATTTGGTAAATCTTCGGTTTCGTAGATTCGATGAATGGCGGTACGCAAACCCAGGTCGCCAATCGGCAAGATATTGAGTCGCCCCAGTCCAAAAATAAGAAACATCTCTACCGACCAGGGGCCTATCCCCTTTAATTTCAGTAATCGATCGGCTATATCTTGATCAGAAAGGAGATGAAGGGTTTTCAAATAAGTGGAATCTGATAGGACCATTGTACAAATTCCTCGTAGATATTTGATCTTAGGTCGCGACAGACCCATTTCACGCAAATCATTTTCTTCAATCGATTCGATGAGTTGTGCTGTAAGCTTCTTTTTTCCACATCGTTTCAGCAACCGCTCAAAAATAGAACGAGCAGCACCAGTTGAAATTTGTTGGCTAATTACCGTGCGAACCAACATGCGGAAAGCATCTGGTTCTGGAGTGAGAGTACATGGGCCAATCTTTTGGATCATTTCCGCTAGATAAACATCACTCTCGCGAAGGTGCTTTTCCGCTTTTTGGAGTAGGTTCTCCCAGTTTTTTTGCGTATCTTGAGGTTGCTGATTTTTTTTCAATGTAAACTCCCTTTAGAATCGTTGTATCTGTGAGAGACCGGGAAAAATATTCCTATTTTAATTCCCAGTATTTCTGTTTCGACGGCGAACAATTTCACGCCATTGGTTATAAAGTAAGCCTAATAAAATGACAAGAACAAATCCGCCCACCAGGTATATTTTGTTGAGCTGTTTTTGGCGAAGCTGATCTCGCTGTTGTTGCTCGTCATATTTTTTTTGCTCTTTTTCTTTTTGCTGATTTTCGATTACGGAACGAATCTGAGCGCGGTGCTTCATTAATGAGGGACTAGAATAATTTCTTGGAGCGGCGACGCAGTCATCTAACACTTGGAGAGCTGCTTCGATATCTCCGTTCGCGTTGTACAATTCCCCAAGCTGCCAATAGAGTCGGGCATCATGAGGATTCCATAATACCATTTGTTGCACAATGGCTATGGCATCTTCAGGTAACTTCTCTTTCTGTTTGCTAGCAATCGTTCCTACCGCATATTCCCCATTTTCTCCAACAAACTCTAGCACCGATTTATCGCTTCCTGTAAAGTTCTTGAGAGGGAAGATCGGATCGATATGATCGATCAGTTTTTGCTTTGATAGGTTCGAGTCTTGAAGTCGTGATCGGATCCAAGGAAGATAGACCTCTTTTTCGATTCGCTGATACCATTTTCTCTGAAGTTCGCTAAGCTGAGGAAAGTTCGAAGGGAATGGATAATCATAAACTGCAGAGAACTGTTTTCGAAAAGCTTCGTCCCATTCCATTCTCTCCTGGTGGATTCGAGATAAATGACTGAGAACAACAAACGAAGCTTGAGTTCGATCCGAAACCAGCGGTTGTAATCGATTCATGGCCCGATCGAGCCAGATTCCTCCTAGATGAATCTCCGCAGCGGTTAAACTTGCGATTTCCAAGCCAGATAAAGGTCTGGTTTTAATTTTCTCCAAATTCTGAATTCGGTCGATCAACTTTTGCCGGCTTGGACGCTCGCTTGGGCCGGGTAGGAAATCGTAAGAGAGAATATCCGTTAAAACATTGCGAAAATTAACTGGCCCTAGCCCTTTTGGTAAACCATCTTTTTCGAATTCGAAGTAACAATTCTCCTCAGGTCCATAGATTCCTGCTGCCTCGATCTTCGCAATTTCATGGCAATTCAGACTTAAATATACCAAGATGAACAGAATCATGAGTCCATGAGCTAAGTAAAATCTTCCCAAATTGGCAATTTGTACTGCCAAGAATGCCACAAAAATGTAAATTTGGAGACAAAGTCGCACACTTTTTAAGCGGTTCAGAAATGATAATCTTCTCAAAACTTTCCTCCCTAATTGTTTATTCATTAGCCGTTTCCTTATTGCTATTTTCGGAATTCTCTGTATTTCCGGATATATAGATACCTCAGAATTCCCATTTTTTGGAGAAATTCTCGAAATTGAAGATTTTTAGAGGTATTTATGTTTGAATTGATCGAGTATTTGACAATCTAATTCATAATTTCTCCAAAAAATCAGCGATCGATGAATCTCTATTTGACTCGTTTCTACTTAAAATTATGAAAAATCAAAGATGATTTCATCTGTAGTCTGAATTGGCGCACAAGTTGCTTAATTTTGGTTGAAGGAATCAAGAGGAACCAACAACATTAGGAACCTGGCTAAGGATAGCACAATAAATGTTCGAGATTTAGAAGTGTGGACAAAGTTAAGAAATATCCTTTAAGAATGTGGATTAATGAAAGTGAAGTAGTTGTCAAAACGCAAAACGATGAGAAACTAATAGTAAGGAACTATTAAGGAACTAATAGTAAGTGACAATAAGATAATTTGCGAACTTCATTTAAGCAGTATTTAGGGAAATTAAGAACAAGGAAATTAAGAACAAGGAAATTAAGGTTCAAAGATATTAAGCTCAAGGGATAGATTCCTTAACGGTTTTTTGAAATGAAAGGAAAGTTTGAGATAGGTATGAGTACTACAAATTTATCGACATCAAACAAATCGGCGGAATTACAACTCAAAGAAAGTATCTGGCAACGAACGCACAATCGCGTTAAAAACTTGCAAGTTGAATGGAAGGGCGATGGTGTTATCCTGGAAGGGAATGCGAACTCATTTCATACGAAACAGCTCGCACAACAGGCGGTGCATGAACTTTTTCCTAAGATGTTAATTCGGAATCGGATCGTTGTTAAACGATCAGGAATCTTTCTTCACCCTTCTGTCGAATTGCTAGCTAATTCATAAGTACAAGTAACATTTGTAGAAATCCCACCCCGAGGGGTGAAAGAACCAATCACCTTACATCGAATCGGTTGACAAATCGATATAAAATCGTCCAGCAACCGATTCACGACCACCTCATAAAAAATCCCCTGATTCCTATATCTTTGCAAATACAGTTTAAGCGATTTCAGCTCAACACATTTTAGATTGGGAGTATAGCTAAAAGTGATAGTTCCGAAATCGGGTTGACCTGTTTTGGGGCACATACTAGTAAATTCCGGGCAAATTATTTCTATAGTGTAGTTCCTCCCAGGATTCGGATTGGGGAAGGTTTCGAGTTGATCTGTGGATGGTGCCGTTAAGAGTTCCATATATTCCTTTCGATTCTTGATTGCTTTCGACTCTTGTTTAGTGAAGGAGTCATCATTTTAATTCTGTTCTACTTACTTGCAAAAGACCGCTATTCCTTATTTTTGATAACATCATTTTTGTTACCATCATTTATTCTAATTCCTTTATCGCTGACAACTTTATAAAAAAGTTTCGATCAGTTTTCAGAGTGAATGAACGATAGAAAAAATAGATTCTGCTGTATCTCATTCATTTATAGACTGGAGTTGGTTCGGCTAGAAATTTAATTCGAAATAACTACAGATTTTCAATCGATCAGAAA
>JAKBAI010000355.1 GCA_021809185.1 Planctomycetota bacterium
CCTTGCACCAATCGGATATTCGCCGTCAATTCCTGCTTGCCAAGTACTTCACTATCTATCTTACTGGGTACAAAAGTTACACTATCGTGAATATCATCCCCTTCCTGGACAGAGACTATTTTTGGTTTGCCGACCGGTTTTCCATTTAGAGTCAAACTCAGTTCCAGATCCCCTTCTTTAAACCCGCGTGCACGCCATCGAAAAGGGACGCGCACCAGGTCATCCACGAATAATGTTTCCGGTACGGGAACATCTTTCAGTTGCAGATAACCAGCAGAGGAACCACCCACCCCGTAGATATAAAAAGGGACTTTTAACCGCGCGGTCAGTCGACCGAGATCTTCATAGCTAGTCTTGGAAGCGGTATCGCGACCATCGGTAATCAAGATGATTCCCGAGGGCAGATCGATTTCATCTTTTTGCAGATATTCATTCAGGGCGTCGTTGAGAAGAGTTTGGGTATCATCTGCCTTAAACGATTCCAGCCACGGGTTTTCTGGGGAATCGCCGACCCCGCGCAGTTTTTGTCCAAATAGAAAATAGAGCAGCTCGGTTTTGGCAAGTAATTTATTTTGCAAATTCAATTTAGGATTCGCTAGGACCGCGCGGACCATCTCGGCACGCGAAGGGGTATCTTTGCTAAGATCGCTGACATTCGTAATCGAATCGAGATTGATATCCGGACTTTGATTGCCGCGAGCAATTTCCACACGGATACGATCCGCAGCATTCAAACGCGGATCTTGCTGCAACATACTTTGCGAATTATCTAGTATAACCGCAAATGGCCGTACTTTTTCCTGAAGGAGTTCATCCAGCAGAACCGGCTTTAGTAATAAGAACAGAATTAGCCAAAGGGTCAATGTTCGTAACGATGCCAAGACGATTCGACCGACGAAATCGATTTTAACCGTCTCGCGAAAATAGAGATAAAACGCGCCAATGGGAGCGAGCATCGCCAGCAGCACTATCACCCACAACGGGAAACCACCACGTAAAATCAGGGTAGCCCAAAGGGTCCAACTAAATGTCATAAACGATTATATCCTTTACTGTCGAGCTTGCACTATTTTTTGTTCCATGGTTAAATGCACTAATTCTATCTCACTAATTCTATCTCACTAATTCTATCTCACTAATTCTATCTCACTAATTCTATCTCACTAATTCTATCTATCAGCTCACGAATAATCGAAGACTTCAACTTCGATCCTCAGATAAAGCTAAGCTCTCAAACTTCCCCTTGTTTTCAAACGTTGCCATACCCGCCAATAATTTCCTAGATGATTACAGCATAATTAATTGTAATCGAGCATCCGTTTCTATTTAAGGCTTGGTCTAGAGCTTTTTATCAATTCAAGAAGACTCAACAACTCATATCTCGAATCAATTAAAATCGTATTACTACCAAGCACGCCCACAAAGAAAGGCCCAACCCATTTCTCCTAGCGCCAGTAAAAACAGAATTACCAGAAAAACGGTAGTCCACTCATTGCGGGAGCGTTCCGCAGCATAAGAGATCGGTTCCCCGTTGGTAGTACTATTCAAATGAATCGGCTGGAAGCCCAAATAGGTATCGATCTCCGTATCGGTAGCTAGGTCCATATTCACTGTTTCGAGCAAATCGGGGATAAGCGCAAAAGCGACAGATTTACTACTCCCCTCTGCACTGAGCCGATAAATCCCCGCGCGCGGAGTATCGCGAACCGTAATTGAATAGACATCGGTGCCGACTCCTCCGGTGGGTCGACCCAGATGGATCCGCTCTTCTTGAGGATTGACTAGAATATAGCCGTGGTTGCCTTCAGGGGGATTCCACTCGATCGGTTTCCCAACGATACGATTATAGGGGGTTGCCGCTCGTTGTAATAGATGAGTAACTACGGCCTGGATGAACGGTTCGAATGCCGCTTGGGGATAGACCGGGAAAATCCCCCAACTCAAATCAAAACTGGTGGTAACAAAAATAACCTCCCCTTCTCCAGCACGTTTGGAGACCACCATCGGATTACCATCACTATAACGAATCAAGACCTGGGACGTTTCTGTACTCCCCTCAGCGGCAGGTAACTCTTTACTCAGCAAAAATTGATTCGTTTCTACCTTGGCAATTTGATTCAAAGGGTATTCCGCAAAACGATTCAAAAAAGACTGTTGCGGTATACTACTCAGATTGATGAGTAGCGGTTTATCTTCGGGCATCTTTACCAGTTGCTGAATCTGAACAGGTAACAGATCGACCCCTCCCTGATCTTTTGGCCCTAGCATCGCTTGGCAACTTTCCGGTTTTGTATTATTACCTGGAGCGATCAATAAGCCGTGCCCCTTGCGAACCCATTCGGCAAGATGGGAGAGAAAATCAAAGGCCAAGCCGCCACGATCAAAATTGGCATTAACGATAATACAGATATCGGTATCCAATAATTGCTCCGCAGTAGCGTCTTTAGGCTCGATCAGTTTTACTTGGACATGGTAGTTTGGTTTTTGCGGATCGGGAACAGGCAGTAAGGCATGTCCCAGAAAAAAACTACTCGCTTTTTCTGGCTCTTTGGAATTAGCTCCGCCATCGATCACCAGTACTCGGACAAAGTCTCGCACCATGATAATGCGATCATAGCGATTATCCAATTCGAGGTCATCGCTCTTAACTCGCGCGGTAAGAGTCGTCCACCCCGCTTCTGCTAACTTAGCGGTAAGAGAGATAGCGCGGGTTTCTCCTGGACCGATACTTTCAATCACCTGGTTATCCTGCTCTACCTGTTTGCCATTCACTTCAAGGGAAACATTCAAATTAGGGACCGATTCGTTCGAACCGTTGCGTAAAAATACGGTAAACGGAACACGAGTTTTGGTATGAGGAATATCGGATTGCACATGAATCCCGGTAATCGACACATTATGCGCGGGCCGGGAAGAACAGCGAACGAAGATTAAACTGGCCTGATTTTTGATCTCTTGGCAGCGTGCCCGCAGTGCACTGATTTGATTGCGTTCAAACCCCAATTTCTGCATATCACTAAATAGATATACCTCGTGCCGCTCTGCTTGGGACCGTTTAAACCCTTCCAGAACTTCTGTAAAACCTGCTAAGAAATCGGTACTTTGCTGGGTAATCGAAATCGATTGAATCGATTGTTTAGCTTGATCGAGATTGGTGGGAGATTTTGGACCTAGATAGCTCGTGCGATCGGAACAAGTGACAATTTGAATAGTGGAGTTCGGCGGCAGATCATCCACAAGAGCGATTGCCGCTTCTTTAGCCATATCCAATCTAGTCTTCGCGCCTTCCTGAGTCCCCATCGACATCGAGTTATCGATGAGAAGAATGGCATCCACGGCTTCCCCACGACCGCTCACACCGCCGCCAGATTTGGTCGCTGGCCGTGCTAACGCAATCGCTAAAATGAGCAGGGCTAAGATTCGCAAAATCAATAAGATCCATTCCTGAAAACGCAACCTGCGCGAGGTCTGTTCCATCGATGTTCGCAAAAATTGCATCGCCGCCCATGGCAAAGGCTGATAACGCGCACGGTAAAAAAAATGTAGCATGAGAGGAACCGCTACACCGGCGATTCCAAATAGCATCCATGGCGCCAATAACGACATTATCTTCTCCCCATCTAGAAGTAAATCTCTAGAAGTAAATCTCTAGAAGTAAATCTCTAGAAGTAAATCTCTAGAAGTAAATCTCTAGAAGTAAATCTCTAGAAGTAAATCTCTAGAAGTAAATCTCTAG
>JAKBAI010000101.1 GCA_021809185.1 Planctomycetota bacterium
AGCTAATGAAAAGAAGCCTAAAAAGAATTAATTGCTTTAAGTTGGCTGCGTAAGAAAGTTTTCGAATTCGTTCCATTACTTACTTTTGTCGAGCTGATCCGCAGATAGATCTATTTCTCTGCGGTTTTCTGGAGTTGGTCACATGTGATGGACGTCTCTAAGTTTTAGCCATAGAGAACACCGAGAAATCCAATGGATAGTCGTAATTACTCCGATTGTGAATTTCTTCAATTTCTCTTTGGCTAATTCTTTATTTTGCTACGAAGAATCCAACATTACAAAATTGGTGGATCATCTGGACGTTTTTCTGAACGATTTTCCTCTCTGAAATCGGCGGCTAAAAAATCTTGAATATCAGCGAGGTCAGATTCTTAGACTCGCTCAATAATCATCGCTACTGCATTACCACCACCTAAGCAGAGGGTGGCAAGTCCATAACGTTTATTGTCGCGAATTAGAGAATGCACAAGAGTAACTAATACTCGTGCCCCAGAAGCTCCAATCGGATGACCAAGGGCTATCGCTCCCCCATTGACATTTACTTTTCTTTCATCCAATTCTAATAGCTTCATGCAGGCAATAAGTTGAACGGCGAACGCTTCGTTTATTTCAAATAAATCGATCTCTTTTATATCGAGTTTTGCCGATTGCAATACTTTCTGAATTGCAGAAACAGGTGCTAGAAAAATATCCTTCGGAGCAACCCCGCTAGTGGCGTAGGCAACAACTCGTGCGAGGGGTTTAGATCTCTCCTCCTTTAAGGCTTTTTCGGACACGACATAGATCGAAGCAGCCCCATCGGAGAGCTGCGAAGCATTCCCAGCGGTAACAGTTCCCTGGGTATCAAATGCCGGTTTAAGTTTTGCCAAAGATTCCATCGATGTATCGACACGAATCCCTTCATCTTTTTCGATTTTCTGAACGCGATTACCACTTCCGCTCGTTATCGACCTAACTTCTTCAGCAAAATGGTTTTTCTCCCAAGCGGATGCCGCTCTTTGATGACTTTGGAGAGCAATGCGATCTTGCTCCGATCTTGTAATGTTGTATCGTTTAGCAATCGATTCTGCGGCTTGACCCATTGGCCAGTTTTCGAACGGGCACCATAATCCATCTTGGACAAGGGCATCGATTAGTTTAGTTTCTCCATACTTAAATCCCTGCCTACTGTTAGGAAGAAGATGAGGGGCATTCGACATACTTTCTATCCCCCCCGCAATTATTCGGTTCCCATCCCCTGCACGAATGGCTTGCACCGCGAGCATTACTGCCTTTAATCCTGACCCACATACTTTATTTACGGTATACGCAGCGATCGTATCTGGTAATCCAGCATGAAGTGCAATCTGACGAGCAGGATTTTGTCCTACCCCAGCTTGCACCACATTACCAAAAATGACTTCATCGATTTGCTTTTTCGCTTCATCTGTTTGAATGCCAACACTACTCAATTGCTCTCGGACTATTGCCGCGCCTAACTTCGGTGCTGTTAGAGAAGACAATCCCCCTAGAAATTTGCCAATAGGGCTTCGCAAAGCCGAAACGATAAATGCTTCCATATTTTTTCTCGCCATTTTTTAATTCTTTACCATCTATTGCTATTCTATTGATCCTGACCTAATCTGATTTCTTTATCCCCAAAATTGCTCTTACCCAAAAAGTCTCAAGGAAAATTAGAATCCTGATTATTAGCTTGCTTTTTTTGATTATCAGCTTAAATTTTTAATTAATAATTCTACTTATAAAACGATTTCGCAGTTCATTCGTTATAGCTTTATCGATAATCTTTTCGAAAACCTTCGAAAGTGAACAATCTATTAAGGTAAAAAGGGTCTCCAATTATGAGAAAACTATTTTGGTCGATGCCAATCCTGGGAGCATGTGCTCTCGGTATTTGGCTAAACCACGCCGATTCCGCTCCTTCCCAAGGAAATCAACCATCTTCTCAGCTACAACCCGTTCAATCTCTCCCGATCACTCGGGTAATTCTTTTTAACTCTGGTGTTGGTCATTTTACCCGATCTGGGGAAATCACTAATGATGCCCGGATCGATCTGACTTTTCCTGAACAAGATATTAATGATCTGATTAAATCAATGGTTCTGGAAGATATGTCCGAGAAAGGGCGAATTTCTGCGGTAACTTATGATTCTCGTGATCCGATTGACCGTACACTCAAATCGTTCGCTATCAATCTCAACAATTCCCCAACATTCCCACAAATATTGACTCAAGCCCGTGGCGAAAAAGTAGAAGTGACCATGCTCACCACGGCAGTGGGTCAACCCGGTACTCTTCAGGGTTCGATTATGGGGGTAGAAAAGAAAAAAGAAGCAAGTAAAGATGGCTCTTTAGAAGTTGATGTGATCAATCTCTGGTGTGCGGAGGGAGTTCGCAGCATCAAATTAAACGATATTGCCCGATTGCGATTTTCCAATCCTGTCATCGAGAATGAGATTCGTCGAGCGTTAGAAACCTTGGCTTTATCCCACGATTCGCAGAAGAAAGCGGTTAGTCTGAATTTCAGTGGGGAAGGGAAACGAAAAGTTCGTGTGAGCTATGTGATCGAAAATCCGATCTGGAAGACTAGTTATCGCTTGGTACTATCACAAGAAGGGAAACCGTATCTACAAGGTTGGGCGGTTGTCGAAAATGCGACCGATGAAGATTGGCACGAAGTGGGAATGGGGTTGATTTCTGGTCGACCTATAAGCTTTAAGATGGATTTATACAATCCGCTTTATGTGCAACGGCCAATGGTTGAACCAGAACTATTTGCCTCTCTTCGACCACCAACATATGCTGGGGGTTTTGCAAATCAAAAAGAGAAATCGATTGAGATGGCGATGGACGAAATGCCTATGAAAGCGCTTGGTGGTCGATCTGGAGGTGAAGGAAAAGGATCGAGGAGGGGAACCTCAGCAAAAGATTTTGATATGCTCCAAGAGCGGAAGAAACAAGTAATGGATCTCGCTTCTGATATGAATAAGCGAATGGATGTCGGTCGAGCAGCTCCATCGGTAGCCACAGCGTCGCAGCTCGGCGATTATTTCCAGTATTTGATCGATGTGCCGGTCTCGCTTGGCCGGCAGAAATCGGCTCTGCTTCCTATTGTCAATAAAGATATCGATGGTCAGCGGGTTTCGATCTACAACCCCAATGTTCAAGCTAAACACCCCTTATTGGGCTTGAAATTCAAAAATACTGCGGGGATGAATCTCTCTCAAGGACCGATCACCGTTTTTGAAGGCTCTACTTATGCGGGGGATACTCGAATCTTAGATGTGCAAAAGAATGAAGAACGATTGGTCTCTTATGCCATTGATCTTGGCACTGAAGTAAGTGCTAAAAATGGCAATAACACTTCTCGGATCACTAAAGTAAGAGCACACAAAGGGATTATTTACACTGAAACACTGATTCGTGAAGAAAAAGTATATGACATTGTCAATCGCACTGATAAAGATCGTGTCCTTTTGATTGAACATCCCAATCGTAAGGGGCAAGGCTTCAAGTTTACGGGTAAAAATCAGCCTAGTGAAGAAACGGCAGATCTGTTTCGCTTTGAAAGCAAAATCGCTTCTGGCAAAACCGTCAACTATTCGGTAGTTGAAGAACGGTCTCAAGGTACCCAGTTAACGCTCAGTAATTCTCCTGATGACCAGATTCGCTGGTTTATCAATTTGAATGAAGCTTCGGAATCGTTAAAAGGGAAATTGCGCGAAGCACTTGGCATCAAAGCGACCTGGGATAATTCTCGAAGGGAATTAGAGAATATCAATCGCCGTATTCAAACGATTACCCAAGATCAGAATCGTATCCGCCAGAATTTACGGGAAGTTCCCAAAGAAAGCAAAGCTTATAAAACTTATTTGACCAAGTTTGATGAACAAGAAACCGAAATGACCTCTCTGCACGAAAAACTCAAAGAGATGCAGAAACAGGAAGAGGTTTCACGCAAACGCTATGAGGAATTTTTAAGCAATCTTACTGTTGAGTAAACTTCGAATGTAGTGAGAAGTTTAGGTTTATTGAAATCAAGATTCATTATTCTTCGATGTAAGCGGGTAGAATAAGAAAATTTTCTCTGAAAATATTGCTTAGAAATATTACTTAGAAATATTGATTAAAAGGGAAGGGTTATGAGCAATAGGCTTAATCTTCTTTGAAATAGGGGGATTTTTATATCCTTTGAATGATTAATGCTATCGGATAAAGCAAAACGATCTGATTTTTCAGGTAGTTTTGCTTTATCTTTTTTCGTTCTCGATAAGTCATTGATTATTTAGAATTTTCTCATGAATTCCTAATTTTATTTTTCTTAAAAAATTAAATCAAATATTGGATTTTTTCGAACGATTGTTATACTAAAGAGATGAATAATTAATCCAAAAGGTGAAAATATGTCATTCAGTCTGGTTTGCACTCATTGTTCCGCTCGCTTAAATACCCCAAATCGCATCGAAATTGGGAAGTCTGTTATCTGTCCAAAGTGTAAAAACAAATTTCAGGTTGAGGAAGTTATTGATAATTCTGAATCTTCAATCGGTAAAATCCCAGCGACGAAAACCTCTTCAGGTAAAATCCCAACGGCGAATGTTGTTAGGAACAACAGTAGTGGTGCAAATTCTAAAAATCGTTCTGAGTCGGAAACCGCCAACTCATTCAACTTCGAGAAAAAGTCCTCCCCTAGTCGAGATGAAGAAGACGATGAAGATTCGAATGAAAGGCAATCGCGGAAATCGAGTTTTCGAAGATCGGAGTCGAATCGTCAAAGAGATGATGAAGAATCTGGTGAACAAAGATCTTTTGCAAAAGGGAAAAAGATTGAACGAAATCGAGATGATGAGGAACGGGATCGCTTCTCCGATTTAGACGATGATTCAGAGAATGGTGTTGATACCGATGAAGAAATTCGTCCTAAAAAGAAAAAGAAACCAGATGGCAAAAGAGGATCGAAGAAAAAGAAATCATCTTCTCCAAACTGGCCCTTAATCGGAGGATTGGTTGGCGGCGTCCTTATCGTAATTGTTGCTATCCTATTATTATTTAAAGGATCCTCTTCAAACAGTGAACTAATGGCGTTTATTCCAGCGAACACGATCGGGATTGGTGGATTGAAATTTACTCCCGATCTTAAAAAATCGATTGATGAATCTTTTAATAAAATTCCAGGTGGAATGGAAATCTTTGGGCAGAACGCCCCCTTTAAAGCTTTAAATTTAAAAATGGCTGATGTAGAAGAGGCTGTTTTCTTTATTCCCTCAATTCAAAATGTTGCCGAAAGCGATCAAAAAGCCGGAATTGCTATTAAACTCAATAAATCTCAAGAAATATCGGAAATAAAAAAAGATCCAAAAGTTCATGATTCTGAATTAAATGGGCATCATTTTTACCAAATTGCTGGGGAGATATATTTTATGATTCCCGAGGATAAAATTCTTTTGATTGCTTCCTCTCCAACTACCATGGGTAATATGATTGATGCTAAAAATAAATCAGCTAAGTTTTCGGACAATATAAATCAACTCACGAATAAAATCTCTGATGGCGATTTTTGGGTCGTTTTCGATAAAAAATCATTCGATTCACAAATTGGGGTAATGAAAAATGCTTTAACTCAGCAAGGAATGACCGAACTAGCAAACGGTTTGTCCGACTTAAATGCAGTTGGGATGAACATTAAAATGAACTCTTCAAATGTTCACTTTCAAGCAAGCATGAGTTTCAATTCTTCTTCTGTTGCCGATAAGACTTCGAACGAATTAAAGAATGCTTGGGAGAAACAATTTAAACCGTTGGTAGGACTTTTTGCAGGATCATTACCTCCAGAAGCGAAAAACCTATTTGATAATCTGAAATTTAGTTCTAGTGGAACGGTATCGTATATCGAAATTGAGTTTGATAAAAAAGTGATCGAAGCGTTAGAGAAATCGCAAAATCAAATGTTGGGTTCGTTAAATGGTGGACAACAATCAAACTCCCCTAACCCAAACAAAGGGGGAATTCCGAATAACGGTGGCTTTCCCAACAAAGGAGGGTTTCCCAACAAAGGGGGAATTCCGAATAACGGAGGCTTTCCCAACAAAGGGGGAATTCCGAATAACGGTGGCTTTCCCAACAAAGGAGGGTTTCCCAACAAAGGGGGAATTCCGAATAACGGTGGCTTTCCCAACAAAGGCGGAATTAATCCAAACAAGGGGAATTTTCCCAATGTCGACAATAAAAATTAATCTCTGAATCAGACGATCGTCGAATATGCTTTTTTTTATAAAGCAATAGTTCCCCTTCTAACCGTTAGATGATGAACTATTGCTTTATCTTTACTGCGAAAAATCATCTTTTGAAATTATTTTTTCTTTTCGATCTTCTTTGATCATCAGTTATTGAAAAAAGTTTTACTGGTTTGAGAGTCATTTCAAGCTAATGAAATGGCTTTACGTAATTTGAGCTTAATTAGAAGAGATGGTCTCTAATCTTTGAAATAGATTGATATTCTTCACTCGGGCTTGAAGTAATCTTAATGAGAATAGATCGGTTCTCGATAATTTCACAACATCATTAAAATGATTGCTTATACAGATTTAGAAGAAAAAAACTATTTAAGTAAAAACTGAACTTGTATTATTGAATTTACTTTGCTAAGATACATTTTTATACTTATTTGAAGTAGGTGAAAAATGCCGTTTGTTTTTGCCTGTCCTTATTGTTCCATCCCTATTAATTCTCCAAATCTCCTCCAAAGTGGAACCGTAATAACCTGTCCTAAATGTCAACAGATATTTCAGATTGGTGGAGTTTCTCAAGAAAAAAGTTCGAGTGAAATTAATTCCAATCGAGCGGCCACAACTTATGATTCGAGTCCCCGGTCGACAACTTCATCTCAGGGAGCCTCTCTTGGTAGCCAAGATCAAGAAGCCTCAATTTCTAATCAAAACCGTAATGGCAATAATCGAAAAGATAATGAGTTAAAGCAGACTGGGTCTAAGCAATCGGTTCCATTCGATCGTTCTTCTAAGGATTCATTTCAAAATAATTCGAATCAGCAATCTAAGGAAACTCGAAATCCTCCTCGTGGAAATAATGGTTCAGATAATAATAGTTTCAATGAACAAGGTAAATTAAAAGAGGATGATCGAAGGCAAAATCGGGATTATTCTACAGAGCGAGATGATGGCCAGAGTACATATGACGATCGTCAAGAACAAAAACGAGGAAAGGTTCGCGGCAGCGAGCGAGATCGAGATAGGAATTGGAACGATCGTCAACGAGATCCGATGATAGGTCGTGATCGGAACTATGATCGAGATAAAGAAGCTGTTGATCGCGATGAGCATCGTTATGATGATCGCGATGATTATTATTCTGGAGACCGCGATCGTTACGAGGATGATGATTTTCAAAATCGCAACGATCGTCGTTCGCGTGATTATAACGACTCATCAAGGGAATATCGCAATCGGAATGAGAGAAGTAATGATGGAAATAATGAGAGAAGTAATGATAGAAATAGTGAGGAAAATAGAGATTCACGATCTAGATCTCAGTTAGCAGCGGTCAAAAGAAAATCTAGTAAACGGAGTAAGAAGGCAACTAGCAAGTTAAAATCAATACCCTGGGGGCTAATTGGACTTATTGGTGGCATCGTGCTTCTGGTAGGGATGGTAGTTTTCGCTATCAAAACAATGGTTAGCGATTCTTCCAATTCACTCGATTCAAGTATCTTAACGTATGTTCCTGAAAATGTGGGCGGGCTTGCTAGCATTTCCGTTTCAGCTCTAAGAGCTAGTCAGTTCAGTTCAAAGTTTGGCCCAGTTGTCGATGCCCTCTTTCAGCAAAAAAATGAGGTATTAAAGTCAACGGGTGTCGAAATAAATAACATCGACAAAATTTTCGCCGTAATCCCCTCATTGCCGATGGGAAATAATTTAGAGGCGGGGTTTATTGTCCAATTTAATCGTGCAATTAATGAGCAGGAGCTTAATAAAATCGCAAACGTTCAATCTCACAAGCTCAAGGATAAAGTCTATTATGAATTGAATACTGGGAATACCATCTTTCTAGCCTTCCCAGAAAAGACAATAATGCTAGTTAGTTCAAGACAGGATATCTTATTGACCATGCTGGAGGCCAATAATGCGAACGGAAAACTAAGTTCAGAAATGAGAGAGATGGTTGATAAAATAAGTCATTCCGAAATGTGGTTCGCTTGTAATCTAAATTCAAGTGGATTTAGCACGCTGCGCACGGAATTGAATAGAGTTAACTTAGGGCCGTATAAAAAAGAATTTAGCGAATTACGCGGACTTACTCTCAATTATATCGACCATTCAGCTTATGTTACTTTCGATGTCGGTTTCCTTTTAGGTAATTCGAAGCAAGCTCATAATGTTTATAAAACTCTTGATTCGGAATTTGATCAAATTCGGAAAGAATTGCGACACAATAAATTTTTGCTTAATAAGCTTCCTCCAGGCTCTGAGGATGTGCTGAGCAATCTTCGTAGCGATTGCCAGGGATCATTGTTGAGGGTAGGGGTAAAAATGGATAGTAATTTTATTTCTAAATTTAATCCCATGAATGGGGCTTCCTTCATGCCGAAATTTGGTGGACTAGGTCAAAATCAGGGTATGCCCAATCCTGCAAACCAATACCCAAATCGCAATCAACCTCCAGGTTATCAAGCCCCAAACGGGATGATGCCAAATACTCCACCCAATAATATGCCCAGGAACCCTTACCCAATGAACCCAGGATTTCCAAACAATCGAGGCAATCCAAATCAATGAGGGGCTTATGAAGTTATTCCTACCAAAGTAAGATTATAATGCGAATCATCCATACTTATATTTGTCATCTACTTTGATGATCTGGCAATGACTTCAACCAGAAAGTATATTTTGAAATGGTTCAATCTTAGAATTATTAACCTCTATAAATTGTTAAGTAATAAATATTTTTTTCATTGGCGAAATTCCTTAAAATACTGGACTACTTTCGTTAAATTCATATCTTTACTTATTCGAGATATAAAAATTGGCCCAAAAGTATATTCGATTAATAAGTAGAAAAATTATTTTAATTGATATTTGAATATTTAAGAGGTTTTGGCAATGCCACTTGGATTATTAGGTACAAAAGTGGGTATGACCCAAGTATTTAACGAAGAAGGCACAATGACTCCTGTTACGGTGCTTCAGCTTGGTCCATGTCCAATATTACAAATCAAAACACCTGAAAAAAATGGGGTTCCAGCGGATGGGTATCACGCCCTTCAGGTAGGCTATGCAGATAAGAAACGAAAACAGGCGAATCGGCCTGAACGAGGGCATGTTTCGAATGCTTTGGAATCCAAACGAAAGAAAAAAAGAAACCCAGCGGATATTCCGAAAAAAGCGGATTGTGAACCGCAAAAATATATAAGGGAATTTCGATTAGATGCCCCATCGAATTTCGAAGTGGGACATTTATTAAAGGTGGGTGAAGTTTTTCCGGATACGAAAGCAGTTGATGTAATTGGAACAAGTAAAGGTCGAGGCTTTGCTGGAGTACTTAAACGCCACGGATTCGGTGGGTTGCCTGCCGCTCACGGAGCCAAGAAAGTGCATCGAGAGCCTGGAAGTACATCGTCTCTTGCAAGTAATCGTGGTAGCGGTCGACCGAAAAAAGGGAAAAAATTAGCGGGTCGACATGGAGCAAGTCAAGTAACTATTCGAAATTTAAAAGTTGTTAAGATCGATCAGGAAAATAATTTGATGCTCGTTGAAGGAGCTGTTCCAGGGTTCAACGGTGCTTTGGTAATGGTACGACCAACAAATTATAAGAGTTAAGAATTTATTTATAATGAAAATTTTTTAAATGGTTTAAGCCAGGAAATCCATCAAAAGATTCCCTGGCCGTTCACATTTTAAATATTCAATTTACATCTTTAGCTTAGTCGCTCAATGATCAAAAAAGATTGGTAAAATAGGCTTAAATTAAAGTGATTTTCCCAACCTTATTAAGTTATAAGGGAAGGGATAAGGATTAACGATCGATGAACCTGGGGTACAAAGGTAGTTAAAACTTGCTCTGTTAATAAATGTAATAAAATCGATTCCTAATTCGTACATATTTTCATTTTTTCGAGGGAAAATCTAATTATTGGTTATTTTCTACTTTCAAAAGGTAAAATAAGGTTTTAGACTATCTATAGAGGCTTTGTGGTAATAAGCCTAAGATATTTAAGAGCTTTTAGGCTTGGTATCATAAATGGGAAAAGTTGTTGGGATTGATTTAGGGACTACTTTTTCTGCGATCGCTACTTTGGATGATCGTGGGCTACCAGTAACGTTGCCAAATAATGATGGAGAGATGTTTACTCCATCGGCAGTATTGCTCCTCGGAAATCGAGCAATTGTGGGGCAAGCTGCTTTGGATGCAGCACAGGAAGATCCAGAACACGTTGCGATGTTAGTAAAAAGGAGAATGGGACTACCTGATTATGGCCGTACGATTGAAGGCAAATCGTTTCGTCCAGAAACATTATCCGCAATTATTCTTCGAAAATTGGTCCAAGATGCAGAAAAAAGATTAGGCCCGATCAGTAAAGCGGTGATTACAGTTCCAGCATATTTTGATGATACCCGAAGAAAGGCGACTCAGGACGCAGGAAAAATAGCTGGGTTAGATGTTCTCGATATTTTGGATGAGCCGAGTGGTGCTGCTCTTTCTTATTCGTTTCGCGAAGGCTATACTCCAAATGTTTCGGTGGGTAATCCAGGTCAAATCACAGATAAATCTCGGATAATCCTTGTTTACGATCTTGGTGGTGGTACCTTTGACGTTACACTCGTGAAACTGTTACCTAAACGATTTCAAACACTAGGAATCGAAGGAGATGTGCGGTTAGGTGGAAAAGATTGGGATGATCGGGTAGTCGATTATGTTGCCGGAAAATTTTATGAGAAGTACAAAGATGATCCGAGAACCGATCCGCAATCTCTCGTAATGCTCCAAGCTGCTGCAGAGCGAGCAAAACGGACATTATCGAAGCTAGAGCAAACGAGTATCACTTGTAACCATGGAGGGCACAAGATAGTAGTTCCTTTTACTAGGAAAGATTTTGAGAATTTAACACGTGATTTATTAACAAGAACTCGGTTGACTACGCAACAGCTTTTACGCCAGGTGGGGGTCAAATGGGAGCAAATCGACCGAATTCTACTGGTGGGTGGGTCAACACACATGCCCATGACGGGGCAGATGTTGCAAGAAATAAGTGGAAAAGCACCAGATAATACTCTCTCCGTGAGTGAAGTGGTGGCCAGAGGGGCGGCTATTCACGCAGGGATTATTGCAGCTCGCACTCAAGAAAATCGCCAGTTATTGAATCAGACCGCGGCAGATTTGTTGGGGGATGTTGTTGAAATCAGCGTAAATGCCTTGGGACTTGGGGTTGAAGTTCGAAGCGAAGCAGAACGAATCAATGATATTCTGATAAAGAAAAATACTCAGCTTCCTGCTGCGGAAAGCCGAGTTTATCATACGGTGAAACCAAATCAGAATCGTGTACGAGTGCGAATTCTACAAGGGGAAGCTCACCAAGCCGATGCCTGCATAAGTATTGGGGAATGTTGGATCGATGGATTACCTCCCCAATTACCTAAAGGTTCCCCTATACAAGTTCGTTGTGCTGTTGCTGAAAATGGAATTATAGAAGTGATGGCATTGGATATGACCAGCGGTAGAATGGCTAAGACATCGATCCATCGGAGTAGTGGATTATCGGATGAAGAAATTGCACAGGAGGCAAATTGGGTTAAGAACCTCGATATACAATAAATTACTATAGCGATAAATTACTATTGCGATTGATCGATCAATTGCTAAGGAATTCTATAAGGATGTTCATATGGTATTTGCTGTTCGTTGCCCGAATCCCCAATGCATGAAATATATGCTGGTGGAAGATCATTTGAAAGATAAACCGATCAATTGTTTAATTTGTAAAGCCCTTATCAAGTTAGGGCCAGTGAATTCACCACCAAAAATACCAAATGATAAAGTAAAAAAAACGAATGATCGTTAAATCATTCGTTTTTATAGATAGTTTACAATCAGAATAGATTGAAATTTATTTGAGTTCTTTGATGAAAGCATTTCTAAACTCAACCCGAGTATCGTGGCTTTGAAAACCTACAAATCCTGATTTTCTTAGAATTCCGGGATGTTTTTTACTGTGCTCCGCTTCATATTTGCCCAAATCAGCATCAACCAGAGTTTCACCATTTACTTTAATGATTACTTTTTTCCCCTTGCAATAAATATGGGCTTGGTTCCATTCCCCAATTGGTTTATTGGCTTGTTTACTAGCTGGGACAACATTGTAAATCGAACCCGTATGTTGCCAAGATTGTAATCCTTTCCAATTCAAGTCATCGATTAATTGAATTTCCATTCCTGTATAAGCGGGATCTCCTTGGAAAGGGGTTCGTAAGGCAATTCCACTATTTCCATTTTTGGGAAGTTTGAATTCTACTTTCAATTCAAAATCGCTATACTCTTTTTCGGTCAACAACCAACCGCCGTGTCCTGGCTTACAGAAAACGACTCCATCTTTGTCAACTCCCCAAACATCTTTGTTTCCGTTTAAAACTTTCCAATGGGATAAATCTTTTCCATTAAAGAGAGGAACAAATAGATCTTTGTCCTCCGCAATCATAAAATTTCGAGCTGACTGAGGAGAAAACGATAGTCCTAAAAATAGAACAAAAGAGGCAAATAAAATCTTTAGACTAGATATTCGAGAGAGCATTTTAGGTTCCTGTTCTGAGGAGAAATAAAAACCATTAACTTCTCCTTTGAAAATTTCAATGAAAATTCAAATGAAAGATGCAAATTAAGGATAGATAATGGAAGTAGAATTAAAGATACACGGCGAAGGAATCAAAGATTGATAAATCGGGCGATAATTTAAGGAAAAAATAATTCAACTTAATATTTAAGATTTTGACGAATAAAAGTTCAAATTATTTTGAATTCGATGAAGCATCAGCAGTTTCGAGAATAATTCTAGGCTCAATGGAAAGTATTTCTGGGGTTTGAGATACAGCATGAGGGATTATAGTTCCTTCAGAGCAACAATTCATCCCAGTAGGACAGTTACTTTCTAAAGAAGCAGAATTCAAATCTGTTTGAGATTCTCTGAGTGCCTGGCAAGCGGAGCAAGGGGAACGATTTACAGAATTTTGATCAAGCGGAGGGGATGGGAGAGTAATCAATTCTTCTTTGAAATAGTAGTAACCGCCAAAACAGATTAAACTGATACTGACGATACCGACAAATAATCTAGTTATCATAAAAATCTCCAAAAAGTTAGTAGGTATAAATATTTTAGATGAATTCGAAAAAAGTCAACGACGGAATTCTAATTTATTTCTTAAACTCCAGACATGTTTTCACATTTTTGTAAAATAGCTATTAGAGTTGTGTTTGGATCCAGAAAAGATTGAGATAAAGAATGTTAAGATCGTTATTGAAATCAAAAATTCATCGGGTGGTCGTTACAGAAGCAAATCTAGATTACGAAGGTTCGCTAACGATTGACGGGGATTTAATGCAAGCTGCGGAAATCCTTCCCTTTGAGCAGATTCATATTTGGGATGTTACGAACGGGAGTAGGATAACCACTTACGCGATCGAGGGGGAACGTGGATCAGGGATAATCTGCGTTAATGGAGCGGGAGCCCATTTGGTTCAAAAAGGACATATAATCATCATTGCCACTTTTGGGCAGTATCAACCTCAAGAACTTCATGATTATCATCCGGTGATTATTTTAGTCAATGAGAATAATCGTATTAAGGAGAAAAGAACGCATTAAGCAAGAGAAGGTTCAAGCGGGGGGGCTTGAGCTTTCTTCATCGCATGGGTTTATCGATGCGGATGATCGAGAAAATATGATCTTGAATCGATTTCCTTATTTTACTGCCAACAAATTTTACTGCCAACTAGGGTATTATCAGATTAGCTAATTTTATCGCTTTGAAAGAGAAGCAATTTCCAGTTTCATTTTAAAAAACAGTAATCAACCTGGTGGAAGACCGCCATCTTAAAATCTTTAATTGAAAAGATTGAAATTTCATTATCTAATCGAGATCTCTATTCAAGATTTGAATTATTGCGAATCAAGATATAACCAAAACGCTTTATCGCGAAGGAACAATAGGAAAAAAAATCGGCAAAAAATGGTGAAGAAAACAAAACTTTAGAGAAAAATAAGTGGGAGTGAGGTATCTTTGAGAAAATGATTTTTTGAAATAATACAAGGATTGCATCGATGTTAGGCATGTTTAACCAGAACTCTAAAGAAACTCGTTTAGCGAAAAATCCAAGTCGCTTAAATTTGGAAACTCTTGAAGCTCGTATTACTCCGGCAACCTATGTGGTTACCAATCTGAATGACAGCGGGGCAGGGTCATTGCGAGCGGCGATTGCTCAGGTCAATGCCGATCCGTTTGGACAGCAAGACACTGTAACTTTTGCGGTTTCAGGGACCATTTATTTATCTAGTGGACAAATTGCAATTGGTCACCGAGTAGATATTCAGGGGCCAGGTGCAGGTTCTGTAACAATTGATGGTCAGCAGATTACAAGAATTTTTGATATTGAAGTGCAGAACTTTTCGAATGCAAATGTCGATCAACCGGTAACGATAACCGGTTTGACAATGCAGAACGGAACAGGGGGGAACGGAGGGGCTATTCTCTCCAACTATAGTCTTGATCTAGAAAATGATTATTTTACAAATAATCAGATAGGTGGTTTTTCAAGCGGAGGGGCTGTAGCAGAGGAACAATCGATATTTGGTCCAAATAATTTTCTTTTGCAAATCGAGAATAGCACATTTAATGGCAATGAAGCGAATAATGTTTTTGGGAATGGGGGGGCGATCGATGTCAGTGGTGGTCGAGTATTGATTGTTCAATCGACTTTTACTAATAATCAGTCGTACGCAGCGGGTGGTGCCATCCATCTACTAAATACGACTTACGCCAAGATATATAATTCAACGATTGTAAGTAATGTCTCCGCGAATGATGGAACATTCGTGTTTGGGCAGGGAGCGGTTTCCTCTAGTCAGGCACTTACCCTATTCAGCGACTTGATTGCTGCAAATTATGTCACCGACCCTACTTTCTTCCCCAATAACCCATCGGCAGAAATAGATGTTAGTGCATCAGTTTTACCTTTTTCGACTAATAATTTAATCGGAAATAGTTATGATCTCTCAGGCATTACCAATGGCGTTAGAGGAAATATTATAGGTACTCCGACAATCCCGATAAATCCACATGTGGGAACGATCGGATACTATGGTGGTCAGATACCAACTGTACCATTGGTTTTTGGAAGCCAAGCGATTGATGCAGGTTCAAATCCACTTGGACTAGCATTCGATGAACGAGGCCCAGGATTCAATCGTATTGTCAATGGTACTCCCGATATTGGGGCTTATGAATTCGGGGCTGGATTCACAACTCCTGCAACAAATCTTACTCCATTAGCTTATGCGGTGGGAGCAGGCCCTGGTGCGGCCCCCGTCGTGAATGTCTATAACACCAACGGAACTTTGCGGTTTAATATCATGGCTTATGATCCCAGTTTTCGCGGAGGGGTACATGTCGCGGTTGGGGATGTCATGGGAACAGGCTATGATGATATTATCGTTGCACCAGCTTCCGGAGGAGGCCCGGATGTCCGAGTTTTTGATGGAGTGACTGGGCAATTGGTTGCTAGCTTTTTTGCTTATTATCCCGCCTTTACGGGAGGGGTTAATTTAGCGGTGGGGGATGTGTATGGCAATGGCTATGATGATATTATAACAGGAGCAGGACCAGGCGGAGGTCCAGCAGTAGCGGTTTTTGATGGCAAAACCGATCAACTGATGCAAAGCTATTTTGCCTTTTCTCCTAGCTATACTTATGGGGTGAGCGTCGCTGTCGGTGATTTTTATGGTACGGGTACGCCTGAAATTGCTACTTCGCTTGCAACCGGCGGACCTCCAATCATCAATATTTTTGGAGGGAATTCTGGCCAATTGGTGGGTAGCTTTTTTGGTTTCGGGGCCGGTTACACTCTTGGAGTCAATGTGGCCGCTGGGGATCTAACAGGAGCAGGGCACTCGGAACTTGTTTATAGTACCAATTCGAAGTCGAACATAGTTGCAGTTTTAGATCTGGAAACAGGACAATTTGATTCGATTTTCCTCGCTTATCCTTCTTTCTATAGAACTGGTGTACAAGTTAATACAGTTACTGAATCCGCTGGAGCTCCAGCTCAGATTATTACTTCATCTGGACCGGGAACCTCTCCATTGGTGGAATTTTACAATGCTTCTGGTACTCAAAGTAATTCGTTCTTCCCATTCGAATACTCCTTCTTAGGAGGCGGATTCGTTGGTTAATTTATTGATTTGAAATCTGGTATGAGGTTTGATTCGTTGCAGAGCAGAAGGATCTGGTTGAGCCTTTTGCTCTGTTTGGTATTAAAAGAGGTTTGATCTTCTCTACTTAGGATTGAACCGTATCTCAGTTCAATCCTAAGAATCGCTATCAGTATATGAAAAGTATTCGAAACGAATTAGTTTTAATTAAAAAATACGCAATCTAGTTGATACCATTAATCGACCATCGGGAAAGAATTAATTATGTTCAATACTTAAATATCCATAGTCTTAAAATATTGGTTTAGAATGTTTTTAATACTTGTAAGCAACGATTTCATTTAAGGTTAAGGAAGTCTAAATTTGTACTACATCAAGGATTTTAGTTGTTAAAACAGTTGTTTTATTTCTTTGGAATCTAAAGGGTCGATAGTCACATAAAAGATATATGAAATAAAAGAGACACCATTAGATAGAAATTCTTTTGAACGTCAGGGGGACTCATCGATCTTGGAACCAATCGGAAAACCAGGTGTCTAATTCTCTGAATATAAAAATAACTTGAGATCTAACTAACAGAATAATTCTTTTAGTTTTTCTTCATCATAGAATCCAGTAAATTTATTATAGCGAGTTTTTTGAGCTTTAAAGTGTCGTATTAAGTCCAAGCTGATTCAAAACAGAGTATTTATTTCAAGATGACAAGAAGAGAAATACTTATCATCGAAATGTATTTCGTAAAGCAAATGCTCTTAATGATAAATCAATGAATATTTGATAATTAAGTGACTAATCAGCTTTTAGGGCAAATTCCATACATAACTTTTCAAAATGGGTAAAATTGCTAAATAATTAGGTTTTACAATTCCAACGAAGTTGGTTCTTGTGTATATTATTTAAGATAAAGCTTGAATCAGAATATGATGGAAACATTCCATATTCGAAATGAACTTAAAAAATATGGAAAAGTAAATAGATAGAAATCTCTCGTCAATCACTAGGAACGTTCAACACATGATGCACCACATACACAAACGGCTAAGAACTTGGTTGAGTTCACCAATTTCATCAACCAAATTGGTTCGAAAAAAATCGATTTTTATTCCAAAATTGGAATCATTGGAAGATCGAACGGTCCCTTCGATCTCTTATACATTAAACACGCCGACATGGTCGCAAATATCACCAGCTCCTGTAACCAACGCTCAGAACCAATCGGTGAATAAGTTAGGTACAGGGGCAATAGAATCGTTTGCGATTGATCCTCAAAACAGTAATATAGCCTTTGTGGGCACGGTTGCTGGGGGTGTCTGGCGCACAATGAATTTCGATAGTGCTAACCCTAGTTCCGTTATTTGGACTCCACTTAACGATCAGCTTCCGTCACTTTATATCGGAGCGATAGCGATAGATCCGAATAATCCTTCCGTATTATATGCGGGTACAGGATCTTTTAGTGCAGGGAGTGATTCGGGTATTGCACAAGCCGATGTCGGAGTTATTAAATTTACCAATGTGCTTGCACCAAATGTCAATAATATCTCTTATTCCGTATTGAATGATGGAGGCCAATTTAACGGGAATCCTGTTCGATCTTTAGTAGTTTCACGAACTAATCCTAATGTCATTATGGTGGGAATGTATGATCCTGTCGGTAATGCTGAGGGATTGTATGTTACTCAAAATGGTGGACAAACTTGGTCGAAGGCGATTAGTGGACCAACC
>JAKBAI010000356.1 GCA_021809185.1 Planctomycetota bacterium
TTCCGATCTCATTTTCTCTGTATTCCTTTTCTCTGTATTCCTTTTGACTTTATTCCATTTATCTGACACTTTAGGAAATCGATCCATTTTCCGGATAGATTTCTTTTATCTGTTTTCTAGGCACATTCGTGAGCTTTATCTCTATTGTTTTTTGTACGAATTTATTCGTACTAATTTTTAAGGGTCGCAATAGATTTTCATCCTCCAGAAATATCGATGGGAGTGTATTTTTTTTCTAGTGATTGGGCAAAAATTCAATCTAATCTTCTTTTCAATCGAATCTTCTTCTCAATCGATAAAAATACTATCACCATCGCACTTTTACTCGATCCCATAAAGTTCTATAAAACTACTCGAATGTTATGAATCGTCATTGAAGTACGAACAACCTTTTTTACGGAATTTGATGAGAATGTCGAGGGGGCATTTTAGGAGAAATAGTCAGAGACGTTAATTAAGGATAAACTCAGATATCCAGCAATATTGATAGTTATTCCATTTGCAAAAGAAGGAAATTCTTGGCAAAATCGATCCCCTCTCAGAACTTGAATTCGTTTAGTAGTAGAGCTGAGACCGCAACCAGAACATATTCATCGAGTTCGTAAAGCGATTGGAATTTACCTGAACCGGAGTTGCAAATTCGGAATGTTGAATTTCAGTAGTGATCCGGATATATCTGCTTGGATACCAGTGGAAACCGGTATCGAATACCAGAGCGGTTCGGCTATAAAGGGATTGATCGGAAAGCCCGTTGTCGAAAACACTCTTTCCTAGAGAGAGAACCGCCGCTCGTTCAAAAAGTTCGATAGCCCCTGGGTTTTGAAAAGGGCTTCGCCAGTTAAAATCGCGCAACGGTCCCACCTCTTTTCGAGAAGTAATTTCTTCGCCAGTAATGAAGTAGGTGACCGCAATATCACCACCAATCGCAGGGACAACGTTACGGACATAGGTGGTCCCATTATAGGAAGAGGTCACCGCTGATTTAGGAGTGACGGAAGAACTTGGCACGCCATAAGTAATCACGCCGCCGTTATAAGCCATTTCCAGGGTTAAACTACGATAGAACCAGTGCAGATCACTATTCCACAATTGCTTGGGTCCAAGCTCCCTGGCACTAGTATTAAATCGTAAAAATACAGGGGAAACATTATCTACTGCTGAAACTACTGTTTCGTCATTGGCCGTTCGCAAAGCGTTCGGTTCCAACGGAGCGTTTTGATTGCCATAAGTATAGGAGGCACCTATATTGAGGTTGGTTAATAAATCGATACCACTCAGTAAAAATGGTTTGGTATTCACAAAGAAAAATGGTTCTTTGGCGTTATTAAATCCCTGGAAGGAGTGAACGGGACCGTTGAAGAGACCGAAAGCATATTCGAGACGATTGTTTAATACTCGGCCAAATAACATCATTCCAATTTCACGATTAGGGGATAAGTTCCCAACGAATACCGAGCGTTCGTTAGCAATCAAGTCCCCTTCCGCTACTTTATAGTATTCATAGGTATAGGGGACTTTGGTACGGCCTACGCGAATATTAAAGGCTGGATCAAACTTGAAGTTGGTGAAGGCATCGAGAATATCCAAAGAACCGTAACCGCGATTGTAGACCGTATAAAAGTCAAAGTATTTGTCAACCTGACCGGTAAAATAGAGACGTTGTCTTGGGATATCGAAGTTATTGGTCAATGGGTTTCCCGATGGGTTGAAGGCTCTAAATTCCCCCTGAGTTAAGTCGTGAAACTCGATACGATAAACACCATCAGGGCTTAAGATACGAACCCCTTGTTCCAAGTCGACACGAGCACGAGATTGTGCTTCTTCGGCGGTCTGGATAATATCTCGTTCGATGGGGATGGGGCGACCGAATTGCGACGGCAAATTCTGCAAAGGGGCTTCCTGAATCGGACCACCATCGGGACGTACAAAAGGAACGACATTCGATCCTAATTTCGTATTCATTTCGGACATGCGCAATTCCAGAATCTTCAGTTGTTCTTCTAGACGGAGATTTTCGATCTCTAAGATACGCAACCGATCGTCATCTAATTCTTTCTCTTGATCCTGTTTGGCTTGGGTATTTTGGGCTAACTTATTCTTATTTAAGAGATTTGGCTTGGATCCTAACGGAAATAGACCAGGCCCTTGTTTTTGCAATGGAGTGCGATCCGCGCTCCAGTTTACATTTTCGATCAGGGAGGTTGGATTTGTGACTTTGCTTTCCTTCTCTTTTCTTGGTACACTTTTGTTCTGGATTTGTTGCGGATCGGTAGTTCCTGGCAAGTTATTGCCAGAATTGGTAGCTCCTGTACTGGTTGTAATCCCATTCATGGTCCCAGATGAAATTGTTTGGCTAGACAAATTGGTTGAATTTTGCCCATTTGGGTTGGGACCATATTGTGGGTTTGCGGTAACAGAGCTATTCGAATAATTCTGGCTATTCGCTGGTGGAACCGCTATTAAATTGGGAATGATGATCGGTGAATTATTGGTTGTGTTGTTGATATTAGGGGGAGGAGAATTAGATAGGCTAGGGGGGGTGCTTAACGTTGTCTCACGTGGGTACAGTGGATTCACTCGATTCCCTGGGTTGATCGAGGAGGTAGAAACGTTTGTTGGAGCCGCGCTATTATTTTCAATTAACGTTGGCGGGGCTATAGGTAACGATGCTGTTTGAGCAATGATTGTATTTAGGTTCCCTTGCACAAACCAAATGAATAGACATATCAACCAGGGATAAAAAATTAGACAAAAACTCTTCCATAACGATAAATTCATTTTTTCCCCAAAAAATCTAACCAACTAGAACGGAATGAAATAAAATTCATTTTCCCCCCGTCCCAGGGATATAATCCCAGGTTCAAATTTTTAATTCCCCTAAACTTTAGAAAAAAAACTGTATCGGGCACAGATTTAAAATCAATCTCAATTTTGATCAAATTTAAAATAATTCACACTTTTGATTAAAGTTAGAAATATTGTTTGACACGACCTTCACTTTTTCATTCTCTTATCCGAATAAATTGCATTATTTTGGTAAATTCAAGCATTTGGAATCGATCTGCATAAAGAGTAAAAGCAGATAAACCGAAAAGAAGAGAGAAGGGAAAAAATATGGTTGGATTCAGTTTGTTAAAAGATTTCCAATAGTTTCTATTAATAAATAGCTCGATCTTCATTCTCTGAGAAGAACGAAAAACAAAAGTTTTGTCTCAAAATCCTGACCATACAATCTTCGCAAGTAATAGGGAAATGGATACTGTTCGCTTGACAAGAGAAGATGATTGAGTTATTCCGTTGAAGTGCTGTTGAAGCGAAGAGGGGGTTTAAACAATGAATCGAAGAATTTCTTTATGGGGAATGTGGGCCGTACTTGGCAGCGGGATTTTAGGGATAACTATTTTATCTGCAGCGGAGGAGGATCTATCTAGTAGTAAGACAGCTCCGCCTGTGCGTATTGAATTGCGTGGAAGAAATGGGGATGTTACTTCCGATGGTAGTGGGGTTAAATATCTATCGGGTGGAACAATCGAAGTAACACAGCCTAGAGGCGATCAGTTGGTAATTATGATGAGTGGTTATGCCGCTGCGGGCGGAATACCTGCCCAGGATTCATTAGCAGCCCTGACCTTTCAATTGCAACAAGATTTTCGAATCGTTACCTCGCGTATAGATATTAAGGATGTCAAATTAAGTATGGAAGGGTCGCTGATTGGTCAGCTTCAGT
>JAKBAI010000357.1 GCA_021809185.1 Planctomycetota bacterium
CTTCGTTTTCTTCTTGGTCTTTCGCGGTTTGGTGCACGCACTCTAAGACCCGATCAATGAGTTCCCCAGCAACGTTTCCTCCCGGGAAAGCATTGGCAATAATATGCTTCACTCCGAATCGAGCAGGCGCTCCCCAACGAGAGATCACACTTCTAGCAGATAGGTACCATGATGTAGACATAAAAACCTTTTCATTCGCTGTAATTTATGATTTAACTAAAGCAATTTAACTTTCCCTCTAAAAATAACGAACCGTATCTGTCGAGTTAATGATTAATCTATCTGGTCTTTGCTTCTCTTTCAGACTCCAACTTCAGCTAGTCTTTCCCGTTTAGAGACTGTTCTCAAGTTCAATGCAGTTGATGTAGCCATAATCCTCAAAGTATAATGTTTGCGTCTTTATCGCCGCCGAAAATTTGTGTAACCGACTAACGATCTACTATTTCAATAATCTAATTTCCACATTATGGATTTTATTCTTTTAGGATAGTTCGAATGGGAAGGAAAAATATTGAGCGATCTTTTCAGGATTTTTATTTGAAGTTTGTTCGAAACAGAAAATTCTTGTTCTTATTCCAAAAAATGACGATCGATTACGCAAAAGCTAATGTAGAAGATCGAATAACTCTACCCCAGATCGGGATTATACTTAGTTTGGAAATATAGCTCTAAATTAATGCCCCTCTGAAGATTTGATCCAATCGTTCAACACTATGAAGATCTAAAGCACAATTCTAACTCGCTTTGGAGCATCATCTTCAATCATTGTGAATTAGAGTTGTATATTTAAAGAGTATATCTACGGGAGTGTATGGGAATCGAACCCACCGAGAGCTTCGTTCAAACCCTCCACTGGTTTTGAAGACCAGGGCCGTCGAACCAGACGTACAAACACCCCCATCTACGTAATTTATATTTTTCCTGCCGATTGAAAAGCTTCAAAATGAAATTGAAAGAAATATATATTTCCGTCTGAAAGTCTAACAATGAGTTATATGTTGAAAAATGATATTGGGAGTTGTCTTATCGAGATCAGTTAAAGAAAAAGTAGATCATAAATCTCTTAAGAAAAATTTTGAGATAGAATTCATTTAATTTTGAATTTATTACCTTAAAGTTACGTTGCTTCAATATAAAAGCTGTCAGTAAATGTTTATTGTAATTTAAATGAAGAAGTTCTATGCCTCAATTTTATAAATCAAGTCACAACTCTATTAACAATAAAAATAATTAGTTTGGAAGTGTGTCTGAATTAAAAAATAGACCAAAAAATTTTTGGATTATTTCGCGAGATTAATTCAATTTTGAAAAAAATTTACATGGGTCATCAAACCTGTAAACTGTTCGATGATAAAAAAATAGATCAATGGAGATTTTGAGTAAACCACTCGGAAGAGTGGATACTCAATATTATAAAGCATCAGGAGATTCTGTTCGGCTATCAATCAATTTTCCGAGCAAAAATTCGAGGAAAATAACAACGAATACGATCCCAATAATAATCCCAAGGAAACTTAGTGATTCACTCATATTAAACTCCACTAGACGTTCATGAAATACTTTTAGTTAATGCTAGAAAGTAAATTCATATTTATAAGATAGTTAAAATCCCTATTATTTGTCAAGGCTAATTAAAATAAAATACAGGAAATATCATTAAATAACCCAATTTTATTTCAATTTTTGTTCATTCTCGTGGTGAAAGTCAAAGTGGTCAATCAAAGGATGCTAAAGGAAAAAATACTTGCGCTTTCAAAATCAAATTTTTATCTGCTAAATTTTTTAAACTTTTTTCTCACTTACTTTTATCTCACTTACAAAGATAGAACCCTCCAAATCCATTTAATTAGTTAATTATAGATGATTTTTTCTTGATTCTTGTCAATTTCCAACTTTTTCAGTACTCAGTAACTATGTCGACAATATCTAATCTCTATTTTTATCTGATCGATATATTCCTAATAAAAAACAAAATTGAAAACATGAACTAGGTAAACTAATCTGATCAGATAAAATGCGTGAATTTATGAGATCAAAAACTTTAAGTGCTCCAAGTGTTTCAACTTCAAAATCATATTATTGAAAGAGATACCAAAAATTGGTAAAACAGTATTCAACCAATTTACTGGTATCTCTCTTGAATCAAACAGAAATATTTACATACTTGTCTGATTGATTCGTTCATTCGAGAAAATGCAACAAGAGCATTCCGTCGAACCATCTTAAGTTGCGATTACCTCGAGATTAATGGAACTATGACTAGACACCAAATCACCTCCTCTCGCAGCTAAGACCCCCACTATATATTGTTAGCTATCAAATTAATCTAATTCGATCATCAATTTCGAACGATACACTTTGATTTCGATTAAGATTAAAAGTATAGTGGGTAAATTTTTTCCCTGTTGTGTCACGTTAACACAACCCGCTACTTCATTATAATCACCTTGACAAGTCTCTCCAAAAATAAAATTGAAATTAGAGAAATTCTATACTTTTTCCATAATATTATTAATATAACCCAGAAAATCGATAAGCAACAAGGATGTTTTATTTTTATTAATTCTTTTTAATGTGTTTAGGCCTCTATTTTTTCTCTTAAATTCTGCTTGATTAGAAAGGTCATCTAAATAAATATAAAATTGCTCTAACAAGAAAATTAAATGCTTTGTAGTATAGGATAGTTATCTAGTAAACAAGATTAATTCGGAGATTGTATGAAACGATTACTTTTAATCGCACTTTTGTGTGGTTTCTGTTTGAACAAGTCTTATGGTGCACCTACTCTTTCGAACGTGAGATTTACTTACGGGGAATTGGGGCCTGAACGGAAGACAACGACTTTTCTCCCGGGAGATTTACTATTTTTGGCCTACGATATCAACAATATTTCTGTCAACGACGAAGGGAAAATTTCCTACAGTATGGCCATGGAAGTTTATGATAACGCGGGAAAAGCTATTTTTAAGAAAGATCCGCTAGAAAAAGAGGATTATTTACCTTTAGGTGGAACAACCCTTCCCGCTCGTGCATTTATATCGATCGGCTTTGATCTTCAAGCTGGAACATACAAATGCAAGGTCATTGTTACCGATCGAACAACAAAACAAACAGTAACTTGTGAAAAAGAATTTGTAGTAAGCAAACCCGACTTTGGCTTAGTTCATGTTATGTTCTCCGCTGATGGGGAAGCTAAATTTCCACTATCGAACACGGGGATTGTTGGTCAATCTATTTTTTTGCATTTTGCGGTAGTTGGTTTTGAAAGAGATGCCAAAAAAGATGCAGTCGAGTCCGAATTGAATATAGAAATTGTCGACTCGACGGGAAAATCGGTTGTCAAAAAACCATTTCCCACAGAGAAAATTGGGCGTCAAATTCAAAAGACCGATAAAGGTTATCCTTTGAATGTACAGCTCCCGTTGACGAGACAAGGGGAATATAAAATAACTATAATTGCGAAAGATCTTGTTTCTAAAAAAACATCAAAAATCGTCATTCCTCTAATTGTAACTGGTCAACCAAAAGCAATAATCAATTAATTTTTCCATAAGTTTACCGATTTGAAGATAATGATTTAAATCTGAAAGGGAAGCGATTATAGAAATTCTATTATCGCTTCCCTTTCGTATTAGTTGGTTCCTCTTTTTGGTTCACTTAAGGTCACTTTAAGTGGTTTTCTGTCCTTTTATCGAATAATACCAACTTAGAAATTACCCAAT
>JAKBAI010000358.1 GCA_021809185.1 Planctomycetota bacterium
CGATCTTATTTCTCCTCCTGGATCGACGGAAGATCAGATCGGAGTTAGCGAGTCGCTCTTTTTTAGTAATAATGCTATGATCCAAGATCGAATCCTGAATGTAAATGGGGATTCTTTGATTGGGAACTTGATTAAGAAGAAGAATATAAACGATATGGTTCAGCTGGCGTTTCAAACGGTCTTTTGCCGAGAACCAACTAAAGAAGAATTGAAAGCCTGTTCCCAGTATCTTGACAAAAGAAAAAATCAACTGGATCAAGCATTGCGACAAGTAATCTGGGCAATGGTCACAAGTTCTGAATTTCGATTCAATTACTAAGGTTGTTCGACCAGTTTTTTTCATGAATCGAGAAGTTAAAAAAAGATCATATTATAAATAATCGCGGATCGCCGAGTTTCTTAAAAGGGAGAGGGGTTATGAATACTCAAACAACGAAGACAGATAGTCAAGCACTTCATACGAGCGAAACACGAAGAGGTTTTTTACGGAGTTTAGTCACCGGGAGTGTTGCCGCGACCACAGGACTTGCAAGTGGCTTGGACATTTCGCCATTGAATTATTTTAGTAATTCGGCGATTGCGGGGGAATTAAAAAAGAAACAAAAGCGAGTGATTCTACTCTGGCTTGCTGGGGGAGCGAGTCAGCTCGAAACATTTGATCCTAAGCCGGGGGCGGTAACGGGCGGGCCATTTCGTGCCATACCAACTTCCGTACCTGGTACCCATATTTCCGAGCTGATGCCAGAGATAGCTAAACGGACAAATAAAATGTGTATTATTCGTTCGCTCAATACCAGAAATGCAGATCATGGAGGTGGTGCGCTATTGATGATGCGAGGCCGAGCCAACGAATCAGGTGGGTTGAAATACCCCGATCTGGGCGCGGTGATTGCCAAAGAGATGGGGCGGATCGATTCAAAAGTGCCCGATTATATCTCTTTCTATGCGCAAACAGAAGGGAGAGGAGCAGCACCCGGGGATTCTGGATTTCTCGGCTCTCGTTTCGCTCCGATGCATATTTATGAAAAAGCGGTACCAGAGAATATGCAACGGATGTCTCAATTGACAGAACTGGATCATCAACAGCGCTCCGATCTCCGGGAACTATTCAGCAAACAATTTTCTCAAAATCGTTTCTCAAGCTCCGTCAATAGTCATAACGAAGCATACCAGCGTGTTCGCGGGATTATGGCCTCAGAAAAATTGTTCGATATCTCTCAGGAACCTGATAAGATTCGCCATCGTTATGGGCCAACTCTTTTTGGAGAACAGGCGTTGGCAACAAGACGATTGATCGAAGCAGGCGTTCCGTTTGTTCGCTTGGCGCGAGCTTGGTGGGATAGCCATGGCCAAAATTTTGAAACTCATCAGGAATTGGTTCCCGAACTAGACCATGTCTTATCGACATTGATCGATGATCTTGGGGAACGCGGATTACTAGAAAATACATTGATCATCACCCTTGCAGAATTTGGTCGAACCCCTGGAATTAATCAAGCATTGGGGCGAGATCATTTTGCTTCCGCTTGGAGCTGTTCGTTGACCGGTTGCGGAATCAAGGGGGGTGCTCTTTATGGGAAAACAGATGCGAAAGGGGAAAAAGTAATCGATGGGGAAATCGGTGCTGCTCGGCTTTTTGCGACGATTTATTCCGCACTCGGGATCAATCCACAAAAGAATTATCATGTTGGTTCCAGACCTGTCCCGCTTACCGATCCAGGTACCGAATCAATTGATGAAGTATTGGCTTGATAGTAATTGAAATTTGAATAGTGCGCTCGAATATGGATATAATTGATCTAAATTCGAGTATTTTTTAAGTGATGAACTATGTGATTAAATCGGGAACTTTTATTATTAGAATCGGGTGATTGATCGTCCTAGTGTTGTGATTATTTTGGGAGAATTCTATGAACATTAAAGTAGATAGTTTTAAGCGATCATTCGACTATTCGCAATCCAATTCTATCTTTTTCTCGATTTGCTCCAGCGAAAAAGATGGGATTGTCTATTTAGGATCATCTGATTTTAATGTTTACGAAATGAACTACAACAATCCAAATCGTAAAACGGAAAAATTGTATGCTCATGAAAGTTTTGTCAGTTCCATTTTGCGGTCTGGTAATCTGTTGATTTCTGGGGGCTATGATGGGTCAATCATTTGGTGGTCTATTTCCGCGAAAAAAATGATAAAAACCGTAAAATCGGCCCATCAAAAATGGATCCGTTCGCTGGCGAAGCACCCGAAATCCCCTATCATCGCTTCTGTTTCTGATGATATGCTTTGCAAAATTTGGGATGCAGATTCTGGAAAACAGATCCAGGTGCTTTCGGGGCATGATCAGAAAACCCCACACCATTTCCCATCCATGCTTTTTACTTGTTGCTTTTCCCCTTCTGGAAAATATCTTGCTACCGCAGATAAAATTGGGAAAATAATGATTTGGGATACCCAGACTTGGAAGATAGTTAAATCCATACATGCACCCGAATTTTATACCTGGGATCCTACGGCACGCCGACACTCCATTGGAGGAATTCGATCATTAGCATTTTCCACCGATGAAGACTATTTAGCAATTGGCGGGATTGGGCATATTGGCAATATCGATCATCTCGATGGTCCATCTCAGGTGCAACTTTTTGATTTCAAAACTTCTAAACTAGTTATAAAGTGGTTGAATGATCAAAATAAGGGAATCATTAATTATCTTCATTTTTCTAATAATAATCAATTATTAATTGCGGCAGGAGGTAATAATGACGGCATTTTGGAATATTTTGATATCAAGCAAAAAAAATCGGCCTATCGAGAAAAACTTGGATTTCATGTGCATGATGGATTATGGATGGAAAAAGAGAAAGAAACGAGCTTGATTTTAGCAGGTCATCACCATGTTTCGATGTATCGGCAAGCTTAGTTTATAAGAGATTTTAGTCTCGAAAAATTCGTTTTCTTTTCGAAGTAATGTTTTTAGTACTATTCTGCTAGTACATTTGAAATAGTTATCTTACAATAAAGATAGATTCTTCTGTACGAATAAATGCTTTGTAAATTCCTAGAGAATCTATCATAGAGTGAGAAATAAAAAATCTCCTCTAAATAGTATAAAAAAATTGCAGAAGTATCGTAAATATTAGTTGAATAGAAAAAAATACTAAAAAAAAATACTAAAATAAAGGAAGAATATGGCTTCCATAATTCCGAATCTAAATCAATCAAGAAGAAACTTTCTTGGGTCAGCTCTCTCCCTGAGCGCGTTAGGGGGATTATCTGTTTTCGAGGACATGACTAGTATAAATGTCCTTTCTAATTCTCTCCATGCCGAGACATTAAAAAAACAACAGAAACATGTTATACTGGTGTGGTTAGCGGGCGGAATAAGTCAATTAGAAACATTTGATCCAAAACCGGGTACCGAAACTGGGGGACCGTATGGTTCAATAGCCACAAAAGTTCCAGGGATTCACATTTCGGAGTTATTACCGGAAGTTGCAAAACGGATGGATAAGATGTGTTTGATTCGTTCTCTGAATACTCGAATTGCAGACCATACTCGAGCGGCCAAACAAATGATGCGGGGCCGATCAAACGAAGCAGTTTTGAACTATCCTGATTTAGGTGCGGTTATCGCCAAAGAAATGGGCAGACGAGAATCGAAAGTGCCTGATTATGTCTCCTTTTATTCTCCAACGGAGGGACGAAACGAAGCC
>JAKBAI010000102.1 GCA_021809185.1 Planctomycetota bacterium
GTCATCACCATGATAGCACGCTGGGAATCGTGTAAGGGGCATGACAACTTAATTGATTCCCTAGCCCAACTTAGCGATAATCCATATTGGCAATGTTGGCTGGTGGGAGGTTGTCAGCGACCCAAAGAACAGGAATATCAGAATTCGATTCTGGCCAAAGCGAAGCAATACGGAATACGAGACCGAATCCATCTTCTCGGACATCGATCGGATATCGATCGCATTCTCCAAGCGAGCGATATTTTTTGTCAACCTAATCAAAGTCCAGATACTTTTGGCATTGTTTTTGTCGAAGCCTTGTATAACGGTTTGCCCGTGATCACCACCGCTATGGGAGGACCAGTAGAGATACTTACATCTAATTGTGGTTATCTGGTCCAACCCGGAAACATCCCCCAGTTGACTCAGATATTGCGACAATTGATTGATTCCAAGGAATCACGGGCTCGATTCGGCTTAGCAGGTAAACAGCGAGCTCGCGAACTTTGTTTACCTGAAATTCAAATCAAAAAACTCCATGATCTCATTTCTCAATCAATAAGGGTTCCCCTATCCTCTCTCTAGGGACAAAGTGATGGATCTACTCTTTCCAATCGTGGCTTTCGTAGGAAGTTTTTTCTTCACCTTTCGCTCTTTGGGCATGGGTCTGGGTTATACTTTTTTTACCGGTTATTTTTTTGGAATTATTCGGGTGAATTATTTGGGATTATTCACTACTTTTTTCTATGACAGTGGCTTATTAGGCTTATATCTAGGTATCTTGGTAACGAATCGATATCAACAAGCCCATTTTTTGCAAACCAAAGGAGGGAAAATATTTCAATTTATTATTGGTTGGCAACTATTTTTATTTCTCATTCCGTTTCATCATTATCTTGTCCAACTCATCGCGCTACGGAGTGATGTTTGGATGACTTTATTAATTCCGGTCGGTTTTCTCCTATCGGCTCAAGATATAAAAGTTTTAACCCGCTGGTTAGCGCTTGGCAATTTGCTCTCTCTTGCTTTCGCGATCTATGAATATATCTATGGAGTTCCGTCTTTATATCCTTATAATGCTCTAACCGAACTAATCTATAATTCCAATGATATTCGAACAGCAGATGGGAAAACTGCCTTGCGAATTCCAGGCACTTTTATGAATGCGCATACCTATGCAGGGACCATGCTTATAACAATGTCGTTTATGTTGGAACATTTAATCAGTAAACGTTCCCATTGGTTGGATAGATTGATCGGCTTGTTGGCCATTTTTGCTGCTTTATCTGGCATTTTGCTTACAGGAACCAGAACTGCTTTTGCTAGTATGGCCATGATGGTTATCATTCTCTGGGCGTTGAATCGCTTTAATTGGATTTTGGGGATCGTGATATTTGTAATCGTTGTCATTGTTGGTGTGGTTATCGCCAATAATGCACGATTTCAGCGGCTTCAAACGCTAACCAATTCAGATATGGTCAGCACTCGGATCTATGTAAGCATGAATGAAAATACTTTAGAGGAGATTTTTTTACAATATCCTCTGGGAGCGGGGCTTGCTGCAGGTTGTCCCAATATTCCTGGCTTTTTACAACATCTGGCCCCCAAAGGCTTACCCGCCTTTGAAAATGAATATGCTCGCATTGTTATGGGGCAAGGCTGGGTCGGGCTGGCCGCTTGGTTAACCTGGATTGCTTATTTGTTAGCTGTTCCCCCCGCCATCAAAGTATCGCAACCCTGGGGCATTATGTTGCAAATTATTTTTGCGAGTCAACTTGTGGGCTGGGCTTCTGCCTTTATTGGCACGGCCGGTTTTATCTCGGTACCTGCTTCGGGGATATCTTGTATTCAAATGGGGATTCTCGCGCATTACCAGGAATCGATCCGTGCTCAAAATAGATAAAGGAATATTTTGATACCTCATCCTTGGATATTGGTTAGCGCTGGATTTCATCGCCATGGCGGTCAATCCAAAGCCAATTACTATCTCGTGCAATATCTTCTTCAGAATAATCATCGAGTATATTTGATTGGCCACGATTTTGATCATGATTTAACAATCGATCCGCGCGTTCACGTTTATTCTCTGGCTCGCCCGTTTGGAAAGGATATTCTCGGAAATTGGTTTTTATATCATCAGGGGCGATCGATAATCAAAAAAATCGAAAAGAGGGAAAATCAAACCTGCCGCGTTATTGTGAATGGCGGTAATTGTGTTTGGCGCGATGTGAATTGGGTTCACTATATTCATTCGGTTTGGCAACCAAAAATAACGAATTCAACATGGTTATATCGATGGAAAGAATCGATCGCAGGGAAAATATATCGCCGACGCGAACAAAAATCGTTCCGAACCGCAACAATACTCATCGCCAATTCGGAATGCACAAGAAAAGATCTGATCCAAATGGGTTGCCATTCTCAGCGGGTTAAAACGATCTATTTGGGTTGCGATCCGGATTGGAGTATTCCTACTGAAAATGAAAGAAAAACGGCCCGCCGAGCAATTATTTCTGTAGAAGATAATCGTCCTTTGCTAGGGTTTGTGGGTGGGGTAGGTTTGGACAATCGTAAAGGGTTTGATATCCTAGTTTCAGCGTTTGAGCAACTCTGTACTAATAAGAATTGGAACGGCGATCTGGTCATTGCAGGGGCAGGGAACGGTCTCTCGTTCTGGCAACAAAAACTCTCTCAATCACCGTTTCGACATCGTTATCATTTTCTCGGTTTTACTAAGGATGTAAAAGAGGTTTTAGCTAGCTTAGATCTATTGATTAGCCCAGTTCGGTATGAACCTTATGGTTTGAATGTTCAGGAAGCTATTTGTCGAGGGGTTCCCAGCATTGTTTCCCAACTGGCCGGGATTGCGGAACAATACCCTCCCGATTGCCATCCCCTTCTCTTGAATGATGCCAATTCGGTCAATGAATTGGCAGATAAAATCGAGCGTTGGTGGCAAAATGCTAATGAATGGAAAGAACGATTTATTCATTTTAGTGAAAATTTGAGAAGAAATACCTGGTCGAATATGGCAAAAAACATGGTTTCTTATTTTGAGAATTTTTCTCTCCGATCTTGATACATCTGAATTTCACTTACGGATTTCAGTAAGATACTATTAGACACACATTTTGATTCTGATTTTTAGAAAGAGTGCCTAGGATAAATAAACCACAATCATAAAGGCTGTTCCTCACCATAAGAAATAAATTCCGATCACCGATTCATTTTCGCCAAAGATGACTATCTTTCTCATGAAACTATTGCTTCCATCTAAATCTTATCGTAGAATACTTTTGCCATCCCACCCTACCATTTAACCTGATTAAGAACAGAAAGAATGGGGATTATGTTAGAATCGGCAAATAAGTTATATGAAACCAATCTTGTTGTCATTAAATCGAGTGAAATCGGTCCATCTAAACCTGATTTAATCAGTAATTTCAGTTTCAGAGAATGGCAAAATTATTTCTTTACCCTAGTTTTTCTCGTAGCTATTGCGTATCCAAGTTACGGCAAAATACCCCCATTGAAATCCTTTAATAAAAGCGAAATCAATAAAGCAGAGAAAATATATGAAGATGTATTTGGGGAGGAAGAAAAAAAATTAAATAAGGGGAAAAAATCAAAAGCCGATTTATTTCGTTTTGCAAAAAAGCTTTTTGATAGTGCCAATCATTCCAAAGATAGCCCGGTATTAGCTGCACTCCTATATGAAAGAGCGCTCCATTACTCTCCAAGCGATATTCAAGGCTTAAAGCTAATGATTGAGATTAGAAAATCACAGCTCACAGAAAGTGGTTCAGAAAAGGAACCATATTTAATTTTGTTGAAAGAGACTTACGAAAAATTGTATCCTTTAACCAAAGGGGAGGATCGGCTTCAAAATCTCAAAGAATTAATCAAAATCGAATTGGAATTAGCGGATGGTTTCGTGGTCGAAAATCATGATACCCAGGCGATTCAGTATCTCAATCGCATTAAAATTCAGTGTAAACATCTAAAATTGGCAGAGAGTAAAAGTATAATTAGTGATGTGAATAGCAGATTTGCCTCCATTAATGAACGCAAAAAAAAATTCGATGAAATTAAACGACTAGAGACCAAAATTAAAACTTATCCTGATGATCCTAAAATTAATTTGGAATATGCGGTCTATTTGTTACGAAAAAATCAATACCAAGAAGCGATTGCCCATCTCCAAAAAAGTGATTTCCCAGAGGTCAAAGAGGTTGGGAAATTGTTGGGGGATAAAAATACCAATTGGCAACAACTGGGGGATTCCGCTCGTCAAGCGAGTACCCGGGTGGGAAAGTTGAATAAATCGGTATTTGTAAAGATCGCCATCCAATCGTACCAGAGGGTTGTTGATGAAAATCCTACTGGAACGGAGACAGCTCGGCTAAAACTTATAATTACCCAACTCGGAGAAGAATTAGGGAAAGATTCGGAAAGTCTAGTATTAAATGCGAAAATGACTAATTTATTGAAATCTCCAGAGAAAATATTGGAGAATTTTAAAAAAACAGATGGAGTTGGTGTCGTCGAGTGGATTAGTAAAGGTGGAAAATCAAACAAAGGGTTTTTAAGAATAAAAACAGATTATAAGGGTTTTGATTTACTTCAAGGGAAATGTTCCATTGTCGAAAAGCCTGAGAAAGTTCGAGAATGGAGATATCTTGGCCTGCTTTGGCGCGGTGAGGGGACTTCTATTGATTTTCGACTAGATATTGCAAATTCAGCTCTTGCAAGTTCAGCGGTGTTTTCATTTAAATCCAATCACAAAATTCCCAAAGAATGGCAGGAGACGATAATTGACCTTTATAATGAAAAAAAAGAATTTCAGTTTGATCGAATTTTATTTGATGTACGACCGGACGGAAAAGCCGATTATCAATTAATTTTACTCGGAAAATCGGAATTAGCAGTACGTCAAGCCTTGAGAAACCCTTGATTCATTTAGTGCGAAAGAATCCTTTGAGAAAAATTCAACTTAGAAGTTCGAGTTAAACAAAAGTATTCAGTAATGCTAAAATACAATTGATTCTTTGGTTTCATTTGGCGATCGATTTTATCAATTGTTTTATTAGAGGAAGTTCATGATTGGAATTAGCCTTTCCGCGCAAGATTTTTTGCATCGTGCAGCACAGGAATTACAACAGCTTAAAACCGATGGGATTCAATTATTAGCGGACCTCATCTATTCCTGTTATGAAAAACGCAATACTGTATTTATTATAGGCAATGGCGGCAGTGGCTCCAATGCTTCCCATTTGTGCGAAGATCTAGGAAAAGGGACACTCAGAAGAGAAGATTTTGATAACGATGCCAAGAAACGATTACGTGTACTTAGTTTAACCGATAACACCCCCTATATCTTAGCTTGGGGGAATGATGAAGGGTTTGATCGGGTCTTTTCTGAACAATTAAAAAATCTAGCCCTCCCCGGCGATCTTTTGATTGCCATTAGCGGATCAGGCAATAGCGCCAATATTTTACGTGCGGTGGAATGGGCGAATCGCCACGAAATTACCACTTTCGGCTGTACCGGTTTCAACGGTGGCAAACTAATAAACATGGTCAAACACGGTTTTCATGTTCCTCTGGATGATATGGGGCTGGTGGAATCGATTCACCTAACCGCATTCCATTGGATAATTGACGATTTGCATCGAAGAATTACGCAGTAATTATTTATATTGAAAAGGTTTAAGATGAAACTATTGCAGTCCTTAAAATTGAAAATCAAAAGAAATTTGTTCGGATACACTCGATTGATTGATTTTCGATTTCACATCCAGAAAAGTTATTCCACATTAAGTCTAAGAAGTTGGGTCAAATATATTATTTGGGTAATCAATCACTTTAAAGGTGATAAAATATTTAGACTTAAAAGTGGCTATAAAATTGAAGTTCGACCAAATGATAAATCGGGTGAATTATGGGTATTTGAAGAGCTGTTTTTAACTCAAGATTATCAAATCCCCAAAGTGTTATCAAAAGAAAAAGTAAAATTGATCGTCGATTTGGGGGGGAATGTTGGTTATAGTGTGGTTCATTTTGCTGCTGAATTTCCAAATGCACATATCATTGTTTGGGAACCCTATGAAAGTCATTATCAACAATTGCGAAAACACATTGAAATTAATAAATTAGAAAATCGAGTGGAATCCATAAAAGCCGCAGCGGGAGTAAATAATCAAAGAGATATTCTTAATTTAGAAGGAATAGCCAGTTACATCGGAGAGAAACAACAAAGTCATCATTTAAACCGAAAGGATGATCATCAAACCAATGAAATTGAGATCGAGACAAAAGATTTATTTGAATACCTACATGATAAACAGATCGATTTTCTAAAAATGGATATCGAAGGAAGTGAATGGAATATTTTAGAGGACGAAAGATTTAAATTAATAAAACCAAAATACATAATCATGGAATGGCATGTTCTTTTAAAGGATCCGAAATATACCTTAAACTGGTTAGTTAATCGACTTGAAAGTATGGATTATAAAGTAGAAATCCTCAAAAGAGGAAATGATGATAAACTTGGGCTTTTACAAGCTTTCGCCAAAGCGGGGTAATTAGATAAAACATTTTTTACGAATAGGATCGAGTAAAATCTGAATTTCAATAAAAATCCCCGATTCATTTTTCTAGATCGAGATGGCACTATTATCCAGGATAAGGGGTACGCCTATCTTCCGGAAGATTTACACTTATTTCCCGAAGCAGTCATTGGGTTGCAACTCCTGCAACAGTTCAGCTATCAATTGATTGTAGTTACCAACCAATCCGGGATCGGTCGTGGATACTTCTCCGAACAGCAATTTCACCATTTCAGCGAACTGCTTGATGCTCAGCTCGCACTCTATCATATTTATCTTACCGCTACCTATTTCTGCCCTCATCACCCTGTCGATGCCCTGCCTTCGTATCGCCGGGATTGTACTTGTCGTAAACCAGCTCCCGGGATGTTACTCCAAGCTAGTAAAGAACATCAAATCGACCTTAGCCAAAGTTGGATGATCGGTGATCGTCTCAGTGATGTCCAAGCGGGTAAACGAGCTGGTTGCCGTACAATTTTATTATCTCCTGATCCCCCCTCCCTAAATGAAATAGACCAATCGGATTGGATCGTTGACAATCTTCTCCATGCTGCACAAAAAATTGTAGAATCCGAAAATACCAAATAGAAATGATATCTTTTTTATCTCATATCGATGCTTTTACCGATGTGCCGATCCTTGTTATCGGTGATGTCATTCTCGATCGATATATTCGCGGAACAGTTACTCGCATCTCCCCGGAAGCACCGGTTCCCATATTGCGTTGGGAAAAAGAATGGTCCACTCTGGGCGGGGCGGGGAACGTTGCTGCTAATCTGGCAGCCCTTGGCTGCCGAGTTACTCTAGCGGGATTAGTAGGCAAGGATCCTCAGTCAGATCAGCTGAGAACGCTCCTCAATACAACAATTCATCAATTTATATTGCATGAATCCCCAACCGGTAAAACAATTACCAAAACGCGGTTACTTGCCGATGAATTTCATCAATTAATTCGTTTGGATCAAGAAGTGGAACCCCATCATTGGGGCAATTCTTCGGATCAATTGTTGGATCAAATCATCCCAACTCTTAATCAATATCAGGCCATTGTCCTAGTCGATTATGAAAAAGGGATGCTGACTACTTCCGGAATTCCCAGGTTAGTCCAGCAGGCAAGACAACAGCAAATCCCCATATTGATCGATCCCAAAAAGGTCGATTTTTCAATTTATCAGGGGGCAACTCTGTTGAAACCGAATCGTCTAGAAACAGAACGGGCCTTCGGGATCAAGATTACAAATGAAACCGAGGCACTTCAGATTGGTAAAAAGCTTAGGAATCAGCTCAATTTAGAATCGATTTTGATCACTCTGGGCCCTCAGGGAGCAGTGGGTGTAACTCCAGAGGGGGAATTTCATACCCCTGCCCAAATACGGGAAGTTATCGATGTTTCTGGTGCTGGGGATACGGTTATGTCGATCCTTGCTGCCGGGTTAGCAACAGGACTCAATATCCGAGAAAGCTCTCAGTTGGCGATGATTGCGGCAGGGTATGCGGTGAGTAAAGCGGGAACCTATGTGGTCAAAGCCCAAGAACTCAAGGCTTTGACCGGAAATCAATCCCTGAAAATCCTTTCTTGGGAACTGGCTCATCTTCAGATAGAACACCAGAAAAAGCTCGGCAAAAAGATCGTTTTTACCAATGGCTGTTTCGATCTCCTTCACGCGGGCCATCTCTATTCTTTACAACAATCGCGAGCATTGGGGGATTTTCTCGTGGTTGCCATTAATTCGGATGCCTCCGTGCAAAGACTAAAAGGATCGAATCGCCCAATTATCGATCAAGATCAACGTGCTATATTATTAGCAGGTTTGGCCTGTGTCGATCTGGTAGTTATTTTCACTCAAGATACCCCGCGAGAAATCATTCGACTACTCCGCCCTGATATATTGGTCAAAGGGGGAGACCATTCTCTGGAAACCATCGTTGGAGCCGATATCGTTCAAGAAAATGGCGGTAAAGTGGTGAGTATACCCAGAATTCCTGGGTTAAGTACAACAGAAATTGTAACTAAAATGAATAACGCAACTCAATCTTGAAGTGGTTACCCTCCCTTATCCCCTTTTTGACTTTTGATTATTCGCTTTTACGGCGAATTATATTTTATATGGCGCATATCAGGCCATGAAATATAAGAGCATGAACCGCGATGAGCATAGCGGAAATCTCCATTTGGCTAATCAACCCAGTTGCAGCTCTTATTAGTTAACTACCTCACACCCTTATGATCGAACTCGATTTTATTAACTCTTAGAGAGCAAAATCAAACAATAAAAATGAATAAATAATTAAATTGAATCCTGAAATCATGAAAAGCAAAAAGATAATAGTTATTATGGAGATTTTAGCTCCCTTTTAAGCGAATTCGAGATTGACAAAATTTCTTATTTCTGAGTAAACTAGGCAAAGATAATAAATTAGAATTTAGATTGTAGTTTAGATCCTGGTGTGGATCACACAAAGTGGATCACACTAAGTGGATCACACTAATCGGGAGTGCATAAGGAAGTGCATAAGGGAGCTCATTGACCCATGGAAGGAAGCTTCGTGCGATCGAAAACAACGAGTTTACCCGATTGGCAGAACGGAACAGATCGGTTTCTATTCGCCAACGGTTTATCCCAGGAATTTCCAGAAACCCTTGCTTATCTACAAGAGATGATTCGAGTGCTCGACCAGCCTTATCATCTACTCGTAATCGGAGATGTTTCCCTTCAGAATGGCGATTCCCCAGCCGGTGCATTCGAACGAATCGGTACGATCGAACGACTTTCCTTGGAACCCGACATATCCTTTCCACTCCCTTGGGCTGATGATTCGTTTGATATTGTCATTGCGATCGATGCCCTGGATCTCCTTGCGGAAGATCAGCGAAGCCTGTTCCTGAATGAGATTGGCCGTGTTTGTAAGCATGCATTCTTAATTACCCAAATTCGGCAAAATAAAGGGATTGAAGAGGTACACGACCTCCTAGCCGATTTGTATTATCAGCGCTACAAGCAATTCCATCCCTCGCTTACCGATCAAACCGCGAGCTGCAACACCACCTGGATCAAAAATCAGTTATCCGCTAGCGAATCGGCTTGTAAAATTTGTTATGATACCCCTTTTTTGACATGGATCCAAGCGCAATTATTTCGCGATCATTATAAATCAATTGAAGAAAACGGCGAGCGCTTCGCTTCGGGATTGGCCGAGGTGATCTCTCTTTCGACTAGGGAAAGTGCGGATAATATAAAAAGGCTTAATTCTTTCCATTACCGGAAATTATTTATTGCTGTTAAAACATTTAAAATGAGTTTTGTCCTGGATACTCCTACGAATCCCGAACCAGAACAATCTGATTTTCCCCAGCTCAACCGGGAAATCATGAATCTGTTCACTCATATCCTCACTGCCAATGAAAATGCTTTAACAAAGACCATCAAAGAACAGCAAGAGATGATTCTTCAACTTCGCAGATTATGGGAATCGTCGCAGAAAGTATGGTCTCAGGGTACACTTTCTTCAAGCGGAGCAAAGGGCCACCCGCTCTTAACCTTAGAAGATCTGTTGCCTGAAGCAGAATTAAACTCTCTCTCCGAGACGATGGCGAATGCCTGGCGCAGTAAAAGTGCCCAATCGCGATTCACCATCCCTTGCCGAATGCACAAAGGATGGATCCAGATCATCCTTCATCTGCGCAAATTAGATCGAAATTTGAACGATCGAGATACCCTTTCCATTTCCGTTACGACCGCTGTTAGCGGCAAAGAAATAACCCTGGAAAAAATTCTTTGGCAAGATCGGTTAGTTGATAGCCTTTATATTTTTATACCCGAAGCGATTCGTTCTCTCCATATTTATCCGTTGCAGAATCCACAAGCATTTGTGATCGAGGAATTTAGTCTAAAATCATTAAATAAACTCCAGGCCTTGCGAACCGCCATCACAAGAAAGTGGCGATTACTGCGTGCCTACCGTTGTACATTCCGCGTGCTATTCCGCGGCTCGTTGATGATCTTTACTGGCCGTTGGCAAAAGGCCTTCAAAAAGATTTTCAAGGGATTACCCGATTCTCGGTTAATGCGACCAGAAAACGATGTTTCCACCAATGCCCTGGCCTCGATCTGGCATCAACGCGGTTTAAGCGAAGCCGATCTTTCGCAAATCCGTGCGGAAGTCGAAAAATTTTCTTATAAACCCGAAGTGGCGATCCTTTTGATTATCCATCATGAATCGCCCGATCACATTCGGTTAATGATCGAATCGGTGCGAGCGCAGGTTTATTCAAAGTGGAATCTATTCATTGGCATGACAGCTCCGGAGCACGTTCTGGGAATCCATCTTTTGGAACGTTATGCCGCAACGGATGATCGGATTCGAGTTCTGGTCGGCCCCAGAAATCGGGATTTCTCCACTCTGCTGAATATGCTTTTGAAACATATTCCCCAAGCCGATATCGTGGTTTTAAACTCTGGCTATGAACTATCGGAAACCGCTCTCTATCGCTTGGTGCAAGAAAAAGGGACTCATCCCCAGGTTGACTTACTTATTAATGATCATCCCCCAGCGGTTTCGCCAGATGATGCTGCTCGCGCTGAAGCGGCAACTTTTCGCCGAAAATCGCCAGGCCAATTGTTGCACTGGTTTTCCAAATCGTTATTAATGCGGATTCCTGACTTAACCGATCTGAATGATAAAAATCCCTATCCAGGTCCAGCAATCTTGAAATCGCTTCGGGGGATGCCGGTTCAAATACACTACATTCCGGATCAGCTCACGTATCCTTCTACAACGATCGCCCAAGTACAGTTAAGCTTTGCGCAAAAATTGGGAGAACAAAAGCAAAGCGAAATGGTTTCGATTTTTGCTGCAAGGGAACCGATGCGATCCCTTTTCATTACAGGAAATATTCTTGGGATCTCTGGCTGGGACACTGTAGTTTATGAATTTGTACGTGGTTTACATTCCCTCGGGATCGATGTTCGGCTGAATCAAAAATCTCAATATCGCGCGGACTTAGTCCCCCCCCATTTGATGTCCCTCATTCGCCAGCAACAGCATGGCGATCTAGAACTGGTTATCTGCCCCCCTCATCTGTTGCAACATCACCGGCCGCAAAGCCAATTTATCTGGTTTACCATGTGGGAATCGGATCGGCTGGATCCCTCCTGGCTCGATTGGATTAACAAAGCGAAATTAATAATCGTCCCTTCCCATTGGAACCGCGAAGGCTTTTTGGCCAGTGGAGTTACAGTACCAATTGAAATAGTTCATCTCGGCTACGATCCGTTGCAATATTATCCGAATCGGGATTGGCCCGCTGTTTGTACGTTTGGCACCGCGGGCGCCCTTTGGGCCGGTGGAATTCGAAAAAACACGAAAAGTTTGATCGATCTGTTCCAGGAATGCTTCCCGGATGAAGAAGATGTTCGTTTACGGGTCAAGATTACTCCTCGTTGCGATTTAATCGAATGCCAAGATCCACGCATCGAAATTTTACGCTGTTTTATGACCCCTGATGACCTTGCCGATTGGTATCGATCCCTATCCGCTTATGTAAACTCCTCCAGTTCTGAGGGGTTCGGTCTGCATCTCATCGAGGCCATGGCGAGTGGGCGACCGCTAATATCCACCACCTACTCAGGGATGGGGGAATTTTTCGATGGGAATCAAGGGATTAATATCCCTTTTCAAATTCAACCCACGAGAACAGATATTTACCCCGGTTGCTGGGCTGTTCCTGATCGGGAAGCATTAAAAAAAGCCTTACGCTATATTTATGAACATCCCAATCGTGCCAGAGAGTGGGGGGAGAGAGCATCGATCCGGGCAAAAAACTTTACTTGGAAAAATGCGGGGCGGAATTTGTTTCATATTTTGCGCCCTTATTTGCTCCTCGATCCAGCGCATACCAAAAACAGAAATCTCGGATTAGAATCAGTAGAGGAAAATCCTTCAAAGACTTCCCCATTCGCCCTAGCCTCTTCTAGAGGTTTAGAGGTAGGAGGTACTAGCGCATGAACGTTGTGATTATGACCCCCGCGATTACCAAAGGAGATGCCGTTAGTAATGATGTCTTGGGAATGGGGGATCTTCTAGAATTAGAAGGCCATCAGGTTTATTATGCCGTCCGCTATGAAACCCCTGATGTTCCGATTGTCTCTCTGGAACAGGTAAAAAAAATCCTATCGGATAAAGACGATTTACTCATTTACCACCATTCGATCGGTTGCGCAGAAGCAGTGGAGGTATTTGAACAGGTTCGCTGCCGTCGCATCGTAAAATATCATAACGTTACCCCTCCCGAATTTTTCCGATCGATTAATCGAGAAATTGCCCGAGGCTGTGCCGAAGGGCAAATTCAGGTCGATCGCTTGGTTGGCGAGGATGTTGATTTCTGGGTCGATTCCGATTTTAATGGCAAAGATATGCAGATTCGCCACCCGAATAAAGAATATCATGTCATTACCCCTTTTAATCAGGTCGATCAACTTATGGATGCAGAACCAGAATTAAAATGTATCCATCTCTATGATGATTGGCTTACGAATATTTTGGTGGTGGGTCGCATTGCCCCCAATAAAAATATCGAATTGGCCATCGAGAGTTTTGCGTATTATTGTACCCATTATAATCGGGATGCCCGACTGATTTTGATTGGGGATCTGATGTCGAATAAATATTGCGAAATGATTCTGGATCGTATTCGAAATCTGGGTATCGCGGAGCGTGTTATTATTACAGGTAAAGTCAGTTTGGAACAGTTGAAGTCATTTTATTTATCGGCGCAAATGTTATTGACTACCAGCAAACACGAAGGCTGTTGTTTGCCGTTAATTGAAGCAATGGGCCTGCAAATCCCCATCGTTGCCGTTCCTAATGCCGCTATTCCAGGAACTGCCGGTGAAGCAGGCTGGTTTGCACCAGATTCACGAGAAGAGGTTGCTCGGGTTATGCATCTAGCGATGTCCAATGCTGCTCTTCGCGAAGAAAAATTATTGGCTGGGTATCAGCGCTATCTTCAAGAATTTACCAATGATGCTATTCGAAATCGATTTTTTGAATTGCTAACCCCAGTTCTCCAGGGTCAGGATAGAACAATTCAGGATAGAACAATTCAGAATAGAACAATCATTGCTAAAGAAGATTATAGGTTCTGAAGATTCTCCAGAAGTTGCTATTTTCAAAACTCGAAAACTCTCATAAATTTATAAATACACGATCGGATTGAAATAGAAAATTTCATTTTAGCAATCTCTGTGCGCAATATAAAGTCAACTTTAAAGAAATATAGCATTAATAGCATCTAAGTATGCTTAACATATCTTATTGCTATGACGGGTTAAGGAATATGAGACTTACAGGAAATCTACCCTCAAAATGAGTAGATCAAGAAAATTATTCATTTCTCTGATATTTGCTTATGGTTACCAATTGTTGGTAATAGGAGTTGGCTTTTGGCTTACTCCATTCTTAATTAAAAATATTGGTGAATCCTCGTTCTCTGAATGGGCAGTGATTTCACAGATTCTATTGTATATTGGAATTGCTGATCTGGGGGTCACCAGTATTTTGTCGCGAGATATCGCTTTAGCAAATGGAACGGAACAAAGAGAATCAAGAATTCAAGAAATGATAAGAAATGCAATCTGGTTGAACATTTTGCAAATGATCGTTTTAGTTCCATTGGCAATCTTATTATCTCAAACTCTAATAAGCAATAAACCTGAATTAAAATCGATCATCATGTTACTTGTTATTGGTAATGTAATTTTTTTTCCATTTCGAATATATCAGGCAATTCTGAATGGAATGCAAGATCTGGTATTTTTGAGTAAACTGCAAATTTTGGTGTGGTTCATCAATACGATCTGTAATGTCTTATTAGTAATATCTGGCTACGGACTTTTTTCTCTTGTTGTGGGGAATCTTTTAGGGCAATTGATCCAATCAATTTTGCTTGTTTATCAATTTAATAGATACAAATATAAACTAAAACCGAAGTCTCTTAAGTTTCCTGGCTGGAAACCCCTTTGGAAACAATTAGTCCCCGGATTATGGGTTAGTTTGGGATCGATTGTGCAAGGTTTGTATACCAGTGAGATAGTGCTCGTTGCAGCATTATTGAATGAACAAGCGGTAGTCATTTATGTTTGCACCACAAAACTAATCTCCATTGTAAATAATTATCCTTATACTCTAAATGTATCAAGTACTCCAATTATTGCGGAAATTCGAGGGTCAGGGAATCGTGAAGAATTAATTCGCATTTGTCGCTCTCTTGCCCTTGCAACCATGATTATGAGCGGATTTTTATTTATCGTCGTATTTTCACTTAATCAGCTAATAGTAAAAATGTGGGTAGGCGAATCTCGGTATGCAGGGGATTCATTTACATTTTTTACACTCTTAGCAATGACAATCCGGCATTTGAGCTTTACTTTTAGTCATACATTATTTGTATTTAACTATAATATTTTAAATACGTTAATAGGGTTATTGGATAGTTTATTATATGTAATTGGGATCAGTATATTCGTTCAAAAATTTGGATTAATTTCAATTCCTTATTGTTCCATCGGATCGGTCATATTAGTAACTATTCCTATAACGGTCTATTTATTAGCGAAGGAATTAAAACAAACCAGATATCAAATACTTTTATGGATATTTAGCTGGGTATGGAAATTTATTCTTATCGTATTAATACTGTATTTCCTAAAAAATGATGAATTCCATTTAAACATGTATGAAGAAATTCTGTTATCAGGATTATTTTCACTCGTATATATATTATTACAGATCTCCATTTTCAAACAATATCCTCTAGATAATTATTACTACAGAATCAAGAACAAATGTTTAAATGTCGTGAAAATGTTCAAAAAGAATGTTGATTGATGTTAAGTTTAATAATTAGTACGATAAGATATATGGATTTGCAATTCATTGGGGATTTGATTTGTTCATTTCAATATTAAAGGGTTATCTTTCTAGATGGTAGAAAAAAAAAGTTGTAAGATAGGGATCGTTTTCAATTCGCCTACCGAATTGAGGAAAAGTTCAATTGACTATGGTAAATACTATAAAGGTTTCAAATCAATAGGATTAAATTGCATTTTATTCGCGCGAAAAGAATCAGTTATAGGGTTTGATTATCCAATCGAAACAGTAGAAAATGAAACAGATTTCTATAGGGATGACTATTGGAAAGCATTTAATTTAGATTACTGTTTAATTCCTACCTGGATGGGAATGAATCGAATTCTTGCATCATTAAAAAAGACGAACTGCAGAATTATTAATATGATCGATTCGGATGGATATTTAGGGACTAGAGTATTTCCGTTACATTCCTTAAATAACATGTTGAGTTATCAAAACGATGGGCATTCTAAATTGAAGTGCTTTTTATGGTGGATACGAAAGTATTTATTTTATCATAGAGTTTATGCCGAATCTGTTATCGATAACTTCAAGTTATCAGATAAGATAATAGTAAATAGTCCTCAAGCAAGAAGAAATATTGTAGAATTTTTAAAGTATTATAACTCATCTGATTTGAATTCAAAAATTATTACTTCAAAATATCCAGTCCATGAAATTTTTTTTAATAGTGCAACGGTTCCGAAATCGAATCAAATTCTCGCGATAGGGAGATGGGAAACTGGACAGAAAAATGGTGCATTATTAAAGAAAGTTATAAAGCGATTTCTATCCTTAAATTTTGAATATCGCTTTGTTATCGTTGGTAGCTGCAAAGACAATTTTTTTGCTGATCTTCTTAGAGATTTTCCCAATCGGGTTACCTATATCCCTTCCGCATCCCGAGAAGAGATTTACAACCTAATTTGCGCAAGCAAAATATTATTAAGCACCTCCATTTATGAAAGTGGACCAATCGTTGCTGATGAAGCATTATTATCAGGCACTTCATTGGTTGCCCCTCTGGATATTCCTTTATTTAATTATTATTTATCTGATAATCACTTTGGCACCGGATTTAAGGCTAGAAAAGTTAAGGGCGTGGTTCGTGCACTTTCTCAAGAGATACATCGTTGGGAAATTGGGGAGAGAAATAACTTAAAGGGTTTATCAAATTTAAAGTCGTTGAATAAGTTAGAAAATATCTGTCAAAAGATCGTCGACGGGTTAGATTTATTACCAGAGACCCTATCTGAAATTAATTAGGATTACACAAAATTTAATCTGATTCCTTAAGGGATTTTTATGATAATTCTTATTGATTTATGCAATTACGACTCTTTAAGTCAAGGTCAAGGTCAGTACAGATATATGATTGATTTTTTGAATGGAATAAGCAAAATTCAATCCGGATTTAAATTCATTCTGATCGGAAGTAAAGAGGTACCTATTCCTGAAATCAGAAATATCCTATCTTCAGGGAGTAATTTCGAATATATATTTTTAAAAATGACATCAACAAAATTCTCCAGATTTAGGAACATGATTTCTCGGTTATGGATTTTATATACCCATAAACATGATATTTATCATTCGATAGGCTTCTTTGTCCCCTGTTTTCCTCCAAAAAAATGTATACTAACTATGTACGACATGATGTACGAAATGTTTGATGATTACAAGGAAGCGAGAGCTTCAAAGATTTATAAGACTTACAAGAGATTTACTAAACGATTTTGTGATAAAATTGTTTGTATCTCTCTATCCACAAAATTAGATAGTATAAAATACTGGAAGCTGAATCCAGATTTGTTGACTGTCATATATCCTAGTAAAGATTGCTTTTATACGAAGATTATAGATAATTCCTTACCAGTAAGTGCACTATCAAATTCATCCAATCATTTTATCATTTTATCTCCGTTCGGACTTGAACCAAGAAAAAACATGGCAATGTTATTAGAGTCCTTTAGTAATATCGTGGCTCAATATCCAAATGTTTCCTTAGTTCTATATGGAAATGCTGGTTGGTCTAAGCAGCGAGAGGACGATTACAATTCCATAATTGATAAGCTCAAAATTTCTAAATCAGTTATACGCACGGGACTAATTACTGATGCTGAGTTATTTAATTGGTATGCTACGTGTGACTTATTCGTATTCCCAAGTCTTTACGAAGGATTTGGATACCCAGTTCTAGAGGCGATGTCTCATGGAAAATGTGTAATTGCCAGAAACATAAGCTCCATGAAAGAAATTATTGACGATTGTGGAATTTTGGTTGAACCACTTTCAGAATTTACTTTACGAACTGCAATGATTCGTGCGTATTTGGATTCAAACTTGAGATTGAAATTGGGGAGGATGGCCAAAGAGCGATCGAATTTATTCTCTAATGATAGAATGGCTCGGGAATACATCAATTTATATAAAACAATCTGAAAAAAATTTCTTTTGATTT
>JAKBAI010000002.1 GCA_021809185.1 Planctomycetota bacterium
CGCTAATCGCCGGGTATCGGTTCCAACTAAAGTCACCTGTTGATTCTCGATCTCCCAGAGAATCCCGCTAATCGCAAATTTATTATCCTGTTTCGCTGCTGCGAATATCGTTCGCTGAATCAGCGTACTCAATACTTTTGCTGAAACTTCCAGATATTTATCATCAGTGAATATCGGTATATCCGGAAAATCTTCCACTCGTTCGGTCGGTATGGTATATGTGCTTGATGATGTTGTAATGGTTGCGCTGGTTTCCTCGACCTGAATTGTTACTTCATTGCTTGTCGATTCACGCAAAATGGCTACCAAACTCGCTATCGGCAAAATAGCTTCGCCGCTTTCTTTGACATCGACACTTCGTATTTCATAACGGATACCGATTTCTAAATCGGTCGCTAATAGGGTTAAATAATCGTCGGCAGCGACCAACTTGGTATTGGTTAAAATTGGCCTGGGCGTTGTTTTGGGGGCTATAGCTGCATTTACTAGCTGGCAGGCTGTTAATAAGCTATTACGATGACATTGTATGATCATTGCCTGAACCTTTCTCTGATTTGCCTATTTCATTTTATTCTCGATCTTGCTTTTGTACAAGATCAGATTTTTATGGATCCTTTGTTCTTGGAATAGATTCTGAAATATTTTATTTATAAGAAAATAAAATAGCAGTAGTAATGTATTCGCGTTTTTTGTTAATTAGTATGGAAAACGATTTATTTATACTGGGAAATAAAGGAAATAAGAGAAAAAGTTCCTTGTGGAAAACCTGGCGCGCGTCAGATAGGCTTTAGATGGTCGTATTCTTTACTTTGTGTTCTTTTGGGATCGGTTCGTTGATTGCTATGATTGCGCGACAATCGTTGTCTTTGGCGCGCCAAACGCGCGCCAAGTTTTCCACATACTTATTGAATATTCATTAGCCCTATTCTCTACATCATTTCTTTAGATCATTTCTCTAGATCATTTCCTTAAATTATAATTGCTAAAACTATTTCCTTAAATCATTTGCCATTCATTCTTACCAAAAACCATTCTTACCAAAAACGATCCCGCAACCCTAGCGAACGATTGCTAAAATATATCAATTATTGAAGATATTATACATCTTATTATTGATCGAATATTGACGGGTTGAAGGTTTAAGATTTCTTTATCGATTTTGAATCATTTTATTGAAAATATTTCAAAATGTTTATTCCATGAAGGATTATAGGGATGTTGATGGGTCTATCTCTATTTGAATCCAAAATGGGAGATCGATTGAATTTCTGCTAGTGCTTCGACTAAATTCGCAGATCGATTTGTCAATTCACCTGGTTATTGCTTATCCATAGATGAAACCACAGGGGATGAAACCACGGGGGTTGGATCGGTTGTTGTGGGCGAATCATTATGAAAATGCCAGAAGCGCCAGAGATGAATACCGATCAAGAAGCTAAATCCAGCTACGAACGAAACAAGAAGTAATGGTACCCACGATTCCAGAACGGTATAAATTGGCGATTGCATGAGAAATAGAGGGAGTGCCAGAACGAGCTGTTCCCAGCGTGTATGATTCGTCGCAAAGCGAATGAGGAGCAGAATACTTGGCAAACAAATGAATTGGCTGATGAGAAGCGGCCAGAACGGTGCGGAAATAATCGGATGTTTTCGCTTCGTGGGCAAAGCGGGGGGTTCATCGAGCCAGTACAACGAGATACCCGCCGAGGAGAAGGATTTAGAAAATAACGGGAGAGAGATCGAAGAAGAACGATTCGAAAAAGTAATGGGAGAAGAGAAAAAAGTAGTAATCATGTTGTCGGACAAAATTCCTTCTTTTTGTAGTTCGCTACGCAGAGCACCGAGTTGTTCTCCTATTTGTTGATATTTCAGATGATCCCAGCTATCATCGCGGTGAAAGAGCTGATCATATTCTGCTTCGAGAAACCAGTAGGAAATCTGCCAATCGAGCCGGGACAAAAGTGCCGATTGTGGCTGAGACGATTTATTTTGAGTTGATGGCGCATTGGAGAATGGAGCAAATGGAGTAATTGCGGGATCTTTGAGATTATTACTTAGTAGAGAGTCCTTCAATTCTTGGCGGAGTTGAATCAAGTGTTTCAGCTCGGCTAAACGAACCTCGGCGAGAGGGCTAACCGATAGGAGATCCTGGCGCGTGGCCAATCGATAATCTTCCGGTAAATCGAGCCGAAACCACTGTTTTCTGGGATGCAATTGCTGATGATCTTGAAACAAGGAAGGGGTATTCCAGATAGGTAAGTCCATAGAATCTTCCCAGCGCGTGGTAATCTCGAAGATACAAATATCAGAAAGGGGGGAAATAGGAATCTGTAATCTGGTCGTCAGAGGATCGATGATTGGTATCTTATGCTGATTGATCAAAACGCTTTGCAAAGTCTGTCTGTCATGAATCTGTAACAACAACGGGGCGGGAGCTACCGAAGGGGGAACATGAACAAGATAGCGTGAAGTTTGTTGCCAGCTATGGTTGTTGCGATTTAATTGATGGCCTGCGAGCAAGATCGGTGATACGGAACGATTCTCTGCGATGCGCTCGTTCTTCTCCTGAGGAGAAAAAGTAAACAGAAGTTTCGGTACTGGGTCAGTGCTGATAAATCGGGTCATCTCCGCTAGACCGGCACGGGGTGGAGTTAAGATAGGAGCTGAAGGGGGAGTTAAGACAGGAGCTGAGGTGGGCGGCGATTGGATCAGCTGAAAACCGTTGTTTTTAAATATGCTAGCGCGCGTCAAATGCCAGTCTAAGCGATACTCGATCGGCACGATGGGTAAATTGCCTTGCAGTAGAATGAGTTGCGGCAGTTGCAGTGAAGCAGTTGTCGCAAAATTTCTAGTCGCGCTCAGAGTGAATGATACCGCCCCGGTAGGGGAATGGAGCGAATGAGGATCGGGAAGAACGATCGGCCATTGATTGGCATCTTTGGTGGTGATAGGAGCAGGTCCAGATGCGGTCTGAGCGAGTAATTGCGTGGTAAAGCCGCTCGATTGGAGAAGTTGAAACTTCAGTTTCGCAGCACGATTTTGTGGCTGGACTATTTGAATCGACCATTCGATCTGGAGTTGATCTCCAAGCCGATTTACTTTTTGCAGCAGTTTAGTTTGGATCGAAGCAGGGGGTAATAATTGAATGATGCCACGATCATCGCTGTGGGTACTTTGATAATGAATGCCGGGTTCTTTGCTGGAAAGATGGGTGATCCCGGTTAACGAAACATCTCGATAACCCCAGCTCGATGGTAACACCAGATCCCAACTGTTTTGTACCTTGGCAATCCCCGGACATCGGATAGGGATGAGAGGGATTTCTTGGATATTTTCTGGAGTAGACGGTAATTCCCCCCAGCAATCGACTTCGATTGTAGCGGGGAGTTCTGCTGTCGGATATTTGAACCATATTTGTAATCGATTGCCAGTGATCGACCAGGAATGCAGTTGCCGCGCATGAATTTCCCGAACTTGATAGTTGTTCGGTAGTTCACATTCGAGCAAAGAAAGTAAAGAAGAGGTAGATGAGACCGAGTTTGCTTTCCAAATGCTATGAATATGAAAGCGATAAGATCCTGGGTTGATCTGAATGGTCGATAGATGTTGACAACTATTCTGATTTTGCGGTATTTTCAATTCTGGGCGCAAAGAGGGAATTTGCAGGCGAAGAGATTGAAAAAGTTTTACAGCAGTAAGTGCTGGTCCCCAATTGAATTTTTTCCAAGTTTCTTGGAATGTGGTCAGTGTGGTAAGTTCACTGACTCCATGGATTTCTGTTTTCTCTGCAAATTCCATATCATCGCTGCCAAGAGCGATTTGTGTTGGTGAACTGGGATCATCGAGCGAATACGGGATCGTTAACCAGGGGCGATTACTATTGAACTGGCGAGGCACTAACTCCAAATAAAGACGGGCAGGGGTGGTCAGCGCCATTTGTAACTGGACGGTCAGTTTTTGCTGGTTCGGAGACTTTGCTAAATCTTGCAGATACCAGGCACGGATCCAACTAGGAGGGGGATTGAGTTGAGGGGTAATGGTTCTCAATTCTAACCGGACGATTTCTAGATTTTTCGGGACTGCTAGATGAATTTGCCGTAACCAATTCTGCCCTGGACGAATCTCGAATACGGAATAGAGACTATTCATTTGCCGATTCAAAGACCAAGATCACCACGAGCGAATGTTGATACTTTCGGGGTTCGTTTGCCTTGTTTCTTGCCAGCGCAACAATATCTGTTTCGAACGGCCTAGTTCTGCCTCCAAGATCGATTGCTGTTTTTCGTCACGGATGAAGAATTGACCACGCCATTGATTAAAATCGAGTTGTTGCCAGATTTTCTCTGGCCCGCGGATGCGCAGTTGAGTTTGGCCTATTTCTGGAATACCAAATCGGATTTCACGCTCATTGCGGCTGCCGTGAATCGGGACGAAAAACTTTAACTCCAGTTGATGTTCCCCAACACTGGGAAGTTCAAAAATAAGACCGTCATCGCTTATTTGCGGATAGATGGGGGTACCGTTACAGGTCGATTCTTGTAAGCGAATTTGAGTGAACGGGATGATTATTTTCTTAGTAGTTTCCGAAAAACGTTTCACGAGCAGACTCGCTTGGATTTCCAGAAAATCGTCACGAATGCGCCCTTCATAACGGCTACGGATCATCAGTGCTGGTGGTAACTGAAGCGGGTTATCGAGATAGTCCTGCATGGCGTTCAGGAGTGTTTGCGGTGCAGCGACGGTTCCCGCGCTACTGTTTCCTGTTTCACTTTCCGCAGGGCGGAGTTCATAAACGGTAGGAATTTCCGGAGAGAGAGCAAGCAACGGCTGCAAAAATAGACAGGTAATGCCAATAATCAGCGGAGAATTTCGAAAAGGGGTAACCGGACCGTTCGAGGTGAGACTACCTTGCTCAGATATTGCCGATTTTTTCCCAATGATCGTGACCGGGCATGCACTGGGGGGCCTTTGTCGTATGATCCAGATTAGAAATGCAGAGGTTAGCCCCAGATAGGGAAACTCGATAAGTGGACGGAGATTAATCGGTATAAATATATACAAAATAAAAAATAGGGCACTCAGATAGATAAATCGGCGTGGTACACTTCTGGGCGAACGATTACAGATCACGCGGCAAATGAGTAATATGATTAAAGTCAAAGCAACACTTACCGAAGTTAAATCGCGTTTTCGAATTAACAGAATTTGCTCGGTATTGGGGTAGAAATAGCAGTTATCGGCAAGCGATGTTTGCTGGAACAACGATAAACTATTCGTGAAATCTGTGTTATGGAGCCAGTTCCAAGAATTGATCCAGCGACCAGTACTGTCGCAACCAAAGCGGAAAGCAATACGCAAATCTGCTTGGAACTGCGCTGGAAATGCCGGAGCGGTTGATTGGTCGTTTTGCCAGTGGGAAACCATTTGCCGGGTGGTTAGTAAATTGCCATAGGGGGATTGCAGTATAAGCAATTGCGCTTCTAACAAGGAGTTTTTGGCAAGAAAACTATCTAGAGCAATATTCTCTTTTGCTAGTGCCCAGCGATCGATCAACAGAGGAACTTTTAACTGATTGGTACGGCACAGAAAATCACTTAGTAGTACTTTTTTTTGTTTGCTCCAGAGCTGTTGCAAAATCGGTTGATAATGGCTAGAAACATCCTTCAGATCGGCGGGGGATAGTCTGGAGTTAATACGAAGCGGGTGAGCTGAATCTTTTTCCGAAAACAGCAACTCTTTACTGGTAATGAGAGGAGGAGACTGGCAGGATAGAAAATCAGGATCGAGCTGCCAAAAACGGCGCAAGTCGATCGCAACGTTATCCAGAAGTGGGGGGGGAGACTTGAGATAAAAAATAGAACCTGTTTCAACGGGCAAATCATAAATGAGATCGACCCAGATCGAACGGTTCACGGGCAGGGCTAGAGAATAATGCCTAAGAGAGTGCTGCGGATCCAGAACCGAAAGGAGCTTGCTACCACTCTGTTTACCAGAAATAAGCAATGAGCGTATCTTTGCTATAGCGGGTAAGGATAGAGTAATCCCTGCCGGACTTGGATTATGGATACAAAAAGATAGATAATTTTCACAATAGCTGCCGCCGCGATAACTGGTCAGCAACTGTGCCTGATCTGGCTCAGAAGTCGATTTCGGTCCGGGCAGGTTCCGGCATAACAGTGGGGGGCGCTGAGAAGCCGGCCAAGAATAGAGGAGATTTTTTTCATCATGGTTGTTCGCTTCTGCTGTCTCATAAATAAACTCGCCTCCAGAGTCCTCCTTCGATGATTGCAGATGATAGCCGGGGGGAATTTGAATCTCATTTTGTACCGCTATACCTCCAATCCTCTGAATAATGGGGATTGGCCAGAGCTTTTTATCGGGTATAATTTTTTTTGGTTTTAGCTGGATCCTTGGCTTTGCCATTTGGCTAGCGAGACAAGGGAAAGCGCTGGGGAGTGAATAAAATGGGGTCGGGGCGAGTAGTTCCAGCCAATGGGAGAAATGTTGCGTATCAGTTAGCTGGCCGCCATCGATTTGCCATGACCAGTGGAATCGAGACGAATCCTGAATCGGAGCAAGAAATTTTAGACGATACCACCGCGGGAAAACGGTTTGCTCTTTTGCCAAAGGGGAATTGGTCCATGGAAAAGAGGGCTTTGGGGAGACGTTTGGAAACTTATCAACTGCATCGTTGCGCGGAAGCTCGAATGGAGATGCGCTACCGCTTCCGGTAGTTGCACTGGCCACCAGCAGGAGCGAATTAGGCAACGCCGGAGATAATGCCAAACTCAACATAGCGCTGAGTTGTGTTATGGGAAGCGGGTCGATCGCTATAATCTGATTTTCAGCATGATTTTCTTCTGCGAGCAGATTTACCTCCCAGTGATCCAATGGCCGGCTGGTTTGCAAAATAAATTCTTTTTGATTTCCTGACCACGAAGGCAATTCGAGTTTGTTATCGATGAGAAAACCGTTATCGATTGAATGGATGCTAGTATAGCAACGAGGCGGGTGATCGGACGATTCCCGCTGCAGGATGATCGTGCCAACGGGCATTTGAGCGACGTAGGGAATATCGGCAGGGAGCATGTTTGTGCTCCCACTATTATTATTATTATTTGGGCTTGCGACTTTGTTTAATGCGGTTGCTGTAAGTAGATCGAAGGCCGTACTCTGCACATACGAGCGTAGATTATTTGCCACTTCCAGATGCAACGATCCAGTACAATTGATCACTTGTTCATTTAGCCAGTGAAATTGCGGAAACGTTACTGTTGCACTATTGCTCCTGTTTTGGAATGGGATGGGTCGTATTAATTGAAAACTTAACTCAAAGGTTTGTTTGGCGTTTGGGGGATTGGTAAAATCGATTTGCAGTTGATTCTGTTTTTTGGAAAAATCGGGTAATAATTCACGCGGTGTAATTTCCGGGGCGATCAGCTCGCAGTTGGGCGGGATTTGTAATTGGAGTTGTGGCAACAAGCCATGAGAAAGCTGGATTTTGGCCCGGTATTGGATCGATTCCTGATCGCGGTTCAGCACCCAGCGTATATTCTCCTGGATGTTGAGCGGATGGTGCAGTGTTTGTAACTTTGCTTGCGGTCGGCCGGTTCCCTGGGTATTCGAGGTATGGATCGATTCGAGAAAAAGAATTCGCACCCCTTCGCTACTTGTTTCTATCTTATTCAGATGAAAAGAATGCGGGTGCCAATCCACTAAGGTTAAATCAGGAGCAATACGACATTCCAAGGTTTCGCTTTGGAGAATACCGTTTTGGATGGAGATGGCAGGACTGAGCCAAGGCCGATTTTCACCCAATGGGATCGGCCCGCTGGCAATAATTTCAATTTTACCGGTGCGGAGCGGTTCGCGCAGATGAATCTGGAGGAGATTTTCTTTGTTATTGAGCCGAGTATCGCTCCAGCTCGCGATGTTATTTACAATGACATCCGTAGGGGTTAAAAGATTGGAATGAACTAGATTGATGGAATTCAGATCGGCCCTTGCAACTTCGAGATTGAAATCGAATCGATAACGTGCTTCATTCGCTGTTAATTCTTGAACGGATCGTAGTCGATAGCGTAGATTAGTTTGGTGATTCTCCAGATTGTTTTTGCGGAAAATGAGATCGAGTTGACTGCTATTGGCAAAACGAATTTGCCAGAGCAATTTGCGATGATTCTGGTCCCCCTGTTGGTTAATGGGACCAATCAAAATCCCTTCGGAAGGATTGATGGTTGGTGTTAAGTTGTCTGGGATAGTCAAGGACAATACGGCATGGGGAGCGGGGGGTAAACGCATCGGAAAGCGGATTTGCGACGGTTCTTCCAGACCGCGTATCGACCAATCGAAGACGAGAGTCGATTGCCGATTTTTTTCGACTAACAACTGAAACCGATTAGGAAAACGCCGATCGAGGGCACCAAGTATAGCGGTTTGGTTATCGCTCCATCTCATCTGATTGACTGCGAGCTGAAACGGCTCCAGGTCAAGCAACCCAGCTTGTGGATTTATTTTTAATATCCGCCATTCTCCATTACCGGTCAGATTATATCGGCCCTGCTCATCTTTTTGTAATTCGGCATTATATTGCATTTCGATTAGTTTTGGCGGTGTTGCTTTGGCGCTTTGCCGAGCTTGAATTTCTGCAATTTGTTGGGTGAATTTCTTTTTGCTTATAAATCGGTAAATCTGTTCTGTGTTTTTTGCTAAAACGGTTTCCATTTCTTTAGCATCAACCGTTACGCTTTGAAAAATAGGATCAGAAAATATCTCGGGAGATGGGCTAGTCTTCGCTTGGGGAGTCGAGCGCTTCGATATGCCGCTGATCCCTTTCTTGGCAGGTTCTTTTGAAAAGGGGGACTGCGCGTTGGTGGTACCCGATTCCTGTTCGTTAGCTAGGATAATCGTGACGAGGAATAGGAGTACCCCAACCAAAACGATCCGGCCTAGTCCTGAACGCAGCGGGGACAAGTAAAACGGAATCGGATTGGATTTTGTCTTGTGTTGCATTGCTCGTATATGGAGTTAACTCATAGAGTTAACTAATGGAGTAACTAAGAGTTTTAACGATGGTTATTCATTTGTCTTTATCTCGGCAAGATGATACTCCAATTTCCGTTATGACCGATTCGCCGAAGACCAAATATCGGCCAGCGGCGGACTATCCATGGTACTCGGATCACGCACTTTAGCACGCTGCGAACTCCCAGATGGGCTTAATGAAACATCGAGCATGGTTCGCCGAAAACTCGATAAATGCCTGATGCGATACTGTTGCCGCCACGCTAAAAAGTAGCGTAATCCTAAAATAAACATTATGACGATATAGCCCGGTATACAGGCCATGATTATTTGATAACTAATCCGTGGATAAGATAGCCAAATCATGAACCACGTTACAGCGATACAAGCTAGCACATAGCGCTGAGGAAGGTATTTTTTTCCTAGTCGGAAAAGGAAAAGCAAAATCAGGATACTGCTCCAACTAATGATCCAACCTAGCCGAGATACCATGAGCCAGTGCACCGGAGCGATTTCTGCTTGTTGGAAACTTACCGATCGATCCATTAGATCCCAAGATCGTTCCATCATGTTGAGGGCTGAGCGTGCGCTAGGTTCAATTCCACTCAAAAACCAATTTTCCAATTCGGTACTACTATTGCTAGCGATATGGCGAGGGAGGCCGCGGTCAAAGCCCCAACTATCGTCCAAAACGATATCTCTTTGTAGACACAAGTCTTCCCAGGTTGCGGGGAACTGCCCTTGCCAGCGAACCGTGCCCATATTCCCCCCATTCAGAAAAATGGGGGGAACCCATCGAATTTTGGGCCCGAGGGTGCTTAACTGGTAACGCCATTCGATCATTAACGGTTCATTGTTGATTTGTTCTGGCAATGGTACTTTGGTCAAAAACTGTGCGGTATTTTGGTTCGGGAGTGCACTTAAATTGATCTTTTTGCCGTTGATCCAGGTTTCCAGATCGACCGTATTCTCTGGAAAGAGGATAGGCCAGTGAGAAGAATTCCAAGTGCGCAAAATTGTACGGATTCGATAGCGCTGTTGTACTTCGTTTTGCTGGACTTGAATAAAAGTCCGAATGGGCCAGATCTGTTGCAGCGGAGTGTCGCTCTTTTCCCCTGCAATAGCGGTCGCTGCTGGATCCTCTGGGGGCACCGCTTCGGATTTTACCGATTCTTTGCCACTATCTATTGACGGATCAAACCGGAAACTCAAACCAGCGTTGCAGGTATCACTTTCCAAAACGAGAGCAGGAAGTTCGGGCTGATCGGCAACGATTTCTGGTGGTAGTGAACGCCAATCTTGGCCCAGGATCGGTTGTGGATTTGTACCACTATTGGGTAGATGGAACCAGATTCTCACTTTCATAGTTGATTGGCTTGTTTGTTCAGGCCAGAGCAAAGGAAGAGCGGTCGCCAGGGATTTGAGCGTTGCCAATTTGGGAGGCTTAGCCGTATATTCCAGTTGTAAGTCGAGCTGTTTCAGACCTTTTTCTTTTTGACTGATCAACCACTGGTGCCGATTCAGTGGTTCGATGGTAACGTTGTCGCTGGTGGTGGTGATGTTCACGGGCTGTGCCGATTGCAATTTTATCTGCCGTGGTAAAGCCAATGCCGATTGCAAATGGAGCGATTCTTGATAACGCAACGAATGGCCGAACCAGTGCAACGAAACAACCGTCCTGGCCTGGATGCGCGGCCGATTTGGATACCAGGAAAATTCGAGTTGTGCCGGGGTTTCGCGTTGCAAGCTCGTTACCCATTGATTGTCCTTTTTTGTTAGAGGATGGATCATTTGGCCGATTTTGTCTTTTTGCCAAATTTTTACCCCCCCTTGTAATTGATAATCGGATGGCAGCGAAACAGCAACCTCTGCCTCGCGTTCGTAGGTATTCAGAATCCGTGGTAATACCCACTTTTCTGTGCGCGTCATGCTGGTGTTTCCTGAATTGGCATCCTGCGTCGCTTCGAATAATCGTGCCGAATAGATCCCTTCCACCGTTAAAGTGAATAGGTTCTTTTGGGGTACCGATAACTGTACCTGAATTAAACGGCGCTGCGGATCGATATCGCGGATTTCATTAATCGATTCGATCTGATCTAGTGGCAATATGGTCAGGTCACTCAATTCGCCTGAACGTGGAATTTCGAGGGTGAGCTGATCGATTTCTCGTCTTTGCGGTTGCAACCGGAATTCTGTTCTCAGTTTCCAGCCATTTTCACTCCAATCGAGTTGATATTTGCTACGGTTCTGGATCGTTCCTGGAACTGAAAAAATTTCAATTTCAAGAGGGGCGATCGGGATAGGATTTCCTTTTGCCAGATGCTGAAAGTGATATTGCATATCAAGGGGAGAAGTACTAGCGGTTTCCATTCGCCGGGTATCGCCATGAGGATGACCAACGATTCGAAAAATTGCAGGGTATTTAATGTGGATTATTCCTTCGCTTATGGGAATATCGAGTGCTAGGGCAGGCAGGATAGCAATTGGTAGCCGGGCACGCGGATCATTGCGTTTATTCCCACCGGGATTATTTTGTGGCCGTTGCCGCCGATCGGTTACCAGGAGTTGCAGATTTTTGGGGACCGATTCTCGAAAGATAATCGACCAGACTCCCGGTTGATTCGCGGCTGGTCGAATAAGGGTTGGTAACTGATCAAAAGGGAGTTCAATCGGCTTACTCGCAGTATCAGGGCTTGCAGGAGAATAGGAGCGGATATTGATCTCCGCACTGGCAGGTGCGGCAATTTTGAATGTTTTGCCTGGACCCCCCAGATGAATTTTAGTTTCGCTTTGAATTTCGTTATCGCTAATGGTTACCGTTGTTTCCAAGCTCTGAGAGGTCAAGGCTTTGGGGGCATTCGTTTGCAAATTTTCCCATTGCAAAGCAAACCAGCGAACGGCTCCTAGAGGCAGCCCTTCTGCCCGTTGCAACTGATCGCTGGTAACTGTCCGTTGATCCGGGAGGGTATCTCCATTATTCGTGCCATTATTCGCATTATTTTTCGCGCTATTTTCTTTGCGGATTAGTGTAAATTGCCGGATACCATCAAACGGGCGGAAGTGTAGAAGAGTGATGGGCGACCCGCTTGATTGGAGTTCAAACCCGACTTCGTTCCCTTTCTCTCCCAAGCTATTAATTAAGCATTCGGTGTGAATTTGCAACCGGTGTTCTCCCGCTTGCTCGACCAGTACTTTTAGCCCGTCCTCCCCTGGAATGAGAAACGGCAATTGGCCATCTTCCCACTGAGCGTCAAAGGTCTGTGCCTTCTGAAGTCCTAAAAATAGGATCGTATTTGCCTCTGTCGTCCGGCAACGGTAGATGAGATGGAGATGCACCACGCGGGCTTTACCGCGCTCCTCGATCGTTCCTTCAATTTTACACTCGCTCGGCGGCCCCGCTTTTTCCGATTTGATTTTGCGTTTTAGATTGTCGATCTGGTCCAGTAATTGTTGATATTTTTCTAGGGTCAACCAGATATGTTCCTTGGCTGATTCATTGCTTGACTTTTGACCTACCGATAGGCTGTCCCCGGTTCCAGATGATCCAGATGATTGCTTGACCGGAACTTTTTCTTTGTTCGAAGAGAGATCCAGATTATTGGCGTCAACCGGTTTTCTGGTTCCTTGCTGCGAATCTTTTATGGTTGTTTTATCTGATTTGGTATCTTCAACTTTGGGATTTTTTAGTTGCTTTTTGTTTTTGTTATCGCTCTTTTTATCGCTATTATTGTTAATAGGAAGGGGTTTTGATTTTGCTGTGGATTGGGCAAACAGACCTCCAAATTTACTTTTCCCCGAAGTTGAAAGTAAAAGTGCGGATATAAGCAATAGCAATAGACAGCAGCGAACCTCTTTTTGCTTTGGATAAACCATCTGTTGGTCCTGGGTGTAGCCGGTTTTAGGAGAGATTCCTTTGAAGATTCCCTTTGGGGCTAACTAAACCTTTTGAGCTAACTAAACCTTTGAAAGCTAATAAATTTTCCCAAGTTTCTTTATTTATTTTAGCAACAATCACCAAAAAGAACCCATTTTACAAACTGACTTTTCCGAATATTCTGGAAAAAATGCCATTTGTTCGTCGCGTAGCGATCATACCATTCAATTGAATTGTCGATTGGAAAATCAAAATATTGAATTTACAGAGATGATTGCAAAGTATTTATCAAATATTTAAATCGAAACGCGATTTTGGGGCGAATTTTACGGTCTTAAAATATCGCCAACAACTGGTCAATCCCATAAATGGTATAGGGATTAACCAGTTGATAATGTTCGTTGAATGGAACTAGCAGATTGGAACAGAAACTTATTTGCCAAAAAACCTTCGGAAGATAGAGGAATTATCTTTATTCGCTTCAGAGGAAATTTGTGGGGAAGAAGGGTTGATGGCACTATCGCTATTCGGATTGTTTTGTGCTGGGTCTTTGAGGTTCGATTTACTCAAATTACCGGCGATAATATCTTGGTGTTTTCGCTGGTATTTCAGGAACTGATCGCGCGACCCAATATCGTTGCGATTCATCATTTCTAATTCATGTTGAATTTCGCTACTGAGCCGTTTCAATTCGGTTTCCTGGCGGGCCAGAGTGGCACGTTCTCGAGCCATCGATATTTCCATATCCCTCATCTGTTTTTCCAGAGCTTCTTCATCTTCTCGGAATTGCTGGCGATCATTATCTAATGCTCGGCGCTGTTTATTGAGAATAGATGATTCTTTTTCCAATTCATCAGCCCAGCGCGCTAATTCATCCGCATTTTTTAAGATTGGTCGTTTATCCAGTTCGTCTTGTAACGATTGCACTTGAGTCTGAAGTTGATTGATTAATTCATCTCGTTCGCTAATCAACTCTTCTAATCGCTGTTGCCGTTCCAGATGGGACAATTCCTGAGCTTGAGCCTCTTCCAGAATTTGATGTACTTCTTGCAGAGTATTGCGGAGGTTTTCATTTTCCTGGCGCAGAGCATGGATCTCTTCTGCTGGTCCATATTTTTTGGCAGGAACAGGTCGAGGGGCTACACGTGGTATGGGAATATGAAGATTGGTTTCAGGCATCGGGGTTTTTTGGGAGATTGAATGCTCTTCTATCGGTATCAAATTTTCTTCTTCGGAAGGATTCATCTCCAAGTTGAACGAATTCAAATCTTCTTCTGAAGCAGGAACTGCATCAATGGCTAGATTCGAATTCGGAGCATTGCGGAATCCCGAACTATTACTTCCTGGTGCTGTAAGCAGGCGTCCACGTAAATTATTGGTTGTTATTCGCGGGCGACCATTTGTAGACGATGAATTACTCATTATTGATGACCTTTACATTAACGATGTTTAGGCGATTGCTGCCATGTTAGTACCTAATCTTAGAATCTTCGTTCCGAAGTAGATTCCTTTGGAGAGGATTCCAGTTCGAGCCACTTATCCCTTGGATTGACCTGATTTTTACTTATTTGCCGATTATTAAATGATCAGCTTTGTAAGATTTTGATTATAATTGATAACGCACTCTTAAATTATTGTAACAATATCTCCAAATCAAATTATCCTTTCTCCGATTCGATTCTAAACGGCAGGCGAATTCTCTTATATTGTAGTTTTAATTCTTTTATGGAATTATAGGCTCTCTTTTTAAAGGCGTCAAAATAATCCGCAAGCGTAAATATTGTGGATTCTTTCGATTAACCTTAATTCATCGATAAGACAAGTCAAATCAAAATCTCCGACTTGGTAAAATAATTGTTCTTTTCAATTGTCAGAAATCGATTTTTACAAACAAATGGAATTTTTACTAACATCTATTGACCTGAGGTGTAGGTAATATGAAAGCATAGAAACGATGAATATGCAAGGATCATCTGAATCGACAATACGGTTAAGAATCCCTCTAAGGCATCGATCATGCAAGAAATTCCAAAAAATACTGGAATTCACAAATAAAAATTGGTTAAAATGTACTAATGGGATCTGGAAAGATAATTTGGGAAGTTTTGGTAATCTCTGTAGTTCTGTTTATGAATTTTTTTGGAATATGAATGAACCTAGATAAATGATTCCATAAGAATGATTCCATTAACAGAATATCTTTCAGACTTTATCGTGTGGTGAGCTTTCCCTATAATTATAAAATGAATCCAGAAGAAAGATCCAATTTATCCCTGATTGGGAATGAATACTTTAGATATGTCCATGAAAGTCAATCAAATTGAAATCATTGGGATAATTTAAGTAAATGATGAGTATTTTCACCATGCACCATGAATGATTGTATAACTACTCGAATCCGATTACTCGCATGAGATAATAGGACGAGACAAATGGGAAAGTCGAATCAACAATAACATTGATAGCAAAAACAGACTAAAATACCAATCTTTTAAGGATTAAGTTAATTTATAGTAACAGGAGCAATCCAATCATGAATGTGATTTACAGGCTAAAGATTATCACTGCAATAACCTTGGTAGCAGCGATTATAACGGGAGCATGGCTATGGGCCTTGGATTCCAAAGACAACAAAGGGATACCTAAGCTTTCTAAAGTAGATACAATTTTTGAGTCGAAAATTCAGAATGACGTTAATGCAGGTAAATTTACCAATTTATCTGTAGTTAGTTATCAAGGACCGGATCAGAGCCGATATGTTGCCTGGCAGGTCCAACCGAAATTAGATCCGGTTCCGGCAAGACCAAGAGATGTGGCCATTTTGGTTGATACTTCAGCAAGCCAATCGGGGCGACCGTTTCAGCTCGCGAAGAGTATTACACGAGAATTTGTGCGTGAAGCAGCACAAACAGCGCCAGGGGATCGAGTTAACATCTGGACCGTGAATATTCCACAGGCATCTCAATCGTTGACTAAAGGATTTGTCAATGTCCAGGATAAAAGTTTGTCTAAATCCTTAGATGCATTAGATGAAGAATATCCATCGGGTGCCGTCGATCTGAAAACTACTTTAGAAAAAGTGGCACAAGAATTTTCTGGCAAAAATAGCCGGCAGCAAGTTATTCTGTATTTAGGCGATGGAGAAAGTGCATACCATGCTCTAACCGAAAAAGATCGATATACCCTATCTGATAAGCTATTAGGCTCCAAAATTTCATTTTTCGCGGTGCCATTGGGTTTGAATATTCACTCTAAAAATATTCACTCTTTGGTAAGTTCAACTGGGGGAGCGGTGGTACGGTTTTTTGGGGACGAGGTTCGCAAAGATAGCGAATTGTCGGTCCAGCCATTTATTGCGCGAATCAATAAAACGATGAGTGTTCCTGTTTTGCTACCAACCGATTTCAAATTCCAGATAGAAGTAGAAGGATTTTTCCCAACCAAGTTACCCCCATTGCGAGCCGATTCGCCAACCTTGGTACTCGCGCGTTTGAAAGATTCATTTCCTAAAGAAATTACGGCAACTCTGACAGGAAAGATTCTCGACAAAGAAGTGAAATTGAATCTGTCAGAAAAAGTACCTGCCTCTTCTGCCGATCATTTTTTCCTAGCGAATATGTTTCGGCAGTGGCAAAAATCTCCGTATCCCGATGCCCCAGCGTTGTTGCGATCCGATCGTACGTTAGCACTTTCCTTCGAGCAGAGTCGAATCGCAACCGAAGAACTGCGTATTCAAGGGGAATGGGCACTCAATTCTGGTCGCAACGATATTGCTAAAGAGATGTTCATGGCGGTGAAGCAGATCGATCCAATGGATCGCGAAGCAGTGGCCGGTTTGAACTTGCTCGATAAGATCAATCGCGGCGAATTAAGCAGAGAACAACTCAATGCCATTCAAGGGATCGAGAAAACGATCAAAAATGGTTCCAAAACCGCTTTGCAAGATATTGATAAGAAGAATGAAGTCCCCAAAACAGCACCACCGAAAGGGGGAAGCAATCTTCCTCCTAAGGGGAATTCCGGTGCGGGTACAGGGAACTTATTGGCCCAAGAACAGGCTCGCCGAGCGGTGATCGAGCAACAAATGAATCTGATGGTCGAAGAAACACTTCGACGTGCTCGCTCGCTATTTGCCAATAAAGATCCCGATGGTGCTAAACAAATTATTATGCAGCAACGCGACTCTGTAGCAGCCAATCCTGATCTGAGCGACAAAGTTCGCAAAATATTGGATGTTAAGATGGAAGCCCTTCTTTCCGAAATCGGTAAACGGGCAGCAGATATTAAACAACAATTGGCTAATGAACGAGAAAGCGTTGCTAGAGCCAAGGAAAAATTACTGAAAATCGAAGAGAAAAGTGCTCGCGAAGAACAGATCCGAGATCGTATTCGAGCTTTCTCTACACTGATGAATCAGGCACGGTTTGAAGATGCTTATCGCGAAGCCCTTGTCTTGCAACAAGAATCGGTAAATAAAGGGGAACCGATTCCGATCGAAGCACAAGCTGCGTATCAGATCGGGCAGGCAGCAAATAATTACCGCGAAGCACGCGAATTAGTGCGTATCCGTGAAGACCGATTCTTGCTAACGATGATGCAGGTAGAACGATCCCATATCCCTTATCCGGATGAACCGCCTGTGCACTTCCCACCTGCCAAAGTTTGGCGTGAAATGGTCAACTTGCGAAAAAAATATGCCACTACCGATTTTCAAGGCGATCTGCCTGAAGCTCAAGAACGCCGTATGAATAATTTACGGCAAGCTCTTAATCGACCTATCGTTTTGGAAAAAGAAATTTCTGGTTCCCTGAAAGAAATCGTCGATATTCTGGAAGAGGTTTCCACTCCGCCTGAAGCGAAGAAGGATTCTAGTTTGGCAGTGAAAATTTTGATAAATTCAGCGAAATTGCAAGCAGCAAAAGGGGATGCTACCGCTAAGATTGAAGATGAACAAGTAAGATTACCAAAATTAACAGGGGCTTCCTTGTCAACGGCCTTGCGGCTTTTAACTGAACAGTTGAATGCTACCTATATTGTTCGCCGAGATTTTATTGAAATCACCTCAGCGGAAGCGGCCTTACGTGAAAAAGTGATTGGGGTATATCCAGTAGAAGACCTGGTTGTTCCTATTCCAAACTCGGTTAACCAGATGGCATTACGACAGAGCGTTTCGATTCTTGGTCAAACCTTCTCTCTTGGGGGCGGTTTTACAGGTCAACCGATTGCTGGAGCCTTTGGTGGCTTCGGTGGCTTCGGGTTCGGGGCCGCGGGTTTCGGTGCTGGTATCCGTGGTCAGGCAGGTATTCAAGGGGGGCAGCAAAACGTTGGTGCTCTCTTCCAGGGTCAAAACGTGAACCTCGGAGCTGGTGGAGGGATCACCGGTTTCGGTGGGGGTAATCTCGGTCAGTTTGGTAACCTGGGGGGCCAATTTGGGTTCCAAGGGGGAAATCAAAGTACGATTCTTGTTTCTTTGATTCAACAGCTGATTGCACCGGGAGAATGGTTGAATGCTCAATCGATTCTTGGTGGACAAGGTCTGCAAAATCAGGGAGCGAACGGTAATGGTGGAGATCCTGCTGATCCTGCAGGAGGGGATGCCAATCAACCCCTTTTAACTCGAGATATGCTTAACTCGCTTGGATACTACCCAGCGGCTCGAGCATTGGTGGTTCGGGGTACTTCACGATTCCACAAACAAAATAACTCTCGGCTCAATTATAAATCGGGTGACAATGCTGCGGCTAGTTTGCCGATTCCACCCAAAAAAGATAAATTAGCTATGGGACAAGGACCGAAAGGGAATCCTGGTCTCAATAAGAATCCAGGTAAAAATCCTGATCAGCTTGTCAAAATCAATCCACCTGCCAAAAATCTGGATCCAAAAGAGATTTGGAATGATGCCGTTGCCAAAGAAGTTACTGACCCAGGCTTAATCATTGCCTGTTCGGATGCTCTGGCAAAACTGCATAAATTCAAACACGCTGCGGAGCTTTTGAAAGCTAGTTTGCGAAAAGGGCTTACCCCAGAACCTTGGGCACAGGAAGCTTTGGCTCTTGCTCTTGAATCTAGCCAGGGTTCTCAGATCGAGTTGGAACGAGCTAAAGTATCCGGTATCGATCTAGATCCACAGAATGCTTCTGCTTATTTGCGAGCTGCCAAAGGGCTTGCAGAGATCGGACAACCAGAACGGGCAATCGCATTCTGCAAACAGGCATCCATGCTGCAACCAGAAATTGCCGATCCCTATCTCGATTCTCTGAAATATGCAGAAAATTTGAAGAAAGTCGATCCGAATCTTACCGCTTGGGCTGCTCGGGAAGTACTGGATCGAGAATGGCTGCAAGATACCAGTGAATTCCATAAATTGGCCAAGGTTCACGTACAAAATCTGATTAATAAATTACAGAAGAGTGATCGGGGCCAGGAAGTTGGCAAGCTGCAAAAAGTACTTTCGGATTCTAACCAGCGGGATCTGGTCATTCAATTGCTCTGGTCCAACAGCGCAGACCTAGATTTATCTGTTCTTGAACCAAATGGTTCGGTCTGTTCTTATAACCAGAATAGGACTACAGGAGGTGGTACCCTGGATAGCGATAGTTTGGCTCAGACCGATGGGGATCATCGGGAACAGTATACCGCTGCTCAAGCCTTCTCCGGTGTTTATCAAGTTCGCGTTCGCCGAGTGTGGGGTAAACCTCTTGGCAATAAGGCATCAGTTAAAGTTATTCGCAATCAGGGCACACCCGAAGAATCAGTTGAACTATTTTCACTGGATCTATCCAAAAAAGATAGTTTGACCATTTCGGTCGATAAAGGTCGCCGCGTTGCTCTGGCACAATTACCCCCTCCTGCTGTAGGACTAACTGTCAATCGGAAGCCTGATGAAAACCAGGATGTTATGCGTAAGCTTCAGGCAATGACTCAACCCGGTTTCTCCGGTTTCGATGGGGGCTTTGGTTCTGCTACCAACAGCTTGACCTCTTCCGCTCTTAACCCGAACGAAGTGGTTCCGATGATCGGTCTTAAATATCAGACTCAGGTTTATCCTTCGATTTCAACGGGAATGCAGCTACAAGCAAGCATTGAAGTTGCCAATGGTACCAAAGGTTCCAATATGACGGTACGCCCGATTTACGAAACCTTTTCTAAGAAATCCACAGAAATTAAACTAGATCTGATTCCTGGTGGTGAAAGCTAATTGCAACGACTTGATTCTTAGTAACTGAATTGTAATTTTGAACGAGTATCCCAAAATGGATACTCGTTTTTTTTCTAAATGTGTTTAAGATGTTCTTAAGGTTCATTGTAAAATAGATCAGATAATTATTGTTCATTAACCTGACTCTTAATTTGTAGAATCATCTCGAATTTATTGCAAATCGTCGCATGATTCACCGGCTCCAGTGTTGAGAATAATTCTGAGAAGATCCATGAGTATCGTTGACGACTAAGCAGATTCATGGATCACAAAGGGGGAAGGATGTTGGTGTGCTGATCAATGCAAATCGGTTAGTCCAACATCGGTTCCGATTCCTAAAACTCGACTCGGAGAGTCGAGCGACAATGAGCAAAGATAAGATTTTTATAAACTCAGATCTTAGTAATTTTTATCTCTTATGTGTCTCTTAAGTATCTCTTTTGAGTCTCCTTGAGGAGCCTTTCCTTGATCTTCTATAATCATTGCACTATGTACGCTTACCATTCATTTTAATCTTTCTTACCATTATTCACGTTCTCTTCGAATATCTTCATTTTTCGAAGACTAAATCGGTCCGGATTTGTCTGGTATATATTCCGATTCTTATTTGTGTATATTTACCAGCTTGCTCACTTGAAAATTTTATCAAATTGGCAATTTTCTAGAGATAATTTTTCTGCATGGCACCGATTTATTCTCTCATTTTTCTCTTGCAAATATTTAGATCAAATCATATTTCTAGATTGTTCTGGAGAGTGATTTATATAAGGTAGCTTGATGAAGAAAATCTCTGTTCAAGATGTTATGATGCGCGAGCCGGTATGTGTGTTCCCAGATGCGAAGGTGTTTCAAGTCCTGGAGCAGATGAATCAAAAACGGATTGGGGCGGTACTGGTAACAGATGAAGACCAAAAATTACTAGGGATATTTACCGAACGTGACTTTTTGCGCCATGCCATTAACGTTTCGAATTCGAACTGGGAAAATGTGGTGGTTGCGGATTGGATGTCCCCGCAACCTTATACGATCAGTCCGCAAGCGAGCTGGGAAGATGCTTTTGAAGGGATGGATCGGCTGAGGGTTAGACATCTGCCTGTTGTTGATCAGCAAAAAGTAATTGGAATCGTCTCTTCTCGAATATTAATGAAGTATCGGGGAGATATATTGAATCAAGCGGTGCAACAGCGCGTTGATGAATTGAAGCAATTAAATGAACAATTAATTGCCAGAGATTCTGAATTGACATATTATTTGAAAACAGCGGCTCGATTACAGCGTCAGCTCGTTTTACCTAAGCAACCTCCGCAATGGCAAGGGTTTACATGGGGAATTCATTTTGCTCCACTCGATCCACTGGGAGGGGATTTTTATGATTTTATCCAGCATGATGATAATCATCTCGGGGTGTTGATTGCCGATGTTTCCGGCCACGGCTTACCTGCGGCGATGATTGCTATATTAACACGTTTTGTTTTTCAAGAGATTGCCACAAGATCTCTCTCAACGGGGCAAGTATTGGCAACCATTAATCAGCGTGTTTGTACGATGTTAGAAGAGCGATTTGTTACAGCTTTTTATGCAATCTTCAATCGTCAGAATCAGCAACTAACCTATTCAAATGCGGGCCATCCTTTTCCTTGTCATTATATTGGTAAAACGGGTAGTACCAATCATCTTTCTGCTAGGGGTTATCCATTGGGGATTGCCCACGATGAAGTATATCGAGAAAAAACGATCGACTTTGAAAAAGGGGATCGCATTGCATTTTATACCGATGGAATAATCGATTGTTGTAATGAACGGGGAGAATCGTTTGGCGATGACCGATTCATGCGAATTCTTCAAGAAAATGGATCAGCTCCAACAACCGATTTATCTAAAAAGTTGCTATTCGAATTAAAGCAATTCCAAGGAAATTGCCGTGCTATTGATGATGTCACATTATTACTGATGGGGATTGACGTCTAGCTAAGTAGATATTTCTTGAGTTTGAAATAATCTACTCAATTCACGGTTGATATTTGATATTCGAAAATCCCGAACATTGACAAAGTAAGACAAGGATTCTTGGGTGTCTGGGAGATAGATTATCTAGAACGGCTATTCTAACTTTCAACGACAAATTAAGGCAAGCATGATAAGCCTATCTATAAGAGATCTTTCATTAGGAATCTAGTTATTGAGACTTGTCGATTGATCGAAAATAAAGACGAATTCTTTGACTTGTGCTATGGGTAAGCTGGGACCAAATCTGATTCCAGCTTACCCAATCATGTAAACATAACAGGTTTAGAAATTAGCTTTTGGCAGGGTCTTTGCCATCGATCCATGGTCCTTCCAATTTTTGATATTCGGGAGGAACAAGAACACTACCACTATCTCCACCTTTCCAACCGATAATTTGATTCGGTTTCCCTCGAACTTTACTACGTGCTTCCAGTTTGGTCGCCCAGCTCGCATCGGCTTCCTGAACCACTCGGCGCGATTTATCCCAGAATAATACTTTACCATTGCGATAGCTCTGAACCCCCATATTCACAGTGGTGAATGCCGCGGCTCCTAATTCCGGAGTGCTGAGAGTATCCCGTTTACGAGCGCGGACACAATCGAGGAAATTTTCCCATAGAGCATAGGTAGCATTGCCTGATTTCGGATTTTCAAACTGATGTACTGGAGCCGAGAAACCTTGAGCAGGTTTTGCTGGTCCCCCTTTAATCTCTTGGCCAAATACTTGGAAGCCTTTGATATAGTCTCCGCCCCCCAGGAATTTTATCGTTGCCAGTCGACCGCGAATAATTTCTCCTAATTGAGTATCATTGCACATGGTCGCGGAGATGATTAATTGACAACCTTCATCATAATCGGCAACAACGGTGGCCACATCGGGCACGTCGCGATTATCGTATTCTAAGTAGAGACCACCCGCGCCAACAACTCGACCAGGGAATCGCACACCCATTGCAGAAATTAAGTGAGTGGTTTGGTGGACAAATAGGTCTGTAAACATCCCACCGCCAAATGGCCAATAACATCGCCATTGAGCCCACACAGCGCGATCGAATGGCATGTTCTCTGGTGTTGGACCTAGAGGTTCCCCATTCAACTTGAATTTATGTCCCAACCACATATCCCAATCGATTGTTTTGGGGGTCATCTCCCGTTTCAAAGGATAGTAGCGCCATTGCCCAACTAACGAATTCCGGTAGTAGCTAGTTTGTCCTTGCAAGACGTGACCAATTTTCCCTTCGGCAATATATCGATAAGCTTCTAGCCATGTTGGGTCGGCCATAGATTGAACACCAACCGTCATAACACGGTTGTTCTTTTGAGCGGTATCCACAACCGCAATTGCTTCGGTTATGGTTCTCGTCATCGGTTTTTCGCAGTAGACATCTTTCCCGGCATTCAAGGCATCAATAGTCATTTTGGCATGCCAGTGATCGGGGGTAGCGACAACAGCAACGTCGACCTCTTTTTGATCAAGGATTGTTCGATAATCTTTGGTCGCTTGTTTCTTATCATCGGGGTTGAGGCCGCATCGTTTGGCAGAAGGAATCAGACCACGCCCTTTTTTATTGCCCAATGCTTGGTCGCCATCCCACACATCACACACGGCTACCGGTTTTACTAATAAGCCTTTTTTCTGCATTTCTAGAATGACATCGATATGTTGTTGGCATCGACCACCAACACCTAGAAAAGCGATATTGATTGTTTCGTTGGCATTTTTTACACGCGCATAACTTGCTGCATCTAAATTGGCTACGGACGTTGCTGCAACACCAGCAATTCCTGTTACCACAGATGTTTTCAAAAAGTCTCGACGATCGACAGAAGTTGTTGATTCTGTTGACATGGTTGAACTCCTTACTAATAACTTAAACGAAGCACATGAATCCGATCCGGTATCGCATCAATGATTTCGTTATTGATCTCATATAAATATTAAGGACAATATGGAGTGGGGATCTCTGAGGTTTCAGTTGTCGATTTAGATCCAAATATGTATTCAGATCAAATCATAGGTGAGGCAATTAATGGTTTCACAATTTCAAATCAGTGATTTCGTAAAATAAAATTCAAATAGAGAATGGTCATATTCACTAAAACAATTTATAAATCCTTGGAACCACAAGGATGATGTTTACAATAGATAAGGATAATTCACATTCGATCTTATCTGCAGAATTAAGAATGAAAATTATTATTTTGCTTTTTCATCAGCCAATTTTTGTTCCAAAAGCCAAGTGAATAATTCTTTGGTCGCATAGGCAGCATCCCAAGAATTATGTCCAACTCCAGAGAATTCGGTGTATTTTGGTTGACCACCTGCTTTTTTAATTGCATCTATCATGGATTGAGATAGTTTAGCAGGAACCACGGGATCTGCTCCACCATGGAAACACCAAATAGGGATATTTTTAAGTTTTTCGGCATTTTTCACATCGCCTCCTCCACAAATCGGAACAATAGCTGCCCATAATTTCGGATGCGCCGAAGCAATACTCCATGTACCAAATCCACCCATGGAAAGTCCTGAAAGATAGATCTGTTTCTTGTTTACTTTATACGTTTTTTCGATTTCGGCTAAAATAGCTAATGCGTTTTTCCCATCGGGGGATTCCGCTAACCATCGTCGCGGGATCGGTGTTTTCATATCACTGGCTTGTGGAAAAATCGCGATAAACGGAAATGTCTTTTCTTGTTTGCGAATCGCTGGCCCAAGACCTACTTTTGCCTGTCTTTTCCCATCAGACCCAGATTCCCCCGCTCCATGCAAAAAGAGAATGACTGGATATTCTTTATCCCCTTTATAATCGTGTGGGACAAATACAATATATTTGAATTCTTTTCCTTCGGAGTTTTTATACACCCGATCCAAGAAACCAGTTTCCCCAGCGATTATTGTCGAATTAAAATTAGATGCGGATATCATAATAATCGATAGGATGATGAATTTTGATAGGGAGGTAACTAAATTGGATTTCTGTTGAATACCGCATTCCAAAAGTAAAAATCGTTTCCAATTTCTCTTGTCAATCGATGGAGTTAGTAATTTCATAAGTTTACCATTCATTTGTTAGACTTCGTTAGAATATCTTGTATCTTTCAGAATATCACGATGAATTCATAATGGAAAGTACAAGTTCCAAAATAATTTTGAATTTCTCTCTTCTAACTCTCATTTTTGGAGATTTATTTTGTTATGATGGAGAGATTATCTTGACTAATTTACCTGAAAGCTCGTCCTGAATAAAAGACTGATCCTAGATAGTGATGACATTCTGACTTCAGTTTCTGTCATTTAAACGGATGATATATTCCCATTTACTTTCATGTTGAGCGATATAGTTGTAGAGCTATCCACCTCGGAGATTATTCATTTTAGATTGATGAGATTAGATTCATTTATCACTGAATCTAATTCATTCCGTAATGGCTAATCAATGATTAATCGATTGATTTCAGATTTCGAAAGTCGATTTGTTTGAGTGATGATTTTCACTCATAAGAGAAAGATTAATTACCTCATGTTAATATTGAAAGCTCGAATCAATATCTTTTCTAAGAATGTTGTTTCAGCAACTTGAATGATTATAGCCATTGATGAACTGAGTAAACGATTCGCATTCTGACCATGAAAGGATGAAATATTAGGATCATCCAACGATTTATCGGATGGGATAAAATTCGATTTCGGGAGCACTTTAAGTCTAGGATCGATTCTCGATCGATCCGATTTAGGCAATTAATATTGAGAGTTACCTTAGTATGGTGCATTTGTTCGGCAATAATCTTGTTCCAGGGTCGGAGGATCGATCGCAATGGATAATTCAAATTGATTCGAACGTGGCATTGAGGATGAGGAAACCGGAATTGATTTTCTACTCGATCTTAGCTGTTTCATGATGTAAGTATTGGTAAATACTCCCTGCTGAACCAACAATTTATCTTTCTGTTATCAATGAATCCTGCTAAGCAAATGAAGCGAGATTTGCCAATGTCAATCAATGAATCGAACTGTGTTTGAATCGATGTTAGTGGGGGATTCTAGGAGTACCATTTTATTTCGATTCGATGTAGATATGAATTTTTAGATCGACAACATTTTTACGAATCGGGCTTTCACGTATCCCCCGAGTTAATCTCATGATTGGACTATAAATGATCGCTTTGAACGTAAATTCTCTCAATCGAAACTTATTTCGAGGCCCGAAAATTAAGTAAGAATTATATGAGAGGGATATCGGAATGAGTCAATATCTTACAATTCAACTTACTTCCAACTCTTATTGAATAATTATGGAGCGTAGTGTTGATGGAAAAAGTGATGGTGGTGTTTATGGAAATGCTGGATTGCTATCAAGAATGAAATCGGGGCGGGCAGATTCGAACTGCCGACCTCCTGCTCCCAAGGCAGGCGCGCTAACCAAACTGCGCTACGCCCCGTTTCGAAAATTATCTTATACAAAATATAGGATTTTGGAAAGGGCTATTGGTTCACTTTCATAATTTAATTTTTTAGCTCCTATTAACTCCTATTAACTTGCGCTATCAGTTATTTATCCATTCTTGAGACTTTTGATTGATGGAGACAATATTCTAATATAAAATCCCCATTCAAAATCAACTCATTTACATCTGGGATTCTGTTATCGGCGAAGAACATGGAGAATTCGCTCAAAATCGTCATTGGAATCAAACGAAATGACGATTTGACCTTTATCCTTTTCTTTGATTTTGATTTCCAATCGTGTTGAAAATCGGTGGCGAAGTTCATCTTCAATTTCGATGACATGAGGACTTTTCTCAGCAGGATTTTTTGGATCTTTATCTGATTCTTTCTTTGAATCTGGATTATTCTGTTCTTTGATCTGCTTGACTAGAGTTTCTAATGCCTTGACCGATAATCCTTTTAACGTAACTTCTTTTGCGAGCTGAATCTGTTGAACCGGATCGGCAAGCCCCTTTAGAATTTTTGCATGCCCCAAACTGATTTCCCCTTTACGAATCGAGGTTTGCACTTCGACGGGAAGATTTAGAAGATTGACAAGATTGGTTACGGAGGTACGATCAATTCCCAATCGATTTGCTAGAGCTTCTTGAGAGATGCCGAAACGATCGAGATAGTCTTTGAATCCTTGAGCCTTTTCAATTGGGTTCAAATCAGTTCGTTGAATGTTTTCAACTAGGGCAACTTCCAAGACCTGTTGATCATTGAAATCGACCACGCTCACGGGGACTTCTGTTAAGCCAACTACTTGTGCTGCTCGGAATCGTCGTTCACCTGCTATCAGTTCATATTGTCCGCTATTGACCCGCACGATCAATGGTTGCAGAATTCCATGATTGCGAATACTTTCACTCAATTGAAGTAGATCGTCATCATCAAAATCCTTTCTTGGTTGATTTGGGTTCTGCTGAATTGTTGTAATTGGCAGAGTGAGACGTTGCGAATTTTCGATCTCACTTAAATCCCCATTTTCTCCCAACAGCGCAGATAAGCCCTTGCCTAATCGACTCTTGTTTGCTTCCATTCTCTTCTGTTCCTCCATAACCATTTTGAAGTTAGTGATTCATCTCATCGAATGGATCCATTTCGGATGATTCGATATCTATTTTTGATCTGTAATTGTATCGATGCTATTGGTTTGAAATATCCCTAAGCGATCCATCAAGATCCAGATCGATCATATCAATTACACAATGGGACCAATCCTATTCACCCTTAGATATATACTTACTTATTCACTTGTCGGTCTTATTCACTTACCGATGTCAGCTCTCGATATTCATGAATCCGCTATGTGTTTGGTTGTTCCTTCTTCTGATTAGAGTAAGTGATTGAACGACTTATCGTGTAAGTCCCTAATGTTTTTAAGTTCGGTATATTTCTAATCTTATCCATATTACCCAGTTCCACGTAGAACATCAGAATAATGCAATCACCATCCACGTGTTAAGAGCGTATTGACTCTCGAATCACCTTCGCTTCAAACTGTCTTAAACACTGATAACGAACTCGATTAGTGATTACGCAATTGTTGATCACACTGTGTACGAGTTTTATATACTCCAATATTAAACTAGCTTAACTAGCATATCTCTTAATCGAGGATGCAGATTGATGCAAGGGGACTTCGCGTAAAAACGAGGAATCAAGATCAGATAACACATTCGAAATAGAGGAATGGAATCCGATTCTATTAACTTAGGTAAACTGATAACGCCAGCGAAGATTAGCTTGATTGAACTGATTAGGGACTATGCAAATTTATGATAGCACCAGCGAAGATATTCTAGATTAGACAGGTTAGGGGTTTTGCTTTGTAATCTAGGGATCTAGATAAGGGAGACAGATCGGGGATCAAAACTGGAGACATAGACAAGTCAGATAGGGATCGATTGCTGATTAGGCGAGTAATCATCTTGAATTATCAATCGCCAAGATACACTTGGTTCAATGATTAGCCTGGTCAAATGAGTTGATCGATTCAGACTCTTCTCCACCTGGCCGAACGATCATAAAGTTGAAAATCGATGTCAAGAGGGTAAAAAAATATAATGGCGGGTTTCAGTTGGTGCTGGGAAAGTATACTGAAATGCCTTGATTAACAGCGATTCAGGATATTTTTTGCGAAGGTGAAAAGTCCTCTTCACAAAGTCTATCGAGTTGTAGTAAGATTCGCATGTCGACGACGGAACCGTTGACAGCGGTCGTTAAGACCGGACAGAGAAGAGGAGCCAATGAAAGGAATCATAAGGCACCTGGATCACGCCTCGGAACCGTGATCTGTACTTCCACGATAGACCTCATATTTGATGACTGGTGTGATTTCTGAATGGCCCTCCTAATACATTTACTAACTTTCAGAGTAGAAGGGACTATATAGTCATTCTGCTTTGGAATTGGAATATAGATGAAGGAGGGGGATCGATCATATGGACCGATCACCGATATTATTTCGTTGCGATGGCAATCCCGATACTGGCTGGGAATCGGTATATCAGAGTTTGGTATATGCTCAAGCGTTACAACGGCGGCGAAGGCCTTGTTTCTTTCTTGGACAATTTCAACCGTTTCAATTAATCACTCAGATTAATCGTGGTGGCAATGAGTATCTCGTTAGTGATCATCCCGTGGGATCTGCGGAGGATTGTGATGCCACCATCCAAGCGATTCGAAAAGTGAACGCAGCAGCGGTGATCATCGCTGCACCAGGTTTGAGCATGGAATATTTGCGGGAAGTCGCTTCAACAGGAGCGTTGATCGCCGTCTTGGATTCGGAAGCCAAAGTCTGTTTTCCTACCCGGATGGTTATTAATCCTCTTCTTGGACCAGAACGCGGGAGTTATGTTTGGGAACGTGGTACCCAACTATTGTTAGGGGCACGATATGCACTGGTACGTTCACCCTTTCGCCGGCAGAGGGCAATTCGAGTTGGCGAACCTCAGGGAGCCTTTCGAATCCTCTTAGCCTTTGGCGATGATGATTGCACAGGCCAATCACTTCAGCGTGCGGAGGAACTCCTCGCGGCTAGCAGAGTAGATAAAATTACGGCTTTCGTCCGATGCCATCACCCTCAGATTGAAGACTTGAAAAAATTGGCAAATCGGTCAGAAAATCGACTAGAGATCGTAACCGAAGTAGCGGATTTGACTTCTCGCTTAGCTCGCATCCACTTTGCCGTAACCTCTGGAGATGGAACCGCATTGGAAATCGCTTGTGTTGGGATTCCGCAATTGATCTTAACCCAGCATCAAAGACATCAGGTCAATGCCTCGATCATGGATCAGGAAGGGGTTGCCTTATGCCTCGGTCATGCTTCCCAAGTAACTCCATTACAATTCCGTGAGGCGGTATCTAACCTCTATGACGATCCGCTCGAGCGAATTGGAATGGCGCGTTGTGCTCGTCAATTGATCGATGGTCGAGGTCCGGATCGATTGGTAAGCGGATTGGAAGTAATGCTTCGACCTGCTAGATATGCTGTTGAAGAACGCATGGTTGCGTAATCCAATTTCGATCGCTTATCATTGCGATCAAGTATGACTATAAGTTATCCGATGGGACATCCCTAATTTAATGGGGTGTCCCTTCTAAACTAAAATCGTCAAGTGCTTCAAACAACCATTCAATAGGTGTAGTCAATCCAGTTGTCTGTTGGATGACCAACTACCAGCTTCGATCATCTTTACTCGTATTCGTTGATTGTCTGTTACGCTGAATCGATGCTTGTTATGTTTGAATGCTCCTTAGGTATTCCATGTTCGACCAGAGTTAGGGATTCTTCTCAAGTTCGTAATTCTTTCCCATTATCAAAATCATGAATACAATACCGTATTGAAGCCGTGTATGAGAGTAACTTGTATTGATGATGGGTTTGCAGATCGGAGGTATGGTAAGATGGTGAAAGCCGAGATAGCAGCAACACTGTATGAAATTAGTCGATTGCTGGAACTGAAAGGGGAGAATCCGTTTCGATGCCGAGCTTATCAAACAGCAGCTCAAGCCTTGGAGTTGACCGAACTGAGTTTGGATATCTTAGTGAATGAAAAGAGACTTGCGGCTATTCCCGGTATCGGATCGTCGATGCAAGAAAAGATCAGTATCTTATACCAAACGGGGGAGTTGCCTGAGTTGAATCAGCTTCGCAGTGACGTTCCCCCTGGCTTGTTGTTAATGATGAAGATCCCCGGTCTTGGACCAAAAAAGATCAAACAGATTTATGAAACCCTTGGAATCTCTGAACTTTCTGTTTTGAAAGAAGCTTGTCTGAAAAATCAGATCGCCGTCTTAAAGGGGTTTGGGGAGAAGACACAACAGAAGATTTTGCAAGGGATAGGATTTATCGATCAGATTGGTCAACGAGTTCGAATTGATCAAGCCTATCCGCTTGGACTTGCGTTACTAGAACAGCTCCGTCAACTTCCTGGAGTTATCCGTTCGGAATTGTGTGGAAGCTTACGTCGAAGAAGAGAGACAACCAAGGACATTGATATTTTGATAAGTTCGGATAATCCTAAACCGATCATGGATGCCTTTGTACAACTTCCTGAAGTCCATCAGGTTACCAATCATGGAGAAACCAAATCGAGCATTGTGGCATTGCTACGGAGTGGCGAGTCTTCTATATTCTTGAATGCCGATTTACGTGTTGTCTCAGAGGAGGCATTTCCCTTCGCTCTCCATCATTTTACAGGAAGTAAAGAACACAATATTCGTATGCGCTCGCGGGCTATTGAAATGGGATTATCCTTGAGCGAGTATTCCTTAGCAGGCAAATCGAAATCGATTCAATGCAAAACCGAAACCGATATTTTTGCTGCACTGGGTCTCGATTACATTCCGCCTGAACTGCGCGAAGATACTGGCGAACTCGAAGCAGCAGAAAATCATCGGCTTCCACGTTTGATCGAAGCCGATCAACTTTGCGGTGTATTTCATAATCACACAACGTACAGCGATGGCACCCACTCTTTGGAAGAAATGGCCGAGGCGGCCAAAGAGTTGGGATGGGAGTATTTTGGAGTCGCAGATCATTCACAGTCTCTGAAGGTAGCGCGCGGGTTAAGTCCTGCTGCGGTAAAAAAACAACATCAAGAGATCGATCTACTCAATAAGAAGTTAAAAGGGGTTCAAATTATCAAAGGGATTGAATGCGACATTCTTGAAGATGGATCCCTCGATTATGATGATGATCTTTTACGTACCTTCGATTATGTCGTTGCCAGTGTGCATACTCATTTTCAGCAATCAGCAACCGATATGACTAAGCGAATTTGCACTGCTCTACGACATCCTGCGGTCACGATGCTTGGTCACGCTACGGGAAGGTTATTACTTCAGCGCCCTGGATATGCTGTTGATTTGGATGCCATTTTGCTCGCAGCCAAGGAACATCATAAGATGATTGAGATTAATGCCCAACCGTTGCGATTAGATCTCGATTGGCGCTATTGTAAAAAGGCGAAAATGATGGGCATTCCTTTGGTCATCAATCCAGATGCCCATCAAAAATCGGAACTTGCTCTGGTTCATTTTGGCATCGATGTCGCTCGTCGAGCTTGGTTGGAAAAAGCCGATGTGTTCAATACCTCTTCCTATGAGCAAGTTATGAAAGTGTTGAAAATGCGAAAATCTCTTTGGAAATCATAATAGAAATTATCAACGAATGTTGTTGTTGAGAAAGCGGAATTTCAGTAAAGATCGATTATTTATTGAGATTGTTATCAAAGCAAATTGAATTGATTTTATTTGATTTGTAAAAAAGATTTTGGTTCAACGATCGAATAGAACAATCGATGGTCGAACCAAAAGATCAAATTATTGTAAGCGATATTTGGGATTCTGTTCAAGGTATTTGGAAATCCGATCTTCGGATTTGATTGCCTGTTGAAAGAAGTCTACAGCTTGTTTAAGGCGATCATCTGGTTCAGCACAACTGAATCGAATAAAGCCTTGACCAGCTGCACCAAAACATTCCCCACCTAAACAGGCTACCCCCTTGTGATCATCTGCCGCTTCTAAGAGAAACATGGCTAAGCCATGCGAACGAATTTTTAACCGATTACATATAGCAGAAACATTCGGGAAAACATAAAATGTACCCGCAGGATCGATGATTTTAACTTCGGGAATTTTAGCGAACTCACTGACAAGAATCGTTACTTTTTTCCGGAATTCGGCCATTTGCCGATCACGTTCTGCTGCATCTTCAAGAAGAGCTGCCTGCCCGCCGAGCTGAATCATCGGTGGAACGCAAGAGATACTGGTGTTGATCATCTTCCCTATCATTTCGATATTGCGTTGGCTGCTGATTGCGTAACCGAGCCGCCAACCACTCATGCTGTACGATTTGCTAAATGTATAGCAAGCGAGGGTATGCTCAAGCATATCTTGCTGAGACAGAATTGTTTGATGTTTGCCGCGCCAAACCATATGGCAATACGGCTCATCGCTAAATACCGCAATGTTCTTGCCGCGAACCATATTGGCAATTTGTTGTAAATCGTCTAAGGTTGCAACCCCTCCCGTGGGATTATGCGGAGAATTTAGAAAGATCGCTTTTGGATTTGTACTATGGTTGATAAAGCGATGAACATCATCCAAATTGGGTCGAAAATCATTTTCTTGACGAAGAGAAGAATGAACCGGAATGCCCCCACGGCGAATAATATTAGGCTCAAAGGTGGGGAACGCAGGGTTGAACAGTAATACTTCATCCCCTTTTTCAATAAACAATTCGCAGAAATAGGTTTCAAAAACTTTAGCCCCGATTCCAATCACCACATTTTCCGGCCCGATAGAGACACCGAATTCTTTGTGATAATTTTTGGCGATTGTTTCTCGAAACGACGGTAATCCCAGAGATGGGCAATAGCGCGTATGACCATTTTGAATCGCATCCATTCCAGCTCGGATGGCATGGGATGTACTGGAAAATGGACTATCGCCGATTTGTAGCTCAATGACATCTTTGCCCATTGATTTTAATTTTTTCGCTACTGCAAGAACATCGAATGCAGTCTCTGTAGTTAACGATCCAGCAAACGAACTCCATTTTGGGTATTTCAATGGATTGGATATTGAATTCATATTTTTAATCTTTTACTTATTAATGGTTCATTTTCTTTCTTATGATAGTTTATGATTGTTGAAAGTTCATTTCAATATGGTGCTTTTCGATCTTCAATTTTCAAACGATATTCTGAATTCCTTACTAAGTGAATTTGATTCCTAATGACCTCAAAAATGATGCTCGGATCCATTTATTATTTTTATTTTCTTTTGATAGTGAAATCAGATCTAGGTCCAACCATAATCGTTGTTAAAGGATTAAAATTACCGTGAAGAAATTGCATCACTTGCCAAAGCATTTGCTGAAGGGATTCGAAACTTTCGATCTCGAATATATCGTTGGCAGAAATTAGGATATTAGATTTCAATGAATATATAGGCATGATTATCTGAATGTTGTTGTGGATAATGATCTCAAGATACACATCAGTACGGGTAAAATTAATGTCAACGAAACAAGCACAAACCATAGAAAGTAATCCGAAAGCAGACTAAGTTCAGATCAAGATCCTGAGCCAGACTACGAATTTGAGAATTCGTTCCAAGAGTTAGTTACTGTTATTTTTGAATGAGATGAGTCAAGAATCTACCCCGGAAGTGTATAAGTAAATCGATTGGGAGAAGGATCCAGAATATTACAACACAATATTTTCGATTAATAAACTACGGATAAATGCAGGAATCCTGGAGCAGATGAGAGCAGCATTGTTGTTCATTGGAAGTGATCTAAACAGTGCTAAAAGCGGATGCTGAATACTGGCTGGCATCCGCATGATTATTCTAGAGGGAAGAGTGCTAATCTCCCGCGTTCAAATTAAACGTGAAATGAAGCTCATTATTTTGAAGAGATTGTTTGCCCGATAGGTTGAACAATAAATGGTAAAATATGGTTTTCGGTCAATTCGATAATCCTATCTCGTTGGTTCTGGTACGCTTCTGCAAATGATCGGATGGGGGATCGTCCCCACAATTGGCGTATCTTGCAGCAGATTGTTAGAGGCATATCTCCTATTAGATTAGTCATGGTGGGAGAGTAAATACTACGAGTTTCAATATTAACTCGGCATTGGAGTAGAGTATTTGAATCTAATGTAATTAAAATACTTGGTTCAAAATGGAGTACTCTGGCTCCTGGAACATGAAATAAGGAAAAGAACGAGGTATCCCCTCCCAGTGCCTCTGCAACAATTTCATCTTGATTGCCATCGTAATCGAAGTGGAATGTAAACATCACATCTAGCGACTCGCAATTCAAATGTCCAATATCGAAATGATATTTAGCCAATTCAAGTATTTTCAAATTCTGTTCATCTGCAAGTTCTAGATTGCCAGGGTTCATAAATCCAGAAGTGATTCGGCGTGGTTCCATGTTCACAAGTCGATAACTGCCCAGATCTTTTTCTCCCTCTAGACTATATTCTCGATCTTGGTTATCAAAAGTGGTAAGTTCAGGATACGCTTTCTGGACTACATCAAAAAAATGTAATATCGTCTCACTATGATTGGATAGATCCAGTCTCGTATTGAGATGAGTAAATATCCCAAATTCATCGCAATTTTGAGAGTAATGATTCATCATTGGCGTGGTCCGTTCATTTAGGGAGCACGAATTTGTGTTATAAACCGTTTTGGGTATTCTTCCGGAATTTAGCGAAAATGCAAAATAAATCGGTTGGGTTCTCCGATTAGATTAGCCTCGACCACTCTGCGCAATCCGATTATTCGTTATGATTCCCATAATCGGTCCTTTGAAAGTTGGATATTTGATTAGAGATCACCCTGATATCGATCTGATGGAAGATACCTGATCCAAGCTAGATTGATTAGATCATTCAAATCAATAGACAGATTCTAGCTGTGAATGTCGCTATTTTATGTGTTTTAATTCCTTATTGGGAAATGATTTGCGCTTAGTATCGGTACACGTAAATTACGTAGGAGCTATTTAAGTCTAGTTTGAATTTCAAGAATCACAGGGCAAATGAATCCACATGTGGAGAGATGGTTTATCAACGATCCAGATCGATTCTCCATCGGTTATAAATTCGATTAACCAATTATTTGATTTGGATTTTTCTATTCCGAATAGTTTGTGGTAAACTATATTAATTATTCAGTAAGGTCGCTTCTCTATTTTTATATCTGAAATAGATGGTTTATTTGCTATTGTTACCATCAAATATAAGCTGATCTGATTAAATTTTATTCTTTTTTTTCTTGGCAGATCGGTTCCTATCGGTCAAGATAAGAGAGACTGAGTTAGGAAACGTTAACGTATTGAGGTTTTGTCATGGATTTGCGCAACCGTTGGTGGATGGTTGGGTTCGGTATATTATTGACTATAGCTCCCGGTCGAGCACAGGTTCAATATCCACCTATTCCCAAAACGTATCAGATCGAAATTCGTTACCGTTTGCAAATGGGATTGAACGAACACATCATCGCCTATAGAGAATTAAGAAAATATTTAGGCAATAATGGTTTTACCCTCATTCAAGATAAAGATACCAATAATGCGGATATTGACTTTGATATCGATCGTATTAGAGGAACGATTCCAAGCGAAAAAGTGGCAAAGTTACTTGAATACCCAGCTATCAAGACAATTATATATTATCCTGAGAATTACACATTAAAAGAAACATCCACAGATCCCGTTCGTGTAAGGATATATTTATCGACTGGATTTACCGAAGATCGCCAGAAGGAATTTCATCAGCTCGTCTCCATTCAGTTGCAGGAATTTGGATTTCAAGAAAACCAAGCATACGATCATAAATATTATACGGAGCTAAAAGGAACATACCCTTCCAATAAGGTACGAGAACTTTTACGAGATTTACGGTTGCAACCTGGAGGATGGTTTTTTTCGAAAAATCGACTAATTGATTTACCAGAGATATATCGAAATTCTTTGCCGATTCGCCGGGTTGAAGTATTGCCGGACCCAGAAGGGGTTCCTAGTCATTTGCCAGCAGCCAAGAAAATTTCAGGATTAGATATATCTCCAGCCCTCGCAGAAAAATTATCTCCAAGATTACTAGAAACGTTATCTTTCCCGAATCAATTACAAAATATTCGTCTGGAATTGATTTTTAGTACGATACCAAGCCGATTGGATTATACTTGGCGTGACGAAATAATGAGCGTCGTACCTTCAGCAAAATTAGAAGGGAGAATTGGTTCTTTATGTACATTGACATTGGTAAATCCTGCGGATGTGCTGAAATTAGCAAGATTGCCGATGATTGTGCGTATCCGTTATCCGCATGTTGCTGATCCAGCCCGATTATATCCCGCTCGTAATTCCAAACAAGTCGATCCGCTCCAGCAAAATATATCTAAAACGGGAGAAAATAATTCACCATCTTTATCTCCATCTTTAATCAAAAATCCAAACAAATCTTTTCCAATCCCCTCAGTTATTATACCGCTCCAGGGTAAGGCCAATTCGCAAGATTCTCAGGGAAACGGAGCAGATGCTCTAACAGCATCGAAATTACTTAGATTACATGAGAATAAGCATCGTGGTCAAGGAGTGCGGGTTATTTTAATAGATACCGATTTTACAGGACTGGAAAAATTTCGCGGAGCAGGATTGCCGGAGAAGGTTACTTATATCGATTTCACTTCAGAACGAAATGCCAGTATTCTCCCCGAACCGATTGCCCCAGATCTTTCAGAAGGTAACCAGAATAAAGTTGGTATCGGGCATGGCACTCATTGTGCTCTAGCTTTATCTCAAGCCTCTCCAGAAGTTGAGCTGATTCTGATACGAGTTGCGGCAGATGCTCCCTATCAGTGTGGCAAAATCCTCGAATATGTTTTGGGGGATAAAAGTTCCACGGAAGCCATTCGCCTCAGGCTCATCGAATTCGGTTTAGAGCAAGGGGAGATAACTCGGTTGAGGAAATTAGCTTTAGAAGAATACAAGAAAGCGTTCGATAATTTTGATGATACCGATGAGGCCAAAAAACGGCGATCCCAAGCAACCGCAGCCTTGAAAGATCTTGATATCAAAGAGGAAAAATTATCGGAGCGAGTAAAACGATTAGAAAAATTAGAAGCCGATTTGCATCAGCTCACCGGTGTCCCTTTGATTGTCTCTTGTCTCAATTGGAATACGGGCCATGCTATTGATTCCGATGGATTCTTGACCAAACATTTAAACGACTTGTTAATTCGATCTGTACCAAGGTATACATTTAATCCAAGGAAAATTAAACCGTTGCCGCTGTGGTTTCAGGCCAGTGGCGATCAACGCACCCAGGCTTGGATCGGTAGTTTTCGGGATCGAGATAATAACAATATTATGGAATTTATTCCTAAAAAAGATCCGATCCATAAAGGGAACTGGACGAGGGAATTGAATTTCATACAGTTTGAATCGGCACAGAACGGATCAGTGGTTGCGGAACTGCCAGAAGGCGCGAATATTCGGATTTCGATTCAGTGGCGCGAACCTCATGACCCACAAGTTGCTGAAGAGGATTACCGGGATAGTAATGTACCCATCGAATTACAGTTGTTGCATCAGCTCGATCCTGCGGGTAAATTGCTTGCTAGCGATGAGATGGATGTGGTAGCAATCTCACAGAAAAAACCGTCGCGGTTATCTTATGAAGGTAATTACGGAATCTATGAACAAACAATAGAAACCAAAATTCCACGCACCGGAAAATATGCACTGCGTGTTCTGGGAAAAATCCCTCTCAGTTTGAAACCGCAGGTGATTACTGATCTTGCGGCAAATGATATTTACTGGGAATTATCGCCACGAATTTTCCTCGAAGTTTTGGATGCGCAAACACAGGCGAAGGGAAAATTGAGTTTCCATGATTATCCATCGTTTTTGAGCGGTGTAGGTTCCCCTGCTGATTCTCTGGGAGCAATCACCGTTGGTGCGGCGAATTTGCAACGTCAACCTAGTCCCAAAACATCGGTAGGGCTATCACCAAACGCTATTCTTGGCCAAAAACCGACAATCTGGTCATATTATACTTTAAATAAAATTCCTGCTGGTCCCGCCCAGGAAACTTCCCTGGCTACCGCTTTCGCAGGTGGGGTTGCAGCTTGTTTCCTTAGTGCGGGGATCCCTCAAGATAATTTTCTCAATGCGATTCATATCAAACCGCGTCAAGTGATCGAAGTCAACGAAGAATGGTTGAACGATTATCTGCAACATGTCAATGCTGCGCGAAAGAAATAGTTCGATTCACTATCGATCGCTGTCTATTTCACAGAGTCGTGAATGACGAAAGCCCTTAGTCCCACGACTCTTCGAATCGTATCTTTGCTATACATTTCGCAACGATCATTCCTTTGTGTACCGATCAATAAAGACTATCTGCTTAGTACAACAATTATTTTCATTTCAAGTTAATTCTCAGTATAAAATCTTCAAAAATGCTTCATAAATCAAATTACTTCTGTCCAATTGGGAAGAAAATCCCGAAAATATACAGATATGAAAATAGCAGTAATTTTATTGAGTGGCGGGATGGATAGCACTACCTGTTTAGCCTATGCGAAACGGCAGGGTTATCGATTAAATGTGTTGAGTATCGATTATGGTCAGCGGCACCGGTTAGAGTTGGAGAATGCCCGAAAGATAGCGATGGATTTTGGAGTAGATGACCACCGAATCGTATCGATCGATTTACGAACGCTAGGCGGATCTGCCCTAACCGCCAATGTCGAGGTACCGAAACAGAGAAGTTCAACGGAGATAGGAACTGGAATTCCTGTCACCTATGTTCCTGCACGGAATACGATTTTATTGAGTATAGCCCTTGGCTATGCGGAAACGATCGGCGCGTTCGATCTGTTCATCGGAGCGAATGCCATCGATTATTCAGGCTACCCAGATTGTCGGCCAGCGTTTTTAGAGGCGTTTGCGGCGTTGGCGCAGCTCGGAACCAAGAGCGGGGTAGAGGGAGAGGGGGTCTATCAGGTGCATGCGCCATTGTTGAAACTGAGCAAAGCGGAAATCATCCAGCTCGGCATCGAGCTGGGAGTCGATTATAGCAAAACCCTAACCTGCTATGATCCAGATAGCACGGGAAGAGCTTGCGGAGAGTGCGATGCCTGCCAGTTACGCCGAAAAGGGTTTGAGCAAGCGCAGATCGCCGATCCGACCATTTATCAAAAATAGTGGTAAGGAATTTATCTTGATTTGATCAAGGAAGTAAAACAGCTCAGGTTTTAATTGGAATGGAAATGCGAAATATTGTTTAAAAGAAAGAACAGGGTCTATGTTAATAAGTGTGGCAGAAGGGCGACAACAAGTAGTAAATGCGACTAAAAGGCTCCCCGAAGAAATAACTCCCCTGACAACTTCGGTACTTGGACAGGTGCTGGCCGAGGAGATCGTTTCGGATATCGATTCGCCGCCATTCGATAAAGCAATGATGGATGGGTACGCGGTGCGATCCGAAGATTGCCAGAATCTGCCGGCCTATCTGCAAAAGATTAGTGAAATAAGTGCTGGGCAGATTACGGAAAAGGTCGTACAAAAAGGGCAGTGTATACAGATTATGACTGGAGCACCCATCCCACCGGGGGCAGATGCGGTAGTGCCGATAGAACAGACAAAGCAAACAGAAGATGGGCTGGTCACGATAGAAGGGAAATTAGAGGGGAAATCAGTTAGGATGGGGCAACATCGCGTATTACGCGGAGAGGAGATGAAAAAGGGGGAGACAGTTTTACCGGCAGGGAGTGTCCTAGCAGCGCAAGATTTTGGACTGCTAGCGAGTGTTGGCCGAACAACGATAAAGATGTATCCTGCACCGCAGGTTTCGGTAATCGCAACAGGGAATGAATTGATCGAACCGATGATGAAGTTGCGGGAAGGAAAAATACGCAATTCGAATGGGCCAATGCTGATGGCGCAGGTGATCCGCGCTGGGGGTCTGCCTAGATATTTGGGCATTGCGCGCGATGAAGAATCGATGTTGACTTCGTTGATCAAAGAGGGGCTAGAAACCACCCCGATTACTTTGCTATCTGGGGGAGTATCCGCAGGGAAATACGACCTCGTGCCGAAGATATTGGCGCAGCTCGGTGCAACGATCCATTTTCATCATGTCGCAATGCGTCCTGGTAAACCGCTATTGTTCGCAACTTTGAATGATAAATTGATATACGGTTTGCCGGGTAATCCCGTAAGTTCGTTCGTTTGCTTTGAGCTATTCGTCCGGCCAGCAATACGCAAAATGAGGGGGCATACTCCTATCGATTTACCGCAACGGGAAATCCCACTTGCGCAAGGATGGTCCGGAAATTACGATCGACCCTGCTATTTCCCAGCATATGTCAAAATCGATTCGGGAAAAGAGATGGTTCATCTAGCGGATTGGTCCGGATCTTTCGATTTGCGTGGTCTGTCCGGAACCAATGCCCTGCTGTATATTCCTGCGGGGACAACTCATATACAACAGAATCAGCTTTGTACTACACTGATTCACGATTTCACTTATCTAACGGAAATACCGAATTAGTAGGGTTGAGGAAAATCTTAACCAATACGATTAGATTTACTTATGTAAACCACGAATAACCACGTCAATAAAAAGAAGTTACAGCAGAGAAAAGATGCTAAGAGCGATGGCTCCAGGGGGTTGGTATTTGAGAGAAGAAAGCAGCTAAACCTTCTCGACTTTCCTCACGGAAACGAGGAAGAACGCTTTGTTCCACGAGTTGATCAAATGTCAACGGAGAGTGACGAAGTTTGAAGAGAAGTTCCTTGGTTTGCTGAATAGCCTCAGGCCCCCCTTCGCTTAGTAAAGAGGCCATAGCGAGTGCTGAAGGCATTAAATAATCGTTATCGGCAATTTGATTAATCAAACCGCTACGTACCGCTTGGTCTGCTTCGATCGGTTCCCCGGTAAGTAAAAGATACCTTGCCATGCGTTCGCCAACCAAGCGCAATAAGTGGGGCATAACCATAGCGGCCACTAATCCCCGTCGAACTTCTGGATAGCCAATCTTTGCCTGCGGGACAGCAATTGCCAAATCGCACATACTAACCAATCCGGCACCACCCGCAAATGCCGGACCGTTCACCGCAGCAATCGTCGGCTTGGGGTAGTTGGTCAATTCATCAAATAGCCGACCCAAATTCTGAGCATCTTCGTGAAGTTGTTCTTGTTTGGCATTTTGCGAAGCTTGTAATTCATCCAAATCCATACCGGCACAAAATGCTTTGCCCGCTCCCGTTAAAATGATACACCGAACTGTACTTATGTCCCTTTGTTGCACCAAAGCTAGACGTAAAGCAGTAATTAGTTCACGATTCAGTGCGTTTCGTTTATCGGGTCGATTCAAAATAAGAATGGCTGCGGGGGACCGATATTCGATTTCAACAAGAGTGGACATGATTCACCTTCTATAATATTTTTTTGGTATAAGCCCGATTGCTAGCAAACGGGGCATGGTTATGGTTTCTGTGTTTATAGTTGCTTCTTGAAGCGGAGTTTAACTGCCAGGGTAAACGATATTCAAAATCATTTAGTAATTATTATGTTAACAGATTTTCAGGTATTTCCATTTTTAGTTGCAATAAGGTAAGGCCCAACGTTTTTCCTTGGGTATCTATGCGCAGGGATTGAGAGGCACCACCTGCCAATATATCTTTCAAAACAAAGTTCAGAGCGAAGAGATTATCGGCAACATAACGTTCGATAGTACTGGCTCCCATCGATGCAAAATATTGGGCAACAACAGGAACCGTTAGATGTTCTTTTAGCCAAGAATAGCTAGCGGGGGTATTGGCAATAATCGCAATGTTGGCATGATTCCCCTTGTCACCGCTGCGACCATGAGCAATTCGATTGATTGGAACCGATCGGGTTTTCATTGGAATTTTCTCTTGAATTTTTCTTGAATTATCTATTCAATTAACATCATATTTTTCATTTATTGTCTTCAATTCGATTTTTGATTATCTCTGATAATCTTCACAACCAAATCGACTGCTAAGAATTTCTAGGAGTTTGGAGAAAACGTAAGCGATTTGACCGTGATGAGTGGGTCAACCACCGACTTGTCAATCAGTGCGGGCCAATACGCAAAAACTTCGCGAACCGGAGGTCTCCCCGAAGTATAACCAGAAACTCCTGGTGGACCGGAAGTAACCAGGGGGGCGAATTCTTTGCTAAATCGTTCGACGGCATCTTGCCGCGAATCGCTTACCGCTATACGCAACATCACCTCGGGGAGTTCTCCTTCGAATGCTGAGTTCAGATTTTGTGAGAAATTAGAATTAGTCGCAGAAAAGACACCGGGAGCTTTGGCACCGGTTCCAATACACTCCACATACTGTTTGTCGAAGCGCAAGCCGATTCTTTCGAGTCGCTTCCAGATTAATTGAGCACAATATTCCGCTTTTTGTTTAGCTTGTGGTCCAGAGATCAATAACATTCCCGCGCAGCTATGGCCAGCTCGATAAGCGATTGATACCTTGTAGGTCGAGGTTGCAGGTCGAGCCGAAGCATTTTGAACTAGAACCCGATTTGGTCCTACCTCTTCGAGTTGTAATGAGGTAAAATCGGCAACTAGATCGGGAGTAAAATACTCCGCGGGGTTAAATACTTCGTATAAAAGCTGTTCGGTTACGGTTTGACGATTAACCAGGCCGCCACTATCCTCTGGTTTGGTTAGGATAAACTCCCCCTGCTCATCGATGTCCGCAATGGGATAGCCAACATTGGCCAGATCAGGGACCGATTGCCAGTTACAGGCCAAGCCCCCTGTGGACTGGGCACCGCATTCGATCAGATGACCGGCAATCGTAGCGCCGGCAAAACGATTCAATTGCGTAATATTATCGAAATCCCAATCGAATTCATATGCTGCGGGAGCTACCGTCAAGGAGGCATCCGCAACTCGCCCTGTTATGACAATTCTTGCCCCAGTTTTCAAGGCCTCAACAATTGGTCTGGCCCCCAGATAGGCATTAGCACTCACCACTCGGTCGCGTATAGTTGCCAAATCGGTTCCGTTGTCCATGTGGGCAAGCCGATGCCCCTTTTCTAATAATCGATCGAGATGAGGAAATAGATTATCCCCCTGGACGACAGCGATTGGAACATCTCGCACTTTCTGTGCCCGCAACTGTTCACTTGCGACCTGCATACAGGCTTCGGGATTCACCCCCCCAGCGTTGGTTACTATTTTCAGATTCGGTTGATCGATTAAATACGGAGCCAATCGCTTTAATACCGAAATGAAATCGGTGGCAAACCCTTTTTGCGGATCGCGCTGCCGCTGAAGGGATAAAATAGACATCGTTAATTCTGCAAGATATTCTAGTGTTAAATAATCTAGGCGACCGGTTTTGACTAGTTCCACCGGGGCATCGAGCTGATCCCCCCAGAATCCACAACCGTTGCCTATTCGTACCCTTTTCATTCTCTGTTCGCTTTCAAATTCTTTTATTGCTCTCTGATTGAGCCTGTTACGGTTTTAACTTTGTCTGAGTTGGTTTCGTAAACTTTTCCGCTGATTCTCGCTTTCCTGCTATATTCTCTCTAAGTACGTTTCGATTATTCTGTAGTGGTTTCTTGGGGGTATTTCATTCGAAATTTTAGCCAAAAATGGCTTGCCTTCCTTCAAACAAGAGATCAACTCCAGATCAACTTTACTTTTTCGATCCAGAAATACCCACCGATTTATTTTACCGAATCTTCTCAAATAGTTAATAATCGATGACCAGAACCGATCCGAATTCTCTAAAAAAAGAGAATCAAAGTGCTGCGAACTCTCTCTGTTCTTGGTATTTTTAATTTGTCTTGAACTTTTTTTCATGTTTTATTAAAATAATTCTTAAATCGAGACGAAAACTTTTGCAGAACTAGGCAAATATTGAAACTCAATATTTTACTCTCACAATATTTAACTCTGGTATTTAAAACTAAGGAGAAACAATGAAATTAGTAGGGATGATGACTTTGTTATTGGTCGGATTTGTGTTCCTAAATCCTTCTATTGGTCAGGATGCTAAAAAAGATACCCCCAAAAAAGAGCCAGCCAAAAAAGAGCCGACTAAAGGATCTGAAACTCCTAAAAAAGCAGATTCTTCTAAAGAAACTAAAAAAGTCCTCGATCCCAATGCTTTAATTGGTAAATGGGTTTTAGTATCTGGAACAAAAAACGGGGCGAAAATTACTGGGGATAGTATGAAGGCCATTGTAAATATAACCAAAGATAAGATTCAGTTGCTCAATGGCGACAATGTCGAACACGAGATGACCTATACCCTGAATACCAAGAAATCGCCTGTCGAAATTGATATGAAAGGAACCAAAGGACCAGCAGAGAATATGAGTGCTCCAGGGATCATTAAATACAAAGATTCCGAATTACATTTGTGCTACGCTGTTTTTGATGGCAAGCGTCCAACGAAGTTCGAAACAACCATGGATTCAAAGTCGCTTTACTTTGTCATGAAAAATCAAAACGACATGGGGAAGAAAAAAGATACTCCTAAAAAGGATACCCCTCCAAAAGGGAAAAAATAAGCGTTTGTTCTATCAAGAGATACGATGAATTGCCCGAAAATATCGCCCATTCTTGATTTTGAGCCGCTGAGATCCATTTTAAACTCGTGCTCGATTTACAAAAAACTATTTGAAAATTGTTGATGTATGATTTATTTCTTAGGTATAGAAAGTTCATGTGATGAAACAGCAGCAGCTGTTTTTACCAGTTCTCGGACAATTTTATCGAATGTTGTAGCAACGCAAACAGAGTTACATACCCCTTTTGGGGGGGTGGTACCAGAAATTGCAGCTCGTGCTCATCTCCGGCAATTGATACCAACGATCGATCTGGCTTTGAAGAAGGCTAATATCGAGTTGTCGCAGCTCGGCGCGGTTGCGGTGAATTATAAGCCCGGGTTGGCGGGTGCCCTGTTAATGGGTGTGAGCTGCGCGCGAACCCTCGCTCTCATCCTAAATATCCCGCTGATCGGGGTGAATCATCTCGAAGCTCATATTTATGCTTGTCGTCTTAGTGCCGGGCGAGACATATTTCCGTGTATCGGTTTGGTTGTCAGTGGTGGTCACACGGCGCTGTTTGATTGTCAAACACCCTTGCAAATGAAGAGAATCGGTTCAACCCGCGATGATGCTGCCGGGGAAGCATTCGACAAAATTGCTGCGGTTCTCGGACTGGGCTTTCCCGGTGGACCCGCTGTCGAAAGAGAAGCAGCGCAGGGGGATGTCAATGCCTATGCTTTTCCACGATCTTTTTTGAAAGAGGATCGACTGGAATTCTCGTTCAGTGGCTTAAAAACCGCGGTGATTTACTCCATTTATGGTCAAGGGAAAGTAGCTGGTCCGCCACCAGGCCCAGGAAAGTTCCGTGCTGATATTGCGGCAAGCTTTCAACAAGCGGTCATCGATGTGTTGGTGACAAAATGTCAACAAGCCCTCAAAAAAAATAAGCAAACGAGGTTAGCTGTTGGCGGTGGAGTTATTGCCAATCGCGCTTTGCGGAATGCGCTTCAGACCATGACGGATCGAAATGGGTTCGAACTTTTTATCCCTCCTATGAATCTCTGCACCGATAATGCTGCTATGGCAGCTCTAGCGATAGAAAAATGGGAGAAAAACAATTTCTCTCCTCTCGATTTGGATATTGAACCTAATTCTTGAATTTATAAAAAATCCGCAAAGATCATCAGATTTTCTTTTCCTTCTTTCAATTCCTACTTTCCATTCGTTCTTTTCGTCCTTTAATCAAGCTCGATTTGCAACTGATTTCTCTTAAGTTGTATGATTAGTCATCGCTATTATCTTCAAATACTGACCAGCAAGAATCACGCCAACAGAATAAAAAATCGCTCAGATTATGAGGGTCGGGGCTATCTAGAATATTGTCGCGAATCGATTTCAGTTCTCTCAGACCTCGACTATTACTCTCTCCCGTAAAATAAACTCGATTGCGATGTGGAATTGCGGCAACAATAGCCTCATCGAAACGGTCTTCGATCTGTTTCCAAAACGGTTTTGCCAAAAGGGTGCAAGCTTCTAAATCGATTTCCGAAACGATTTTGTAGATTCTTCCTTGGCGCTGAAAGCCAATCTCCGGAATCTGTTTTCTCAAGTTCGAGATAGCAACTTTTTTCACCTCTTTCGGAGTCAATCCTGCCGCTTTGATCGATTCAAGAGTCGCCATCATGAATAAATCAGGTAAATCAAAAGCATAAGCAATGATTAAATCCCCCACGAACGGTTCGGTGTACGGAAAATCATTCCGGGCCGTTTGCATCTCTTTCAGAGATGATATAAAGTGCACCGATTTGATTCGGGGTACAAGTTTGGAGCGATCTAAATCTATCTCATCTATTTCATTGAGATCTTCTGGCATGGTTGTTTCTCAAAAAACTCGCTGTTTAAGATTAAATTCTCAGAATATTTTCCTTAGGAATCTATTTTTTCTTTCTCAAATCTACTCTAATCATAATTATTTATCGCAATTTAGGCCAGGTCAAGATGATTATAAGAAGCTAGGGAAAAAATAGAAGAATTGAAGGAATATTGTTACAAAAAGTTGGTCTTGTGGACTAGTCTAAAATCGAAACTCCTGATTGTCGAATAGTGGAATAAGAAATTCGCAAAAAGATCTGTCGATACTTTCAAATCGAAGATGGGATGATTGAAAATCTAAAATCGGATTGCCCTTTGCTCGTCTTGTCTTTTTGTTTAGAATTTGTCTTTGAAATAGGGATTTTAATATCGGCGGTGAGTGGGGTTCTAGTCTGAAATGCAGGTGATTTGAAAATAAAATCAGGGGGCTCGAGCCGCCCTGATTGCCGAATTAGATGGTTACGCTTGGATCGTTCTCTGCTTTTTACCTATAAAGCAAATCATCCTTTGATCACACCGATCGGCCTCATCCTAGCTACTTTTCGGGAGAGATTGGCATCGTGGACGGCATCGACTACGTGATCGACATTTTTATAAGCATCCGGTTGTTCTTCGGCCAGACCTGCTGCAGACTGAGCCAAAGCAAGAATCCCCCGTTCAGCGAGAGCTTTCTTTACTACCTGCCCTGGTGCATGTTTGAGTGCCATCTTACGGCTCATCGCTCGCCCGGCACCATGACAAGTTGTTCCGAAAGTTTTTTCCATACTGCCCGGCATACCGACCAGAACCCAAGATGCTCTCCCCATATCCCCAGGAATAATCACTGGCTGACCCGTATGGCGAAATATCTCTGGCAATTCTGGATGCCCAGCTGGGAAAGCGCGGGTTGCCCCTTTGCGATGGACCCAAACTTTCTTTTTTTTGCCATAGACCGTATGCTCTTCCAATTTAGCAATGTTATGAGCCACGTCGTAAAGCAGTTCCATGCCTAAATCTTGCCAAGATCGACCAAACACTCGAGCGAAAACTTCCCGGGCTTGTTGCATCAATAATTGCCGATTGCAGAAACCGTAATTGGCCGCAGCGCGCATGGCACCAATATACTTTCTCCCTTCGGGACTATCCACCGGAGCGCAGGCAAGTTGACGATCGGGTAGCTCGATGCCATAGCGTTCTGGAACCCCGCGGAAGGAAAGCAAAGCATCATCGCAAACTTGGTAGCCCAGACCGCGCGATCCAGAATGGATCATAACGCAAACCATATCCTTTTGCAGACCAAAAGTTTTGGCAACCGTTTCGTCGCAAATCTGATCGACAATCTGAACTTCCATAAAGTGGTTGCCAGAACCCAGGGTACCACACTGATTGGCCCCCCGTTCAATCGCACGCGAAGAAACCAGGGAAGGGTCGCAACCATCGATGAAGCCGTTGGCTTCGGTATGAGCCAAATCCTCCGCGGTGCCTAATCCACGATCAATGACATAACTAGCCCCTTTTCCCAGAAGATGGGTCAATTCATTGACATCGAATTTATAGTCCCCTGTTCGCCCGGTCCCAGCGGGAATGGTCTTGAACATTTGTTGCATGAGAGTGTGATGATAAGGTTGAATATCCTTGAAAAACAGATTGGTTTTAACCAGCCGAACTCCACAATTAATATCGTATCCCACTCCCCCTGGAGAAATAACTCCCCCTTCCTCCGGATCGGTTGCAGCAACACCCCCAATACAAAAACCGTATCCCCAGTGAATATCGGGCATGGCCATGGAGGCTATCTGAATTCCTGGCAACATCGCTACATTGGCCACCTGTTCGGGTGCCTGATCCTTCATGAGGCTTTCCAAGAGTATATCATTGGCAAAGATATGTCCAGGCACGAGCATCCCAGGTTTGTAGCTCTGAGGAATTCGATAGCAACAGGTATCAATTTTTTGCAAATTCCCTTTGAATTCGTCTTTTTTCATTATTTTATTCCTCTAAATTTCGTCGAGTGATTGGCGATTTTTGAAGCTCACAATTTCCAAAAATTGTTCATTTTGTCATCTTTATTCTGTTCTATATCATCCAGTTCTATATCATCTTGTTCTACATTATTCTGCTTATTCCTCATGCTGCTTCATTTCATTCTGATCTAGTCATTTTTCATTCATTGGAATCGAATTCAGTATCGAGTAAATCCCATTCATGAATCCTTATGATTTGCATAAAAGAGATTCCAGTCGCAAAATAGTTCACTTTTTCCTAAATATCGACTATCAGTTCTGCTTCCCACGAATTCCCAATCTGTTTTACTTCTAACCCATGATAGGTTATGGCCTTGACTTCATGAACGAGGGAATGGCGTGCAGGATCGAGCGATTCTCCGTGAATCGTGGCTTGGAGGCCATTCTTATCAATGGTAACCTGAAATGAGCAACATAATTGTTGATGAACTTCCCAACGATAAAGTAATTCACGCAACCAGTCAAAGAGCAGATAATCGAGATCTGTTCCCGCAATGGTTAGCTGGAATTGTTCTTTGGGTGCGATCGAATTTATGTCCTTGACAATCAAACTAAATAGGCCAAGTGCAGCTTGTTCGAATAATTGATTGAGACTATCGGCTTGAATTCGCAACCCCATATCTGCCGTATGGTCAAAAGTTTCAAACATGATTTCCTCAGAAATGATATTTTATTAATAAAGTTCAATTTCATGGGTTCAATTTCAACTGCTACCCATTTTACAAAAAATATGAAAAATGATCTCCATAGATGGTTGAAATTCATGTAAGATCAGGTCAAATAATAGATTTAGCGAATCCAATATAATCGTCCCAAGTAATTTTTAATTCAGGTAGCATAACGTTAATAAGAATAGAATATGATTCGATTTTGCAAGTTCGTCAAAAAATAACTATTTAATGAAAATGAACAAAAAAAACGAATTTGAAGATGCCAATTGCATGCTGGGTGATGTTAATTGTGTCGAATAGAGCAGAGGAATGGATAAGAGAGGGTGGCGAAGAGATAAGAAACGAAAAATTGCGACTATATCAATGCCCGCACATGAAAGATGGGGAATGATCGATTATGGTTGTCAAAGAGACAACAAAACACGTGTTCGAAAGGATTCAGCGAGATTTATATGAAAACGACATTTAGTTTTTTGGCTATTTTAGTGCTTGTGAGTGTAAGCACTAAATCAGCAAGTGCGCAATTTGGTTGCCCGGGACCATTTTGTAACTATCCTCATGCCTGGTTAGGATCACAAAACCGATTAAATAACGGCGGTTATTCCAACGGCAATCAAAATCGATACTTCAGTTTTCTTCAACCAAATCGCGGGCCAGCGGTTCCGGTATTCATGGCAGCACCATGGTACTTGTATTGGCCGTATGATGCTCATTTTATGACCTCTGCCCCGCCATCGATGATGGGTGGATACAATCCCCCTCCTGTTTACACGGGAATGCCTTATTTTGCGAATCCCAATGCTGCTTATTCTCCTGGATCGAGTCTAAATTCTTACCCTATGAGTATGACTCCTCCGACTCAACAAGCTGCACCGACCTCCCCACCAGCAACCAATGAACCTCCCGCTCAACCGAATCCATTACCAAATTTGAATAAACCAGCTAAATAATGTTTTGAAAATCGATTTTTTCTTTTTTCTGGCGGTGGACTTGTTCCACCGCCTTTTTGTTGAGTATAATAGATTTAAGATATTTACCCCCGATGAAATAGAAATAATTTCTAAATTGCTTTAGATTTTCTTGAAAATCATCATTCGATTTCTCATATCTAAGAGCAGTTTGAATTTAAGGAGAATTATGAGTTCTGAAATTCTGGGTGAATTGATCCCTGTCGGTGGAGGAGATCCAATTCCACTAGCCCAACCGGTTTTGACGTTAGGGAGAAGAGAATCTTGCGATATCTGTTTACAATTTCCTAATATATCAGGGCGTCATTGTGAACTTTCTTATCGCGACGGGTATTGGTACATAAGAGACTTAGGCAGCACAAATGGCATTAAAGTGAACGGGACGCGGGTTTTTAATCGACCCTTGCGACCAGGGGACGAAATCTCCATTTCCAGTCGAACTTTTGCTATTCAATATGCTCTAACCGCGAACATTCGCGAAGTTCTGGAACGCATTCTAGAAGAAGATGATGCTTTTCCCAAACAATCGTTGTTGGAAAGAGCTGGACTGGTTAAAACTCCCCGTTCAAGAGGGGATGACTAAGTTTCCCAATTTTCATTGTTGGAATTGTTGGAATCCATAATTTTCAATGTAATTCTCTCAATGAAGATTGATTTTTGATTCTCAACGCCAATTTTTATTTCCGTTTTCTAATTCCGTTCTATTTTCTTTATTATTTCCTTATTTTTAAGTAATTGCTATCTTTTCACTTTCCAATAAAAGAGATAATAAAGATACTTGAACTCTATTCTTAGTTGATTAAAATTTTCAGAAATTAAAAAAATTGCGACACTCCAGTAGTTTTTTGTAAAGTTGAATCATTAGAATACAATCGATTTTTGAATCGATTCCATGTTTGGAATCGAATTACAGGGTAAATAGAGATAAAATTAAGGATAATAAGAAGTTATGGATCAGGTCTTTGCGGGGAAAGTGGCTCTGGTAACAGGTGCATCGTCCGGAATAGGAAGAGCAACAGCTTTGCAGCTCGCGGAGCAGGGAGCCGATGTGGCTTTGAATTACTGGACCATGCACGAAGCTGCGGAAGAAACAAAAGCAGCGATCCATAAATTAGGACGTAAAGCAATCGGATTTTGTGTAGATGTTTCCGATTTAGCCGCCGTGGAGGAGATGGTTTCTCAAATCGTTGTTCAGCTCGGCAAGATCGATTTGTTGGTAACCGCAGCGGTTTATAGCGATCGTGCTCCCTTTCATAGTGCAGATCTCAAAGGATTCCATCAAACAATTGATGTCTCGCTTTGGGGAGCTTACCATGTGTTACGAGCTTGTACCAACACCATGCTCGCCAAAAAACAGGGCGGGGCAGTTGTAATTGTCAGTTCGCCCCACGCAGTGATCCCCTATCCGAATTGCATGGCTTACAATATTGCCAAAGCGGGGCTGGATATGATGGCTAAAACCGCTGCTATTGAATTGATTTCACACAAAATTCGCGTTAATATCTTCCATCCAGGTTGGACAGATACTCCAGGCGAAAGAAAATTTTTCTCCGAAGATACGATCAGCCAAGCGGGGAAGACATTACCCATGGGCCGTTTAGCTACTCCTGATGAAATGGCCCGAGGAATTGTTTTTTTGTTAGACCCTCGCAATGAGTATATGAGCGGCATAACACTAACGATGGATGGTGGTCTTCATCTTCCTTGGTGGTCCAAACGCGGAACAGGTGAGTTTTAGAAAATCTCGTTTTAGTGTGACCTGTTTAGAGCGATGGGTTTAAAGCGATATGTGACATGATTCGTTGCCTCATCCCCGCTTTCGAGCCGCTACGAGAGAGTGATGGATCTGGTCGATTTAATAAGCAAAATTTGGTTTTCTTAAGCCGATTTTCTATTTTTTGAGGTTCCTCAAAAGAAAATTGATTTGAAACGATCGGTTTCTTATCGCTTTTCTTCGCGAAGATTGTTTTTAGAATGGAGATGGATCCCGTTTTGAATCGGATAATTTTGAATCTCTTTAATTGGCGATAAAACAATTGTTATTTTGGCCCGAAGAATACCTGATATTTTTTTTAGTCTTTCTACAATAATTTGTTCAAGAGCAAGGGTATTTTCACAACGGATTTTCAACAAAAAATCGTCTTCTCCCGAAACATGATAGCATTCTTGTACTTCAGACATGCCATTAATCAGTTCAATAAATTTTTGACGGAATTTGGTTCTTTCCAGAGTTACTCCCACAAAGGCAACAATATCCAGGCCAACAGACCGTGAGTCCAAAAGAACCGTGTAGCCTCGGATGATACCCCGCTCTTCCATTCGTCTGACTCGCTCAGCAGCTGCGGGGCCAGATAGTTTTACAACCGCTGCAAGTTCTGTCCACGTTATCCTTCCATGGGAGATCAATGTATGCAGTATTTTTTTATCCACTTCATCTAGAGGCAGTTCACTTCCAGAAACATTCATGGCGACACCCTACTGAATCCCTTGGATTCAACTCCCGGTTTGTTTGATTTGATTCGTATGTTTTCCAATTGATTATTTTTCTCGATTCAACTTATTCGTTTTGCTTACTTTTTGTGTAGCCATAACTATTCATATCATCAATCGAGTTCGAGAAGGCAAACTACGTGAGAGCGAATACAAACATCTTCCCTATTTCTTAAAACCATAAAAATAGTTGTTGAAAAAAATATTTCCAAATTCATCGTTTGTAAATAAAATTTTCAACGATATTCGTTATGAATCTCGTTCGAGAACGAAGATCAGGGAAGAGAGGGGGTTCCTATTTTGAAGAGGTTTTTGGATCGATTTACACATAACACTTCGAATCTTCGAAATAGTTTCGTTTACGAAAATTCAAGATTAGGTTATTGACAATAATGATCGAAATTTTATTAATGATTCGAATAAAACAGTCATTTACAATAATCATTTACAATAATCATTTACATCGCGGTCATTAATAATCGGTCTTAAATTCCCTATCATATACACATATTATTTACGGCAATTATTTAATACATTGCTGTAAAGATTGATGAGCGTGAATATTACTATTCAGTATTTTGCCAAATAACACTATGATTTACATATAGGAACTGCATAAAAAGAGGAAATAGAAAATGGAACCAGTTTTCTTAAATTCATCAAATTCTATTATTTATGAATCAAATCATGGCGGATAGCGAGTTTAATCTTTAAAATTTCTTTTGTTCATTCTTATTAGGGAACTAATAGAAAGTCAAAGAATATATTTTGAGATAAACCCTGAATAATTACGGTATCTCGGCAGCTTTTGGAACTGGATGTATTTGGCTATGGGCCTGTAGAAAAGATAAAATTGTCTGATTTGCTGGATCTTTCCTGGAACGCAATACATTTTGAAAAATAGTGAGATGATCTCGATTTTCAACTTGTACCAATTTCGTTTCGATACCAAAAGAGATTAATTTATTAGCGAATTTTTTAGCCATGTCACCCAAATCCCAAAGTTCGTGCTCTGCATAAAGTACCAAAAAAGGGGGAGCAACAGCAGAAACATATTCCAAAGGGGATGCCTTCCGGCAAGCTTTCTCATCTGTTGAAAATGGCGTATTTAATTCAGGCTGAGTTGGTGATATTTCATAAACTCCACTGATACAAATAACACCGGTTATATTTTTTGGCGTAAGCCCCACCTCATGAAGATGCGATGGATCGAGTGCAAGTAAAGCGGCTAAATGCCCGCCTGCTGAATAGCCACTAACGAAGATTTCATTCGCATTACCCCCAAATTTTCCTATATTTTGATAGACCCATGCAAATGATTTTGCGACATCTCGAATATGATCCGGAAATTTTACCTGATTTTGTTCACTACTGAGCCTATAATTGATACTCACTACGACAAATCCTTGTGTTACTAAAGACAAGGCTATCCGTCGACCATGCTCCTTACTGCCGAATTGCCATGCCCCGCCGTGGATAAATAGGACCACTGGTTTTAACGAGGTTACCCCATGATCGCTTTCTAACTTCGGATAATAAACATCGAGCTGCTGTCGGATAGGTTCCGTAGGGTAACTATAATCGTACTGGATATTTAATTTTTGCCGGGCAGATTGCCAAAGGTGACTTTGTGATGAATAACAACTTAAAAAATTCAAGACTAGTATTAAACCTACAAATAAATATCGGGGAACCATTTTTTTACTCTTAGTTCACAATTTGTTGCTTCAGCTCTATCTAAAGTTATTTATATAGCATTAATTGAAAGTGCTCAAGTACCTAAGTTAGTTGACGAGTTTTAAAATATCCATTATTTAAGTCCTCCAGTTCTCTGATTCTTTTCGTTTAATCTTGAATCAGAGTATCTTTGATCTGGATTTCTAGTTTGGCTTCATTGAGCAAAGGCTCCTTTTCAATGATGGATTTATATTTTTCGAAGAGTATAAATTCATTGGTCGGTTAATGGAAAGAATAGCTTGGAGGAGATAAACTTTTTGCGATAGAAGCCTATTATGGGTTCGATATTTTGATGTGTTGTGGTTCTACGAATGATTGTTTTCGGAAAACATCGAGTTTTTATCGGATCGTCGCATTATCATCTTGATTCTTGGGAGATTTAATTGGATTCCATTTGATAAGGCTAAGAATTTTAGTGATTCTGCTCGATTAATATCGGATTCCATTGAACACTTATGGATATTGTGGCGAGAAGGTTATTATTTTGAGGGATAGTCTCTGAGACTAATCTCATTGATCTGAGTAACTGAAATTCAAAAATATTGAGCCTTGGAGCTTACAGAGGGAAAACCTTCAGAGGATCGAACAATCCAAGTGAAGCTAGAATCTCAGGGTCTGAAATTCAAACATAATTAGCATTGGGAGATAGCAACAATTTGGATAAGCTTACCCCCCAACTTAGATTTCTCTGTGATTTCTGTGGCTAAAATTGATAAATGTTCACCATAAAAGAGGCTTTTTTCTAATACGGGACAGTTTCCAAGAGATAAATCGAAACTCTTTTTACAAAGTGGAGTCATTTAATTCCACAACGATTATCTTACTAGGTTCTTACTAGATTCTTAACGATGGATTATTTTATCGAGCGCTGAATCGAAAAGAAAATAGTGAGGGGACTTTTGTTTTAAATATCTTGAGATTCATTAATAGGCCCCCTTACCGGAAAGAACTGCTGGGACCGTTAGAACGATAAGCTTCATATCAAGCCAAAAGTTACGATCGCGAATATAGCGTAAATCGAGTTCGACTTGCTGCTGAAAGTCCAAATCGGCGCGCCCACTCACTTGCCAGATGCAGGTGAGTCCAGGAACGACGTTCAAACGGCGTTGTTCGTGGGGGTTATATTTTTTAACCTCTGCTGGTACGGCAGGCCGCGGCCCGACAATCGACATATCCCCATGGAGGATATTCCACAATTGAGGTAATTCATCAATCGAAGTTTTACGAATAATCCGGCCAATCCAAGTTACTCGAGGGTCTCGTTTCATCTTGAAAGTAATTGAATTTTTTCCGTGCTGATTATTCGCCAAGATCTGTTGTTTCAGAGCTTCGGCATTGATCACCATCGATCGGAATTTATAAAAATAGAATTCCTTGCCATAAAGTCCTACCCGTTTTTGGCGGAAAAATATCGGCCCACCATCGGTTAATTTGATGAGAATCATGACAATGAGCAATGGCACAAACAGAATAATCATCATCGTGCACGAAAGCAAAATATCGAATGCACGTTTGGCAGTTAAATACGTAACCGATGGTGTTACTGCCGAACGCAAATAGATTGGTAACATTCGCGTTTGCGTAATGCCAGATGATTGTGCATTCGAAGGTATAGCTAAAACGGTTGTCATATAATCACCTTTATGGCGATAAAATCCAAACTCGGGCAAATTCGAATTATTTTCAGGGATGAATGAGGCTTGTGGGTCTGTATGAACATTTGCGATCGATCCTGTTGCTGCTGAGTTTTCTTTCCATTCCGTGTAATGTAACGGTAAATGTATTCCTTTACGGATATTCATCCTGTATTTATTTCACTCCTGTTTTAAACAATTGGATTCATCTCGATTCTGGGATCCTCGTTTCTGTGTTAATCAAGTATTCCTACTCGATCGGAACCTGAATCGTGAACGGTTTACCTTAATGGATAAGAATTAAACACGTTCCGTGCGAATCCACTTTTTTTCTCTCGCTAAAAGTAACTTGCCATAAATAGGCAATTTCCAAAACACATACAAAGGGGCAAGTAACAATATAGATAACGGTAGAGTCTTTCGTGCATACCGATACCAAGCGATTGCTAGGGAGAGAACTAGCAACATTAAACACAGAACATTTGTTAACAAAGGGGTGAGAATTAGCCAATTCTTGGAATGTTCCGACCAAGAATAAGAAGTTCCTGCTGAAGTTCCTGTGATTATGGGTAAACCAGAAAACGCAGGCGAAATAAAAAGAAGAGAGAGATTCAATACGAAACTCATTGCCCATAATCCCAATAATAGAGATAGGGGCGGGACAGCCAACTCCAGTGCAAAAGCGAACAATCGCCAGCTCTTTTTCTGAATCGCTGCCTTGATCACTTTGGGAACCTGGCTAAAAATCAATTGCACATGCCCATGTTCCCAACGGGTTCGTTGAACCAAGGTCGATTGATTCGTTGGTGCTACTTCGCTTTGCACGAGTGCTTCTGGGCAAAGCTGAACCGGATTTCCTTGACAAGCTAAGTCTATCCCCAATTTCATATCTTCTACAATTTCAGCACTGGCCAAATTCACCCCGCGCAGTGTTTGCCATGGAAACGCCATTCCTGTCCCGGTTAAGAGACAAGGAACCCCGAGCTGATACAATCCCAAAGGGCGTACCCAGTTTTTGAAAAGAAACGCAAAATTGGAAAGCTGTTGTTTGAAAGTCGGATTTGTCGATCCCTTCAAGAGATAAATTGCTTGTGCCGGTTTTTGGCTTCTCTTCACTGCCTGTTTTAATGCTTGTAATGAACCAGTTCGTAATTCACAATCGGCATCAAGAATCACAACGATTTCTGGTGGTTTCATCTCTAGTGCTTTCAATCCATGATGTAGGGCAAATCCTTTTCCTCTATTTGTCGGGTCATTCCGCTCAATAACGTTAATATTGTTTGATGGTTGCGCGAAAATCTTGTTCCAATCCGAATTTTTTTCAAGTATTTCTTTACCAACTAGAGAATCACTTGAAACTGGGTTAACAGGGGAATTACGCAGCAAATGATGGGTTAAATCCGAATCGGAAATATTGGTAAATTGGGCCGCACGATTCTCTTCGGAATTCAGTTGTTTGGCCTGGTCACTTTCTGAAAATGATTGATTTAATTCTTGCCGTGGCTGTGAAATTTTGTTTACAAAACTTCGCACAATTTCTGCTGTGTTATCTGTACAATTATCAGCAATTACGAGAATAGAATCGTTGATGCCTAATTCTGGTTGCAAACTGGTCAATGTCGATTCTATGCCCAATTCTTCATTGTGCGCAGGGATAAGAATAACGCAGGAATCTGTGTCATTCATGTTTGTGTTTATTGGGTTGTTGAATGGATTGGCTGGATTGTTGCAGCTTGAGATAGTCTCGAGAATCAAGACGAAAAATGGGATTGTCAGTAACAACGCGATTACCGAAGCTCCCATCTGAATCATCAAATTAAAATCTTGCGAGGTCACTATCGACATTTCCCTTTATACATACTCCAATTCTTCATTCAATCAGCTAACTCACTTTACCTCACCAAATTCACTAACTTTACTTTCGCGATTTTAATTTTAAGTGACTGGAGTTTTATATTCACTTAAATCTTAATGCTAATCTTTATAAATAAATACATAATGAACAAAATTGCTATTTTGCTCATTTTGATATCATTGAAATCTGAGTTAGATAAAGAATAAAAGAGGTGGTTTTCATCTCATCTCCGTTTATATCAATCTCTCATAAATTCAACTCTTAACGTTATACTCTTGAAGACATTCTCTTGATGTCACCCCCAAGAAATAAGATGAATTATTGTCTCACCAAATACTTACTTCGATTTCCGAACTCAATTTTCCGATCATACCTCCCTGCGATGATATGGAATCAGCTTCGATCATTTTCCAGTTTTGATTTCGAGTAAGCGTTTCAAGCGATAACGCTCTTCCCCGAAACGCTTACTCTTAATTTAGTTGAAAATCCATCTTCATTGCAACCCATTTTTCAAGAATTTCCTCAAAAATCTGATAAATTAGAACAATTGTTACATTCGTGCTTAGAACAAAAATCGTTAAAATAGGAATTAATGCTTCGAAATTCCCTATTTTACTATTGATATTATGAATAAAAAATGAAAGAAAGCCTGAAATTGTCTAACAATCATACGATAAATGTTTTTGGAATTCCGTTAATTGCATGGACGATGGAACAAGTGTTGGATGCCATGGAAATAATGATTCAACAGAAAATCCCAAACTATGTCATCACAGCAAATTTAAATTATGCCATGCTCTGTCAATCAGATAATTATCTAAATGAGATCAATAAGCGAGCAAAATTTATTGTTGCCGATGGGATGCCATTAGTCTGGGCTTCTTATTTGAAGAAAAATAAACGATTGCCTCAGAGAGTCACTGGGGCGGAATTAGTCAATCGTTTGTGTGAGCGAGCGGCAAAACTTCAAGCATCCATTTTTATTTTTGGTGCCTATCCTGGTCAAGCAGAATTGGCGGGGAATCTTCTTTCGCAGAAATTCCCAGGCTTACGATTCGCTGGATCTATCTGCCCACCTTTTGGGCGTTGGACCGAAACAGAAAATGTTCAAATGATCGAACAAATCCACCAAGTAAAACCGGATATTTTGTTTGTTGCTTTGGGACAACCTTTTGGAGAAAAATGGGTGGCCAAAAACTATCAAACGATTGGCGCCAGTATCAATTTACAGATTGGAGGCTCATTTGATTTTATCACAGGTCGCGTTCGCCGTGCTCCAAAATGGATGCAAAGATGTGGATTAGAATGGATTTATCGATTTTACCAAGAGCCAAAACGATTGTTCATGCGATACTACTCCAACATATTTTTTCTTGTTAGAATGATGATTCTAGAAATGGGAAACCGGCGATTTGAAATGAATTCCAAAAATATATCAATAAAGAATGATCAGGATGGATGAAATATCATTTTTGATTAAGTTGAGTAAAGATTAATCAATCTATAATTTCTTTCAAATCAGAACTGTGGCGAGGTAATGAATCAGATTAAATTAGACAATCATTATTTATCAGAAATATTTGTGATTATTTGCATTCTTTCCAATAATTCTTCGAATCTCGAAACAATTTATCGTTAGATAGGTAGATATGTATAATAAAATAGATCAATTAAAATAGGGAGATGGATTCCCCTATACTTAAGGAATCTTTGCGGAGCAAAATAGCTCTTTTGATCAAACCAGATGAGTTGAATGAATGATCCAAGGCTTGAAGAATTTAGAAATGGATTTTTATCTCTAAGCAGGAAAAGGATTTGATTTTTATTGATATTTATTGATATTTAGGAGCAATCGAATTTATGTTTCAGATGAGGTATTCAAACAGACAATCAACAATGACATCTACAAATAGAATTAAATGCGTGCTCGCGTTACTTGCCGTTTCGTTGCTTAGTTTTGTCCCATATAATGGTACTTTCTGCTTTGGCCAGTCGTCATCTCCATCTTTATCTCCATCCGTATCTTTAGCTGCCCCCATATTAAAGTTGAAAAACACCGAGTCAACTGACTCCAGCAAAAAAGAGCAGAGTCCGGAAACGAGTTCTAATATTGGAAAAAAGGTTCCGGTTCTTTATGGGATCGATGGAAATAACAAAAAGCAAAAAATGACTATAGATAAATTGGAGTCAGGGAAAAAAGTCCAGGGAACGATCATCATTTTTTTCTCCTTGGAGTGCCCAGTTTCCAATTCGTATATGAGTACGATCGATGATATGTCCAAAAAATACGCTTCTAAAGGGTTGAATTTTGTTGGCGTTTGCCCTGAATGCGATTCTTTAGCCGAATTGAAAAAGCAGATGAAAGAGTTTAAAGTTTCGTTTCCTCTCTTTCTTGATCCTGGTCGTGAAATCACCACGACTCTGGAAGCCACTACCACCCCCGAAGCATTTTTGCTCGATTCGGAAAGAATTGTTCGCTATCGAGGGCGTATTGACAATAGTTACAGCGAACGGTTAAAGAGAAATCCACGTACTACAGAATTCGATCTGCAAAACGCAATTACGAATCTACTGTCAAACCAGCCAATTCGGATTACCAAGACAATTCCGGTCGGTTGCCCCATTACCTCTATATCTTCAACCGGAACAAAAGTAGAAACAAAATCTGGATTGACATTCTATCGAGATATTGAGCCAATCCTGCAAAATCGATGTCAATCTTGTCACCGTCCTGGTGCGGTGGGGCCATTCTCATTACTAACTTACAAGCAGTCCAAAAAATGGGCTGAAGATATAAAAAACTATACTCATGAAAGAAAAATGCCTCCCTGGAAACCGGTAGCGGGTCAAGAATTTTTGAATGATCGGAGAATGACCGATCAGGAAATCAAGAAAATAGCCGATTGGGTCAATGATGGTACTCCCGAAGGGGATAGGAAAGATGCTCCGCCGGAAAAGGTTTATAGCGATGGTTGGCAGCTCGGAAAACCCGATCTGATTTTAACACCCAATGAAGATTTTGAGCTTGCAGCAACGGGTAAAGACATATTCCGTTGTTTTGTATTGCCAACAGGATTGACCGAAGACAAATATATTGTTGGTTTTGAAACTAGACCAGGGAATTCGCGAATCGTTCATCACACACTGAATTTTTGGGATTTGACCGATCGGGCCGAGTCTATGGAATTAGGATCGAGAGATAAGAAGAATGAATTTGGCGACCACGGTCCAGGTTACAGTGTCTCCATGGGGATCGGGTTTTTGCCAGGATTGGCCGATCTGAAAAAAAGTCAGGAACGTGGTGTTCCCCCAATCGGGGCTTTTGGTGGTTGGGCACCTGGGCAGATGCCGCGCTTTTTACCGGAAGAAGCGGGCTATCTTCTACCAAAAGGAGCCAAGGTAGTGGTTCAGGTTCATTATCATCGAAATGGCAAAGTAGAACGGGATCGATTACAAATTGGTTTGTACTTCGCCAAAAAACCGGTCGTGAATAAATGGCGAACTATTGTTGTAGATGGTTTCCCTAAAATCGCATCGAAATTCCCATTTTATTCGTATATCCCTGCGGGGGATGCACACTATGTAACTCGTGGAACTATCTGGCTCTCAGCGGATGCCACGATCTACAATGTTATGCCTCATATGCACTTATTAGGCAAATCCGTGAAGGTTTCCATGACTCTTCCTGGAAAGGAATCGACTCTTTTACTTCAGATCGACGATTGGGACTATAATTGGCAAGAGACCTACTGGTTTAAAAATCCGATCGCTGTTCCCAAGGGAACCAAATTCGAAGTCGAAGCGGTTTATGATAATTCCAGTAAGAATCCTAACAATCCGCGCAATCCGCCAACTCAGGTTCGATCAGGGGATGAGACAACCGATGAAATGCTGTTCGGTTTTCTTGGATGTTTACCAAAACAGAAAAACGGTCCATTGAGATTTTTACGTACTCCTCCTAAAGATGAACCTTCTCCTAAACAGTCCAATACCCCTTGATCGATTTCGGTGGAGCATCATTTACCTTGATTCTCACTGAGGATAGTTGACAACAATAGTTGACAATAACAGTTGACAACGACAGCTAGTAAGAATTATCTCACGAATTGTCGTTGTCAATGGAGTAAGAAGAAAATGAGTTTCGATCTAGCTATAGTCCTTATTCGCTAAGAAGGAGCTGTAGATTCGCTGGTAGCATTTTTCAATAGTCTCTTCAAATTCCAGATTCCAAACAACGGGCCAGGTAAAAGGAACCAATAAACCCATAAATTCATCTCCGACCAACAGCTTAGAATGCTCTGCAGAGAAATCAGAGTAATGGCAAAACCGATAGCGTTTTGGATGGTTAAGGCGGTGCCGAGAGTATCAGCAGGAATCGCTTGGGCCGATAGCGCCGAAAACAGAGGGGAATCGGCTACCACGGCCATTGACCAGAAGAACAGAATCGTCCAGGCGATTCCAATCGGTAAATCAGATAAAAAAGGACCAAGCAAACACCCAGAAGCGGAGATCGCTAGCCAGATGCTAGCCAATTGTGCTGTTCCCATTCTCCGATTTAGATAGCGATTCAAAAAACATGCTAATGCACCTGCGGAAATAAATCCACTACTAAAGAGGGCAATCGTCGCCGGATGCTGGTTAGTAGTATCGGCCAACAATACGCCAACAAGTCGGGGTATTAAAGCCCAGAAGGTATACAGTTCCCACATATGCCCAAAATAGGCCAACGCCGAACAACGATATTTTTCTTGCCGGAAACAATAAGCAATTTTATGGATGTGAAATTTGGATCGACCGGGGATAGTTTTACCTTCTCCCAGAGCAAGAATACACAATCCACCTCCCAGAGCTAACCATGATGCACCTAGAGACGCTATCTTCCAGGAATGATCGCCTAGACCACGAATCAGATAAGGTATCGCAGTTCCTAAGGTTAACGACCCCACTAAAAAACTGAGAACTATTGCTTTTTTATCTGGTTCCCAGGTGATGATTAATTTCATCCCGATAGGATATATCCCGGCTAAAGCGAATCCGGTACAAAATCGGCATAGCAGCACCAGTTCAGAAATCTGGTAAAAGGAGACAAATAAATAATTCCACATAGCCCCAATCGCAGCGGAAACAAAAAAGATTCGATGACTAGCTAATCGATCTGCAAGTCCTGTAACCGCGAATAAAAATGTCCCGCAAATAAAGCCGGCTTGTACTGCCAATGTAATGCCGATCTGCAGCCATAAAACATGGCCCCAAGCCGAATCTGATTCCGCTTTTAATTCCTCGATGGCATGAGTTCCACTAAACCATAACGAGGTACCTGCTAACTCAGCGAGTAAGATGGTTAGGACTGGACTTTTACGCAACAAGCGTTGAATTGTTGAAATCGATGGGGTCATACAGAAACCGTTGCATATTATTGGTTTATCAATTTTGTTTACGTCATAAAGAAAAAACAGTAGCCACTCTTACTGGCCAACCAGATGCCAGAAACTTGGTACTTTTATTCGTTGCTTCTGCTTATCGTTATCCATTTTTATAGTAATTTTATATTGATTTTATAGTATAGGCGACGATGAGCGATAGTTGCTATCTTTACCGGTGCAAAAATGATCAGTGGGAGCTGAGAAATTGAGGTCGATAGCGAAGACCTAATCGATAAACCTAATCTCCGACACCGCAGGTAAAGCTCATCCTAGGACTTTAGCAGTTGATTTGGTATCGATTGTTGTTTTTTTTGAGAATTTATCTGAAATAGACCGATTCGACCATCAGTCTGTCCCACGATAATGATGTTGCCATCCCGGGTAATATCCACCGCGCTAGAAAGGGAACTGGTCTGTAACTGGATTCGGCGAACAGGTTTGAAATCATGTAAATTCCAAATGATAATTTGCCCAGTTTCCGTTATAGCGAATAATTGGCTGCCATTGTCTAAAAATCGAATAAGTCGAATGCGAGAATCGGTATCGACTAATTTGGCAATGGGGAGGGTCGGATTTTGTAAATCCCAGAGTAAAACAGAATGGTCAAAACTACCACTGGCAAAATATTTACCATCATTGGAGAAATCAACCGAGGAAACAAAATCTTCATGACCACCTAACTGGGTTTTCATACTGGTCCCCAACCAGCCGAAACTCCAGATCCGAGCGTTTTTCCCATCCCCACCTGAAGCAAGAAATTTGCGATTGGGTGAAAACGCCATGGCTCGCACGGGATGGAGATGGCCTTTAAGGATCGTGCGTTTAGAAAAATGAGAACCCGAACATTTCCAAGTGATGACAAAGGAACTAACACAGCCTGCTAACATGGTTGCATCATTGCTAAAGCAGGTAGCAGAAAAGCCAGCATGAGAATTCGAGATAAACCCATCGACATCATGAATGATATTTGAATTCCATTCCCAAGCGCGTAAAATTGCTGCCGATTGTTGCAGTCCACCATATATAACCATATCCTGGCGAATTGGATGCAGCGAGACTGCTGTAATCTCCAGATTCGATTTTGGGGTGCTTTTGAATTCTCGGACAGTGTTTCGATCAATGATCCAAATACGTATTCGTCCATCGATTCCGCCGCTAGCAATCATGTTGCCATTTTTCGTGATCGCCAGGCCCCCCACCATACCAGAATGGGCCGCAAATAATTGGATCGGCTCAACTCGTTCCTGCTCTTCTAATAACGTCGTATTGATGGAAGTTGAAGAAGAAAAATCTTTTTCATCACGTATTGCTTTTAACAATGCGGAAGGAATAGCAGCTCGAATTTTGCCTGATGATTCTTTTAAAGTCGGAGAGATATTTGCTTGATCGATATCTCTGTTTGCTGCGGAGACATCTGCTGGAGTGGCAATGGTTGGGGGTGCTAGCGGGGGTGATATTGCAAGGGATGGAACCGGTGGAGCAGTATAATCTGGATTTGCCCTTGGGTCTGGATCCCCCGTTTTTGTTGAATTTACATCCATTTCTGGATTGGAAGCTGAACTAGGCCGTGTATTCAAAAGGTATTGTTCAAGTTCATTGGCTAGTTGAATCGGAGTTTGGTAACGCCGTTCAGGCCGTTTTTCTAATAATTTGTTGAGAATAGTAACTACCGTTGTTGCAATGTGAGGACGTAATTCTTCCACGGGAGTTGGTTTTTCTGATTGATGCAGCAGTAATTTTTGCATCTCAGAGGTTCCAGGAAAAGGGGGTCTCCCAGTGAGAATATAGTAAAACGTGCAACCAAGGCTATACAAATCGGATCGAATGTCCACTTTGCGTGGATCGCGAGCCTGCTCAGGAGAAATGAAGTCGGGAGTGCCCAGTAAGGCCCCTTGGCGGGTTAGAGGAGTAATGGCTTCCCCTGTTTCCGAATCTTCGATTCTAGCCAATCCGAGATCGAGAATTTTGACGGTTCCCCAAGAGTTCATCCCTCCTTGATTACTCGAAGAATCACTCAACATTTGCCGATCGCGCGGAGTGATCAACGCTTGGCGATGGATTTGTGAAGAAGAACGTCGTAAATTTCCTGTGTTCGCCTGAGTTACCATTAAATTCGATGGTTTGATATCCCGGTGAATCAACCCGCGCTCGTAGGCATGTTGCAAACCCAGAGCAGTCTGGCGTATGTAATCCGATGCTTGGCGAATAGATAATGAGCCATCGCGCCGAACCATTAAATCCAGTGTAGTCCCTTCCACGTATTCCATGGCGAGGTAATGGCTACCTTTAGATTCATCCGCATCATACAATAACACAATATTAGGATGGACAACTTGAGCAATTGCCCGCGCTTCGCGTTGAAAGCGTTTCAATAATTGTGGCTTGTTAGCCAAAATTTCTGGTCGGATTAATTTTAAAGCAACTGTTCGATCCAGCCTGGGTTGGTATGCTTTAAATACCATCCCCATGCCCCCCTCCCCGACAAGATCTTGGATACGAAACGCCCCTACCACCAACTGTTCATGGTTCCCAGAAAGGAACATCTTGAATTGATATGGTGTTATCCAGCGGCGCGATTGTAGTTCGGCCAACAGGTTGTCCGAATGTGAAAAGTGATTAATCTCTCTTTCCACGGTTGCGGCTTGATCAGTATCAATAAACTGATTTCTGCTTAAAAAGATCAGTAGTTCTTGGGGCGCTAGGATGCCCATAGAGACATCAAATTCCTATTAATCTAGATTGATTTCATTTACAACCAAACATATTGAATTTACAATTGATTTACCTTGTTAATTCATTAAAGTAATTCATCAAAGTAATTCATCTACTTTAGCTATTCGTTGACGACCGAATTGTATTGGCAGTACAATTCATCTACTATCGAAATTCATTATAGTATCTCATTTAGATTTAAGTTGAATTTCGTTAAATATTTCCAAATTAATCAAACTGTTCAAACTCGATTTCGATAAAATTAAACGTTCGTATGCCAAATTGATTTAAAATCGAATTTATATGGTGAAATATTTTTAATTTCTTTTGTATTTTTACTTCCGTTTAACGATTCCCTCTTCCTATTCCAAAATAGGAAAAACCTAGACTCTGCATTTGTTTAAGTTCATAAAGATTCCTTCCATCAAATATAACTGGTTTTTTTAGCAATCTCCTAATTACTTCAAAGTCTGGATGGCGAAATTCTTGCCATTCTGTAACTATAACCAGAGCATCCGCCCCTTCCAGACAACCATACGGTCTATCAGAATATTTTAGGCGATCTCCGTAGATCTCCATAACATTATTTAGCGCTTCTGGGTCGTGAACTCGAACGGATGCTCCTGAGTGAAGTAATTGATCGATCAGGGTGAGAGCTGGAGCTTCGCGAATATCATCCGTGCGTGGTTTAAAGGCTAAACCCCAAATAGCGATTGTTTTGGTTTTCAGGTCGTCCCCAAAATGAAGATGTATTTTATTAAATAATATATTTTTTTGTGATTCGTTGACATCGTCGACAGCTTGCATTAGGTGTAAATTAAGATCGAGCTGACGCCCCATTCCCAAGATTGCTCGAATGTCTTTGGGAAAACAAGAACCACCATATCCAGGGCCTGGAAATAGAAACTGAAAACCGATTCGAGCATCATGTCCAATGCCCCGCCGAACATCATTAATATCTGCTCCTAATCGATCGCATAAATTAGCCATTTCGTTGATAAAACTTATTTTGGTTGCCAACATGGCATTCGCTGCGTACTTGGTCATCTCTGCACTGCATGGGGACATGACCAAGAATGGGTGTTCTGTACGTAAAAAGGGCGAATAAAGCTCTCGTAAAACTTCAGCTACTTCCGGATGCCTTACACCAACAACAACTCGGTCCGGTTTCATAAAATCTTCTAAGGCTGCCCCCTCTTTTAGAAACTCTGGATTGCTAGCAACATCTACATATTTACATCCCTTGGCATTCAAACGAGCAACAATTCCATCATTAGTTCCCACGGGAACCGTGCTTTTCATAATGACAATCTTGGAACCGCGAGGACACTCCGGCAAATCACAAAAAACTTCGCCAAGTGCATCAGTCACCGCCCAGATTGCGGATAAATCGGCATCCCCTTCTTTACTTTGAGGAGTACCCACGGCAATGAAAATCAGTTTGGCATTCCGAACCGATTCTTCGAATTTTGTGGTGAATTTTAGCCGTTCTTCCTTGCGATTTCTCAATACCAGTTCGAGTAACCCTGGTTCATAAATCGGTAGTTTACCAGATTCCAAGGTCGCAATTTTTCTGGCATCTTTATCTATCCCAATTACTTCGTTGCCACTTTCCGCTAAACAGGTTGCGGTTACTAGCCCAACATATCCGGTACCAATTACTGCAATTTTCAAGTTACTATTCCTTATTCTTTGTTCCGCTATGTTTCTATTTTATTTCTTATATGAATTTTTTTAGTCGAAAAAATTATAAAATAATAGTTTCTTTAATATCGATCGATCTTCAAACGGGAATTTTTGCTGTGGTCGTTATCTGATTATTCGATTAAAGATATTATTAAAAAAATAAGTCTTATTAATAAATAAGATGAATATTCGCGAATTTAGTAGTTAAGAATATAAATCGTTTTGGTCATTTTTGGCTATTGGAATAATTTTCTTTCATTCTAATTATGAATGATACATTAAATTAATTCAAATAAAAAATTTATTTCAAATACAATAATTCCCAAATGCTCAATATATCATTACTTAGGTTTTTGAGGTGATTCCTTGTTCCATCTAGTTTTCATTATTCTGGTAAAGTATGGATTAGCGTATTTTTCTTTGATTCTAAACGCAAAAGGGAAAATTGTAGTTTAATTTGGCTAAGGCTTGGATAGCTACTTAGTAAAAGTTATTAACAAAAACTAAAAAATCTTGGAGCAAGCAAGATGACAAACAGATTAATTTTTCTTGGACGACATTAACTGCATTAACTCTTTCAAAGGGATATCGTTTTTAATCGCATTAGTAATCAGCCCAA
>JAKBAI010000103.1 GCA_021809185.1 Planctomycetota bacterium
AGGGCTGATATGGTGGCTAATCCCTGTTGCAGCTGGGCATAGTGCGTTCCCTTCCCCATCGTGATAAGCGTCGATGATTATAATCGGCTTTTTAGCACGCATCTCCACGACGAATTGCCGGGCACGCAACGATTGTTCCGGAGATAAACAGAGATCCGGATTCGGATTTGGCCCCATGGGTCGATACACATGGAACCATGTATACATTACCCCCAGTTCGATCAACTGATCAAGCCATTTCTCCTGGAGCATATCATCGATATTATTCGCACAAAGAGAGGTACAAACACCTGTCAAAACTCGGTGTTTCAAGCAATTTTCAATCCCGCGCATCGAGTTCTGATATACCTGATTGCGACCCCGTCGAATATCGCTTATCCCCGCTGTTCCTTCAATGGAAATCAACGGAGTGATGTTGCCCAGATCATGCATTCTTTTCGCGCGATCTTCGGTAATAAAATGGCCGTTGGTAAAAATCTGAAAATAACTTTTGGGATGCTCGGCAAGCATATCGAGTAAATGAGGATGCATAAACGGTTCCCCGCCTACTATCCCAAAAAATGTATTCCCCATCTGATTGGCCTCTTTGACCATCCGATGAAATCCCGCTGGTGGAATTATTTCCTGTTTGGCTGCTACATCAACCCAGCACCCCTGACAACGCAAATTGCAACTATTTATAATCGACACATAGAGAAATGGCGGGAAATATTCCCCACGTTTGAGACGAATTTTATGCCTCTGAACAGAGATAAACCCCTTGACCCCCAGATTCCAGAGAAGCTTGAAAACCAGTCGACGATCTGCTTCGTAAAACATCCGCTTTGCTAATGACCATAATAACATATTATTAACTCAGTTCCTTTTTGACGTTTTTACTTAGGGGCTATCCCCTTCGACTATTTCGATACCTGCATCGTTTTCGGAGATTCAAATTCTTTTATTTACTCTCTTTAATCAGCTCTCTTAATCAGACCATTGAACTATCAATATTCTTCAAATTATTTCTTCCAACTCCCCTGTTATTTTGAATCATTTCTGCCAAAATAATGCCAAATCAACCGGATTTGAGAAATTCTCTCTATCGTGATTGTGTCCCTTAATCTATTGTCTATTGTTTCGTTTATTGTATCGCCTATTGTATCGCCCACTTTCCTAAATGGAAGAACATTGGTGCTCTAAATTGATGATCTAAACTGAAATATTCATAAAATGGGTAACGGATAGGAACCTCCATTATCCGTTATGGCCATCATTGATATTTATTGTATGATTTTTTACCAGGTGAGTCCCGATTATGAAAATCGAAATGCTTGAGTTAGCTTTTCAGAACGCCAAAAATGCTTTGTTAGCAGAGCAGAATGAGGCAGGTTACTGGAAAGGGGAACTCGCTTCATCTGCACTTTCAACAGCAACAGCAATTGCGGCGTTATATTATGTCGAACGTTTGAGAAACGATTTCCCAGCAATATTAACCCCAGAAAGAACAGAAGGCCAACAGCACAACAATTTCAGCAATTTCCCCTCCGATCGCCTTGCGAATTCTACGAACCCTCACGATCATTCATCCGCAAATTACCACGAGATGATCCGAAAAGGGTTCCAGTGGTTAATCGATCAACAGAATAAAGATGGGGGTTGGGGGGATACGGTCAAAAGCAATTCGAATATTTCAACCACCATGTTATGCCGGGCGGCAATAGCACTTGGCACATTGATTGAATCGCGTTCGCCACCGGCGAGTGGATTTAAAGAAGAAATAAACCTTCCCGATCTTGCCGCAGCTGAATCGGCCTGCGAGATGTGGTTGGATGAACATGGGGGAAAAACCATGCCAGCTCGGGCAGAGAAGATTCGGCAACGATACGGCAAAGATCGAACATTTGCGGTACCGATTCTGACCGTGTCCGCTCTGACCGGATTGGTCGATTGGTCAGAGGTGCCTCGACTGCCATTTGAATTAGCGGTATTGCCGCAATCGTGGTATCGATTCGTGCGATTACCCGTTGTCAGTTATGCCCTACCAGCGCTAATCGCCATCGGCCATATTATTCACCAGAATCGACTTAGTCTGAATCCCTTCATTCGAGTAAGCCGGTGGGTGTGTAGCAAAACTGCCCTGAAATTATTACGCACCATTCAACCATCGAGCGGTGGCTATCTCGAAGCAACACCGTTGACTAGCTTTGTGGTAATGAGTTTAGCCAATTTAAGCCCTCGAACATTAAAAAACAAAAACGTCCAAACAGTGATCCGAAAAGGGATCGAGTTCATCATCCAATCTCAACGCCCTGATGGTTCCTGGCCGATCGATACCGATCTTTCGATTTGGGTAACAACCTTGAGCGTCAATTCCCTGGTGCAACCGGATGGTCAAGAGCAAACCCCTACCATTCCGCACCAGGAAAAACTAAGCGCTTGGATCATCGATCAACAGGAAAAAAGCCGACACCCTTACACCGGAGCTTCCCCAGGGGGGTGGGGCTGGAGCAATCACCCAGGCCGGGTTCCGGATGGGGATGATACCCCAGGCGCTTTACTGGCACTGTTGAAGCTCTCTCGGACTCAGATACCAATACAACCAGCTCTGAAAACAGGATTGCAATGGTTACTCGACTTACAAAATGGCGACGGCGGCTGGCCGACTTTTTGCCGCGGGTGGGGTTATCTCCCTTTTGATCGTAGCGGCACCGATCTGACCGCGCATGTGATTCGGGCGTTCCAAACATACTTATCCCGGCACCCGGAAGCAGATCCCCTAAATGAACGATTGCAATCCGCAATGGAGAAAGGGTTTCAATACCTAGCTAAAATGCAACAAGCGAACGGCTCCTGGATTCCGCTCTGGTTTGGCAATCAACACAACCCCAACGAAGAAAATCCGATCTATGGTACCGCTAAAGTATTGGCCGCTTACTCCGATTGCCAGAGACAGTCTAGCGAAGAATGCCAACGTGGCATTGCCTATTTACTTTCATGCCAACACCCCACTGGCGGCTGGGGCGACTGCCATGATAAACGGTATACCAGCATTGAAGAAACGGCTCTCGCTACGGATATTTTGCTAGATCTGCTTCCAGAAGCCAAAAGGAATCTTTTGGCGCCAGCTCTCACGTATCTCACCGAGATGGTAAACAATGGGGAATTCCGTACCCCCTCCCCGATCGGATTCTATTTTGCAAAACTATGGTATTTCGAAAAAATGTATCCGCTGATCTTTACCTGCTCCGCCCTAACCAAAGCGCGTCGAATCTATCTGAACGAAAAAGCAAAATAAAAAGAACCAGATGTGAATTCGCGAGTTACTTCTCTCTGGTGTATAAACTCAGCACGACACGGAGAGTCGTGTCAAGATGCCTCTTTGTGAACAGACTTTTTATGGACAGGCTTTTTTATGGACAGGCAAAAATGCCTGTCCTACTTTGTCAACGAAAATTAGAAAAGTCTCTAGGGGCAGACAAGGAAGAGGCTATTGACAGATAATTAGTTTCTTACGCATCATCGATATAGAAAAGCATATCTGCAAGTTTGCTGATCCGTGCCGGAATATCGGCATAGTTCTGCGCTTCGAGCAAAGAACGGAGTTCGCTGACTTGTTTAGTAATCTCGTCGTGGTCTTCGGCAGAAGCTTTGGCTTTCAGTCGTTCTGCTTTACTGATTACTTCATTCGCTTGGTTGACTAGAGAGAGAAATTCATCGTTAGCTGTTGCAGCTGAGTCTGGGATCGCTTTATAATCATCTGATCGAATAACAAAATCGTCATCGGATGCCCCCATTCCCTCGGGTGAATTCTCCGTTTCATCTCCCATTCCTGATGGTGCCAGACTCATCGGATTACGATAAGAATTTTCCAACTCATCTGTCCAAAGTTCACTCAATCGTCGCTTAGACTCTTTGTGCTGATCGGAACTAATATCGGAAAAGACACTATCAATCACAATATTTTTTTGCAAATCGGTAATTTTTTCTTTAGCAGTTACTTTGAGCATACCGTTGAGATTCAGATCGAACTGGACGACAATCGGATTACCAGAAGGGACTTTTGAAAGCCCCTCGATCCTGAACTTGCCGACACGATGATTCTGACGAACATCGGAATACTCCCCTTGATAAATATCAATTTCAACAGCTTCCTGTTCATCCGAAGCGGTCGCGTACATTTCGCTACGAGAAGAAGGCAACGGTGTCCCCCGGCGAATGATTGGGGCAAATCGATGGACCGATTCAGAATTTCTGCCACCGAAAAAGGAGAATGAATCAGAACGATCAAGCACGCGGATACCCAGAGTATGCGGGGTGATATCGACGAGGATCGAATCAATAGGCTGACCAGCAATGATAGCCCCCTGAACAGCGGCCCCCATGGCCACACACAAATCAGGATTGATTTCGCGATGCGGTGATCGACCTAATCGGCTCTCCAGCAATTTAGAAATAATGGGGGTGCGCGTACTGCCACCAACCAGGACCACTCGATCGATATCGCGAGCTGTTAATTTCGCATCTTCCAACGCGCGCTGGACGCAATCCATGGTCCGATCAATCAATGGTTTCAACCATTCTTCGTATTCGGAACGGCTCAATTCCATCTTCAGATGCAGCGGTACTCCGTCCTTTTCGCCAACAAATTCTTCTTCGATCTGTGTTTCAACGAAATCAGATAATCGGCGTTTGGCTTCTTCCGCGGCGCGTAAGACCCGCGCTTTGCTGGTGCGGACCTCTCGTAAATCGAGACCATGTTCCGCAAGGAATTGATCACAAATTTTATTGAGCAAAATATCATCAAAATCGTCTCCGCCGAGCTGAGTATCCCCGTGCGACGAGAGAACTTCGACAATACCGTTTTCGATCTGGACCACTGAAACATCAAAAGTACCACCGCCCAGATCGTAGACCAGAATCCTGGTGCGCTCTTTTTGTTGGGGATCGTAAACCAATGTCGCTGCGGTCGGTTCATTGAGAATGCGCACCACTTCTAAGCCTGCTAATTCTCCCGCTTCTACCGTTGCCTGCCTTTGCACATCATTGAAATAAGCGGGGACGGTGATCACCGCCTTTTTCACCTCTTTCCCTAACGATTTCTCGGCTCGATCTTTCAATGCTTTCAATATCAGAGCTGAAATTTCTTGTGGCCGGAACTCTCGTTCCCCCAGCGCCACTTTTACATCCAACCCCATTTTTCTCTTGATCGATTTGATCGTTCTTTCGGGGGCCAATACCCACGCATTCTTCGCGGCTTTGCCAACCAATAATTTCCCTTCACTATCTAAACCAACGAAGGACGGTAATATCGGATCCCCATCGTCTCCCACTAATACTCGCGATATACCATTTTCGACGATAGCAACTTCGCTATTGGTCGTACCCAGATCAATACCAACAATGATCTCTGACATAAATGATTCCCTTAGTTTTCCCTTTTCTTGTTCAATTATTCTATGATAATGATTCTATAACAATGATTCTATGAATTTCTTGCCAAATCACAAGCGAACGTTCTACTAACTTAGACCATCTGTTTCCTCTTGAATGCAGTTAGTTTATTAGGCAAATTTCTCTATCGAGTCGATTTGATTTTCATTATTTATCTTCATTCGATTATTCACTCTGGAAATCCAAAATAGACTTGCCTATCGATTTATTCTCTCTATTCGAGAAAATTTTATGTCGATGAGAGGCGAAAAGTTCTCTAGAATCTATTTTTTTACACGAACTTGGGCATATCGAAATATCTGCCCATTCCATTTATACCCCCGGCGAATCTCTTTGGTCACATAATTCACCGTTTCATTGGGATTGTCATCTATCTCAACAACTTCCATTTCGTTTTCGTCGAACTTTTTACCCAGAGCCGGAATCGGTTCAACGTTATATTTTTGTAATACAGATTCCAAACGCTGAATACTGATTTGATACCCTTTCACTAAACTATCGATCAATTTTTCCATCGTTTGAATAGAATCTCTTTGTGTCATCTCATGTTCGATCTTTGTCTTCTGGAAATTTTCATTCCATTCAAACATCTGATTATACAACTGATCGCTCCAGTTTCGTCTCTGCTCCATCTCTTGTTGTAATAATTCAACAATTCTCCAATCGGGCAAGATCGGTGGTTGAGAAGCCGATGGTTGAGAAGCCGATATTTTATTACGATCCGAATCGGGGTTAGGCGATACAGGAGAAACTTGACCGATAGCGATGGGTGGTATTGTGGACGGACTCAACTCCCCTGAGTTCACCTGATCGTGAAGCTTTTTCGAAGGATCTATTTCTGTTCCATTCACCACCGCATGTTCCCGGTTGACAGTCTTCTCAACCCGGTTCTTCTCGGAAACTGGCAACCCCGGCTCGGTTGTCTGGATAGCTGATTGTGAATTAGCTGATTGCGGATTACCCCCTTTGCGAACCGTTGGTTCCAGCATTTTAGGGGTAGTAGAGTTCACCGCAGAAACGGAATTATTCGATGAATGGCGCTTATTTGCACCAAACAATCTACCAAACCAGCGTGACCATAAGCTTTGCGAAGCAGGAATCTGAATTTGCTTCGCTGCTTGGGTAACCGCTTCGGAGGCTTGAACCGCCGCTTGGGCTGCATTTGCTGCCTGGGTTGCCGCTTGGGTTACAGCTTCGAGCACCGCCTGTTCTTGCTCCTTTTTCTTGACAATCTGATCTTCTTGAACTTGCTGGACAACATCACTCAATATCGGAATATTGGGAAACTCGGGGATAGTGATCGGATCGATCTCCATAAATCCAAGAAGATTCTCCCAATCTTTGGCGACTTTATCCCGTTTTATTGTCATTTGCTGAGCACCGATATAAAGCCCATCTAGAGCTTCTATAATCGATCGAATCAATGGCTTGATCTTTTCTTCGCCTGCGTGGTTCAATTCGTTCATTTGAGATCGCTGCCATTGTAAGGCCTTCTCGGTAGTATCTAACGATTGTTTAGTCAATTCAATCGTACTACGAGTAGCACGGGTTTGTAAATTAATCTCTTGGCGTAAAGCAAGAAAATGACCAGCCAAGGTTTGTAAATCAACCCCTGGTTTAACCTCGGTAACCTCCTGAACAGTATCTTTCCAGTTCGTTAGCCAGGTTCGAAAACAAGTCAAAGTCTTTTCAATTTCCGGTACATTCATTTTTTATTATTTATTAACGTTAGGTTACGCAAACTAAAACGGGGTCGATCGATTGTCGAAATCAGATCATTCAACACCCCCTCAATCGAATCTTCTGATCCCTTTTTGAACAATCGAAATTCCACTCGGAGGGTGACACTTTGCAATCGTTCATAGGCTTCACGAATTTTGGAAAACTCTTCCGGATGCCGTTCCGGTGAAAACTGTTTAATCAGTTCCAAGTATCGCTTACGGATCGCTTGATCATCGCTATCCTCTGCAAGCCCCAAAACCTTAAACGGATTGGTTGTTAGCATGGTATTCTTACTCGCAAATCATTTTCACAAATCATTTCCACTTCGATCATTTTTATAATTGCGTTTTATACTTCAATTCTAAAGATTATTTAAAAGTTTCGTGAATTCATTCTCTTTGAATTTACCGGCAATCAACCAAATCTACAATTCATCTGTCAAATATCATCCTCTTCATCATCTTCTTCTGAGTCCTCTTCATCATCAGAGTCCTCTACGGAACCATTCAGTAAATCCATAAACCTATCCAAAAACATCGAATGAGTTTTAGGACTATGCATTGCCGATATCATGAATAGATGAATCCAGGGATAATTTGACCGAATCTTGTCGATTAATTGCTTCAGATCAGAATAGCTTCCCATCGCCGCATTTTCTTTAACTTTATCATCATTTATGTCTTCATTATCTACTTCATTATCTATATCTTCTTCGTCTATATCATCACTATCTATATCATCATCATCAATATCTTCATCATCTATATCATCATCTTCTTCAATTTGCTCCAAAACGGCAACAAGTCTTTGCGGGATGGAAGGATCAAATTGTTTGTGTACTAATTGCAGGTCACAGTAAGCAGAGAAATAAATAAAATAAGGATTATCAGGATCCCGGCGCCCGCCAATCATTGCCACATGACTAAGGAGTTGAGTCTCTTTGGAATCGTGAATAGCTAAGCCAAAGGATATAAGCTGAGCGATGGGGGTCGCTAGATCCGCAATCAATTCGCGGCAATGGGAAACAATATTGTTTCTATGAGTAAGCAACCCACGATAGGGGCGCGGTTGGTTGGCATATTCATCGACTGTTTTCAAAAGAAGAAGTATCTCATCCAGAGACTTACAAGATTTCAGTTTTCTTTTGTAGGAACTTAGACACTCGGATTTGATTTTTTGGATTTGTTTGGTGCAGATAGTCTCTACCATGAGCAGATAAGAAAAAATCAGCGAGGTATCCGATTTTTCGATCTCCGCAATAGCTGTATGTACTTGGTTCATCACCTGATTTTGATCTTGAAGTTTCCAGTTCAGCATTAATTCCATTACAGCAAGTAAATCGTTCATCGAGGTGCGCGCGTTCATTTTAGCTTTTTCGAGATACATTGCTGCCTGGGTACCATATTTATCCAACACTGCTCGCCGAGTCAAATTCAAGCAAAGGTGAGCATATTTGTTACACAATTCTCGATCGAGAGGATTTTGTTCCAGAGCTTTGACCATATAGGTATCCGCTAATTCCAGATTATCCTTGCGAATTTGCAAATCTGCTGCAATTTGTAAAGCTTGCAAGTCGTTTGGGAAATTTTCGATTAGCTGATTGACGATCGGCTCGGCCTCGTCATCCTCTTCTAGATGGATATGAAACTGAATCAGTTTTTTGTATGGTTCGGCATATTTTGGGCTGATTTCAATCGCTCGTTTCAGTGTTTTTTGGATTCTGGAATGAAGAATCGACTCATCTTTCTTCGTGGAATCGCTAAGCAATCTTCTGTTTGATATTGGCGAATCTTCGCTATCTTCGTCAATGCCTTCGCTATCCTCGTCGAAATCTTGAAGATCATCTTCGTCCTCAGAATCATCTAAAGAGGAAAATGGGGATTCATCACTCGAACGGGATTGTAAAATCTGATCAAGATTATTCGCCATTCGTTCTAAGATCATCGCCTCTGCCAATTTAAGTAATTCGTCAGACCAGTTTTGAGATTGGTCACGCAAATCCTCGATATACTTTTCCCAGTGTTGGTTGGCGAAATCGAAACGATCGTGGTTTTCGTAGAATAAAGCACACAAGCGATTTAGCTGAGGATCCTCTGGCAAACTGCGAAATATCATTCGATAGCGTTTGATAGAAGTAGGAATTCCCGTTTTGATCGTTTCCCAATAAAAAAGAGAATTGAGTCGATTCCATAGATCGAGCGAATACTCTCGAATCGGTTTGCGTATTTTCTCGACAACATCGAAAGCATTGAGAATCCCCTTTGGACGATAGAAATATTTTTGCAATTTGAATAGATCGATAATGCTCCCTAACGCCGTTTGGGCATAAAAATTCAGAAATCGTTTCGAGGTGAATGATTTATTCCTTTTATCGATTATTTCCTTGATAAAAAGAGTGATTTGACCGGGAACGCGATTGGTACTCAGTCGCTGCCAATTCTCTTTGGCCCGCTCATCCTCTCTTCGAGAGTAAGCAATCAAACCCCGCAATAGTAATTTCCAGTCCATAAACGGGGAATGAATCCCAATGATTTGCATTTTTTCTTGCGCCAGCTCGATTTTATTTTGTTCGTAATACTTAAATCCATCGATGATTGCTTGCAATTGATCCCGGTATTCGGGCGGGCAGCTATTGCTAGATTGTGGCAAATTTAAGATAAGCCAATCCGCGAATTTACCTTGATATTCTGCAATCTGATCGGTTAATTGGTGCTTTTGCAATAATCGAATCGAGCCGCTAAAATCGCCAATCATCGTCAAAGCCGAGGCTAGTTGGCGGACCATCGACTTCGTCTTAAATGCACATTTTTCGAAATCTTGCGTTACCCCTAGGATAGCTCGAATCTGTTTTTTCTCCACCAATTTTTGCAGAAACTGATCGAGTGTTTCAAATAGCTTCGCCTCTGTCTCTTCATCATGATTCGTTGCAGTCAAAAATCGATTTACGAGCTGAACCGCTTCTTGAGTGCGGTTTCTATCTAGCACAACCTTCAGTTCACGTACTTGTTTCGCCAACTCGATCGATTTCGTGTTTTTTGATTTATTATTCAATACTGCTTCCCCGCTTACCCTATCTGCTTATTCTTTCTGCTTCTGCTATCTGATGTTGCTTATTTCTCTTTCTGCTATCTCTTTAGCGACATTTTTAGCGACATTTTTCTCTTTTCATTTTATAAGCAATTCGTTGATTCAACAGAATCGGCTACAGCAATCAATTTTTTACCCTTTTATACAATAGAAACCGATCTACTAACAAATATAAGTCTTTCACTCCATTGTATACATTCCAGAAGAACTAGTGTAATTTTAATTCATGATCTTTATTCATTATTTTTCTTCATTTTATCTCTCTGCTAACCTATCGGATCTCATCGATTTCAATAGATCATTTTTCTCGACCGTTTTGGGAACACCCCTATTTTAGAACTTATTCGAATCGCTTGGAACTAACTTGATCAATCAAATTACTAAGGCAATTTAATTATTGGTTCGTGAATAAAATAAAGCTATGAATACAGACCATCAAAATTCATAATGATTTGAAATGGCGTTAGCTGATTATCACTACATTTATCAATTCATTATTTATAGTTTACAATAGTATTTCTAAACGATGGTGTCTATTTGAATCCAAACGACCACGATTACGCAAATAGAAAAACCCGTAAATAGAGCCAGAAATTGGTGCTGTCTCATCGAGATATTGCATAAATCGACAATTATGAATAAAGGGAGTAGAATGTTCTAAACATAGATCATTTACGCCCCTTAAACAATTTTATCTGATGGCTTTATCAGATGAAAAAAAGATAAGATAAAACGGGCGACATCAGCAAACCGTTTGATGGACATCCGATAAAACCAAGAAAAGAAACCGATAAATTAAAGAATACCTTAGTATCGATTCTTAGCGCCGATTATCTCTGCGTTGGAAGTCCCCACCACGATCACGAGAAGAACTATTGCCGCGATTACTAGAACTCCCACGGCCAGCGTTACTTTCTTCTTCCACAGGCTTTCCGTCGGGTTTGGTCGCCGAAGGGGGGGGAGGAGGCAATAGAGCTTTGCGAGATAGTTTAACACGATCCTGTTCATCGATTTGAATAACTTTCACGGTGATTCGATCGCCAACCTTGACCACATCTTCTACGCGGTGGACAAAAACATGATCTAGATCGCTGACATGGCAAAGACCGTCCCTACCAGGCAAAATTTCAATAAAGGCACCAAAGTCTTTGATAGAAGAGACTCGCCCTTCGTAGACTTTTCCAACTTTGATCTCTTCGCAAAGCCCTTCGACTTTGAGTTTAGCTGCTTCAGCGCCTGCAGCTTCGTTATGAGCAATCGAAACAACACCATCATCAGAAATATCGATTTTTGCTCCAGTAGCCTCTTGAATTCCTTTAATGGTCTTGCCACCCGGTCCGATCAAAAGGCCAATTTTTTCTGGGTTGATTTTCACTTGCAGAATGCGAGGAGCGGCTTGGCTAATTTCTTTGCGTGGCATACGCAATACCCCCAGCATCGTACGCAAAATATCCTTCCTAGCTTCGCGTGCCTGTTCTAAAGCACCGCGGATAATCGGTTCGGTAATTCCATCAATTTTCAAATCGAGCTGAATCCCGGTAATTCCTCTTTGCGTCCCCGCGACTTTAAAATCCATATCCCCGTAGTGGTCTTCGTCCCCTTGAATATCGGTTAAAAGATGGAAAACATCCCCTTCCTTGACCAATCCTATCGAAATACCGGCTACGGGATCTTTAATCGGAACCCCCGCATCCATCAAAGCCAGAGTACCGCCGCAAACCGATGCCATACTGGAAGAACCGTTCGATTCCATAATTTCGGATACTAATCGAATGGTATAAGGAAATTTACCAGGAGCCGGTAAAACCGCTTTCAAAGAACGCTCTGCAAGCATTCCGTGACCGATTTCGCGACGACCAGGACCGCGCATTGGTCGACATTCGCCAACACTAAATGGCGGGAAATTGTAATCGAGCATAAATTTTTTGACATACTCTTCATGCAAGGATTCGACCCGTTGTTCATCACTGACCGTACCCAGAGTAGCAATCACCATGGCCTGCGTTTCGCCACGCTGGAAGATAGCAGAGCCGTGGGTTCGAGGCAATACCCCCACTTCGCAATAGAGTGGGCGGACATCTTTATGACCACGACCATCAATTCGACTACCCCCGAGCACAATATCCTTGAATACCCGCTCTTCCATTTGGGTGAAGACAAGAGAGATATCGTCGTGGGTATAAGGACCGGTAACCCCTTCCGGGATATATTTTTTGAAAATCTCTTCTTTGAGTTCTTTAATTTTTTGATTGCGTTCTGCTTTGGATTGTGTCAGCTTGCGGGCTTTGAGTTCATTGCCATAGGTTGCATATATTTCTGCGAATAACGGATGAGGGCCAGGTAATGGGGGAAATTCTTTCTTCGGCAATCCGATCTGATCACGAAAATGTTCAATCAATTCGACAACTTTGACAATTTGTTGATGTGCAAACAAAATCGCTTCAGCAATACAATCTTCAGACAATTCTCGCGAGAACCCCTCGATCATGGTAACGGCATCTTTGGTGCCTGCCACAATCAGATCGAGATCACTGACCTCCATCTGTTCCAATGACGGCATAACCACTAATTCGCCATCGACTCGACCGATGCGAACTGCCGCGGTCGGTTTCAGAAAAGGAACCTGGGAAATATGCAAAGCTGCCGATGCTCCAATCATCGATAAAATATCGGGATCGGTCTGTTTATCCGCGGATAATACAGAAGAAATAACTTGAAGTTCGTTAAAATAATTCACGGGGAATAACGGGCGAATAGGGCGATCGATTAGGCGCGATGTCAATGTTTCTTTTATCGAAGAACGCCCTTCTCGTTTAATATATCCACCGGGAAACTTCCCTGCGGCATACGATTTTTCACGATAATCTACGGTCAGAGGGAAAAAATCTGCTCCCGGAGATGCCTCCCCCTCTACGATTGCTGTATGCGTTATTGTATCGCCATACTGGGCCATTACCGACCCATGCGCTTGCTTTGCTATTTTACCTGTTTCTAATGCTAAAACACCTGCTCCAAATGCACATTCTACTCTTGTTACCTGCACGATTTTTTCCTCTCTTTGATTTCTCTTTTGCGTGTCGTTGCTTTGAAGAGATTACCACTTTCACCTGATTTCTACTATCTGTTGATCTCTTTGATTCAAACCTCCAGGTAGTTTTGCTTTCTTCCTGTTGCTTCCGCGTACTTTCTCTTCAAAATTTTTACCGAATAATTTTTACTGAATAATCTTACCGAATGATTTCTCCAAAAAATCATTCCATTCTAAACTTTCTCTTTCTAAACTTTTTCTTTCTAATCGAATGGAAATTTAATTGGCAAAAATGATCTAACATCTGACGAAACTATCTCTCCATACCATCTCTCTTTTTTGCCAAAATCTAGGTTCCATTTCGAATGGAACTATTTTTATCTTCACAATTCTTTCTAAAATGACCAGAATTAATATTCCCGAACTTATTAAAATTTTTATCTCTTTATTCGTTTTCGTAATACTACTTCTGATCTCAATATTCTTAGCTTTATCCCTTCCTACTACTTTTTCAGCTCTTATCCCTAAGATTTCAATCTGCTAAGCATGAAGCACTTAAAGTTCCAAAGATATTGAGAACAATGCTATCTCTTGGTACTCCAGCTAGTAATATAGATTTAATTCTATGAAATATCATTCTGGGGAAGCGAATAAAAAATCCGATTCATACGATATTGAGATTATTTCCTTTTCACTTATACCAATTTCAAAGAATCCTTAGGGAGATATTAAGAAACAAATCTCAATCCACCATCTAATGAATTATCTACTCAAATATAGAGGTTTTGGCGAATAATTTCAGAGTAATCAGTATCCAATTTCTGGTAAAAGACCTAGGAAATAAAAATCGGAAAAGTCATTTCAAGGAATGTTTAACAGGGAATTTAAGAGAAATCCTAAAGTATTTTAATGTCTTTCTGAGGATCATTAAACGTTTTTTTGAAGATCTATTCTTTGTAGCGAAGAGCCGCTGGTTCTTAAGAGTCTCATCTGTTTAGTCGATCAGAAAAGATGAAAAAATTGTTGGATCGACCTATTCCTGGTAATGTCAAATTAATTCATTTCGCCCAAAAACTTCAACATTGGTCGATATGGGGAATTTCTCGTAATCCGTCAATCATCCGTTTTTTTTCTTTGTCTTAAACCCAGTTTTATTCACAATTTTTTGTTAGGGCAATTCATTACCAATGCTACTATTTGGAATTCTTATAAGAAGTGCAGTGGATATACCTAAATCGATCGATGATCTAAAAAGAGTTGCTGTACATTTCTAATGATCATCTAGGGATGATTACTTGGAATCGAGCAAATTGGAGTAAAAATTACTTTATTTTCCAATCCAGTTCCCTAAATAAGTTCCTGGATATTCTGATATATCTTTATCCGACTAAGTGCACCAATAGGCAATTCGAATATCACTCAATTATCTTTTATTTGCAAAATCAAAAAAATCCAAATCTTAAAAAATTGTGGTGAATAAAGCCAATATTTCTGCTTTGAATCGAATTTTAATTTTTTCTACTTCTATAATTCTGCATTTATAAATTCTGCATTTATATTCAAAATATCGATGATACCCAAAACTTTATATTATAAATAAATGCAGAAAAAGAAGTAAAAATTACTTTCGCAGTCCAAGTTTTTGTAAAATAACTTGATATCGGCCACGATCGGTTCGTTGAAGATACTTAAGTAAATCCCCTCTCTTACTGACCATTTTCAACAATCCCCTTCTGCTAGCAAAATCTTTATGATGAAGCCGCATATGTTCAGTGAGATCATTGATCCGATTCGTCAAAAGCGCAATCTGCACTTCAGGCGATCCGGTATCTGTTTCCGATCGCTTAAAATCTGTAATTAATTGACCTTTCCGCTCCTTTGTTATCGCCATTCTTTCTTTAACCTCAAATTTTACATCTCAATATCTTCAAAACGCCAAACAGACTAAATACCTTTCAGCTAGTTCACTACGTTCATTAGATTAACTATATTTATCCAGGCAATCGGGAATGGCAAGGCCATTTTCGCAAGAATCTTTTTCTAAAAACCACTTTTATTCCCATTCAGAATCATCAAAGCCCTGTTTTATCTTCAAAAATCCGATTTTTGCTCTCTCTTTTGTTTGATTTGATTCTTTAGTGATCAATTGCCTTAATATCTAAGTAAAGTCCTCATTTAAATGACTAGGGGTAACTAAAAATAAATAAAATTAATTTCCTCTTAACTTCAATAATTAATCATTCGTTTGATTATCTTCTGTGACCATTCTCGAGTTAAAATGTTAATCATAGGGATATTGATTACGAATTCGAACGAAAGTCCTCGCACGCACAGATCTGACAATTTGCCCCGATCCTTGACCTTATGATGGGTCGAGAACGTCTCAATCGATCAGAGAAGCTTACTTCCCCTGCAACAATCTAATGTCAAGCGAAATACCACTTTCATAAGTTTAATCGAAATAATTACAAATCACAAAATTGTTTAACGAAAAAAAGTTAAGATACTTACATCTCGATTACATTCCCTGAACGATTTCCTTCGAAGCTAATTAGGACTTATTAGGACTAATTAGGGACAGGGCTAAATGGAGAATGGAGGTCGCAGATAATAGAAATCATAAAAGAACAAGTGAAAAGCATAGGCTTAAATTACGATATTTCTAGTTATTTTATTTCTTAACTGCGTTCAGTTTCCAAAGTTTGATCACTTATCACTACTCGCTGATGCCATCAATTTATTATCAGGACTAAAAGCAACTGGCCAAACGATATTCTGATGATCCGTAAGAATCACTCGATCTTTCCGAGTTGCGACATCCCACAATTTATCGGTTCGATTGGAGCCAGATTGCGGTCATCAATTCATCGATCTCAGGGAAATCCCGTTTCAACTCAGCGTGAACAAAGGGGAAGAAATCGTTGGTACCAAAAAACGATTCGGTCATTTCCGCGAAAAACTCTTTTTCATCGGTTAAAGCATAGTGTTTGATTTTTCGACCAGAAAGATGTAATACAGAATCGAATTTTCCACTTTCCTTAACTCGCACCCAAGCTGCATGGATCTTTGGGTAGTTAAACCCCAAAACCTGATCATGGTAAGCGTGTGCTAATTCATGCAGTACGGCCATCGGTTGTTTCTGGGCCGAAAAGATCCCGGCTAGATCAATCGCTTGCGGAATATGAACTTTTTTGGCAAGAATAGGATCGTAATGATGGTTCTTCAACCAATCAACCGATGGATGATATTGCATCGTTTTCAGTTCGGGATGTGCCCGGTCAACAACTATCCGAATTTTTTGCAATTCCTGCAACGGCCCCTTGGGAACAAGGAGAGTAATTTCATATAGTTTGTGTTTTAGAACCGCGAGGGCCTTAGCTCCCATTTTACTCTCTTTACCATTTTCGAGTAAAGCGGGATCGACAAGAATCTGCCACCCTTCCATGTGTTTGGTTACATAGGAGACGTGAGCTATCGAGCGATCTGGAGCTAGATTATTGACAACTCTTTGGCGAGAATTTTGAGATTCGATAAAGTCCGGACGAATTGAAATTGGAGGGGTTGCCAGGCGGGGCGAGGTCCGAAAGCGATTTTGGTTCGCAGAAGAATTTGGAGCCAATCGATCCGATTTTTTATTTTGCAATAATTCGAGCATCGCTTTACCAAATGCGTGGCCGATCGAAATCATGGTATGCGGACTGCCTAGATAATGAAATGGGTAATCGCTACCGACCTTATTCCAAGCTTCCAAATTTTTTCGCCAACCCGATTTATAAACCTTGTCGGCCTCTTCATCCCAGTATAGATCAGTAGCAACCACCGCAACATTCCCTGTAAATTCAGGATACTTCAGAATCCCCCGCTGAGCCTCTTTAAACTTTTTCGATCCCTTATCCCCCTTGCCACCCACACCCATTTCCCCAATCACGACATCGAGCCCCGGCACTCCCAAATCCTTTCGTATATCGCGTATCAAACACGCGAGATTTTCTGTATAGCTTTTTGTATATTCCTCATTTATCATGTCGTTCCACCCCTGAAACCAGATAAAGCCACTGATTTGATATCCTTGATTCTGGTACTGGGGAAAGAGAGTTGAAAGATTAGCTAATGTCTCTTTTATTTCGCGGATCATATCGCGATAAGTAAAGCCAAACGATTGCTTTAATTCTTCCATGGTATATTTCGGATTCTTTTTCTGGCGATCTTTCAGCATTTGCTGTAACACTTTTTCATCGGGGAATCCAGCCGATGGGGAACGAAAATCGTGATATAGACTGCGTCCCCCCCATGCTGTTTTGATTAGAAGGACCGGTTCGTCAAAATAATCTCCAACTACCCAACCAAATTCAAGCTCAGGACCAATACATTTAGGAGAACCGTATCCTACGGTAAGCTTGCCATGTCTTTGTAAAAACTTGATCCAAACATCGTCTCGTTCAAGCCATTTACCCTCTTTGTGGAGATATCCGAATTCTTTTTCATGAGCCGGGGTTTTAGATTGATAGGCCAACAAATCGACCTTGGCCTTCCCTTCCATATTCGATTGTCCACTTAAAATAA
>JAKBAI010000104.1 GCA_021809185.1 Planctomycetota bacterium
TTTAGGAACCCCAATCTGCTCAGATTGGCGCGGATCTCCTTCTCTAGCCTTGCCGATTCCGCGAACTGTTCCTCCAATTTGGCCGTTAGAAGGGCCATTTTTTCAGCGAAAGGTTCGCCATCGTCTTCAATTTCCTCGGCTCCAACATATCGGCCAGGGGTCAGCACAAACCCATGCGAGGCGATCTCGGCAAGTTTGGCCGACTTGCAGAGGCCCGGTATATCTGCGTATTCACCAGCCCCTTTTTCGCCTCGCCAAGCGTGGTAAATTGCCGCGATCCTGACGACCTCCTCATCAGTTAGTTCTCGGCGGGTGCGGTCTACCATGCGGCCCAGCTTGCGGGCGTCGATAAACAATGTCTCCCCGTGCCGTTTGCGGAACCTGCCATTGCCCTTGTTACGGACGAAGAACCATAGACAGGCGGGGATCTGTGTCGAGTAGAACAGCTGACCCGGCAAAGCGATCATGCAGTCAACGAGATCGGCTTCCACAATGGCCTTGCGGATATCACCTTCGCCCGACTGCGACGATGACATCGAGCCGTTGGCCAGGACAACCCCAGCGATGCCAGCGGGGGCGAGATGAGAGATGATGTGTTGCACCCAGGCGAAGTTGGCATTGCCGACTGGTGGAATGCCGTACTTCCAGCGGTAGTCGTCGCGGAGACCTTCGCCGCCCCAGTCGCTGATGTTGAAGGGCGGATTGGCCAGGATGTAATCGGCTTTCAAGTCTGGGTGCTGGTCTTGGTCTTTGCGGAAGGTATCGGCATGGATTTTGCCGAGGTTGCACTCGATGCCCCGAATGGCGAGATTCATTTTGCACAGTCGCCAGGTCGTCGGGTTCGACTCCTGGCCGAAGATCGAGATATCGGTCGGCTTGCCGCCGTGTGCCTGAACGAATTTCTCCGATTGGACGAACATACCCCCGGAGCCGCAGCAGGGGTCGTAAACGCGGCCCTTGTACGGCTCGATCATCTCGACCAAGAGCTTGACAACGCTCCTGGGGGTGTAGAACTCGCCGCCGCCCTTACCTTCCGCGTTGGCAAATTTACTCAAAAAGTATTCGTAGATCCGGCCTAGGATGTCCTTCGATCGGTTAGCCTCGTCGCCCATGCCGATAGTGCCGATTTTATCGATCAGCTCGCCGAGCTTTGTTTTGTCGAGGTCGGAGCTTGCGTAGTCTTTGGGCAGTACCCCTTTCAACTTGGGGTTCTCTTTCTCGATGGCATCCATGGCATTGTCCACGATCTTGCCGATTTCTGGGTCGCGGGCCTTTTCCTGAATCCCCAGTACGTTGCCGGTACAGGACCAGCGGGCCTCCATCGGCACCCAGAAGACATTGTCAGCACTGTATTCGTCGCGGTCCTCAGGATCGGCCCCCGGCGTTGCTTCGATCTTGACTCGCTGCTCGGCAAAGGAATCGGAGATATACTTCAGGAAGACGAGGCCCAGGACAACGTGCTTGTACTCGGCAGCATCCATCGACCCGCGCAGCTTGTCTGCCGCGAGCCAGAGTGTCTCCTCAAAACCTAGATCGGCGCGGTTGTCGGTCGATTTCTTACGGGCCATTTTTTCGTTTGGTTTGTCAGTGGATTTCTTACGGGCCATTTGAACCTTTCGTAGACCAAGGTTGAATTCTATCAATAACGAGTGTAATCCGATGCCAACGGAGACTAGATTGCTTACTGTTAAGAATTTTTTTTAGGAAGTATTCTTTTATAGGATGGATTTTGGTAAGGGTTTCTGATTGTTTAAGTTCAAGTACTTTTTGTCGAAGGAGACCGGTGTTAAAATTTCTTGGGTTTGGTCTGAGCTGATTTAGCTGTTGCAGAAGAAAGAGAGCATAAAATCGGCGCGGGGTTGTGGAAGTGCCACAACGAAGGGGGTTATCAATTTCAGCAAAGCTTCTATGCCCCCAGATCGAAACGATGATAATTGCTCGGTCTATGGGATTTAGTTGGGTTAGAGCTTCTTTCATCTTAAGAGCCTTTTATGAGACCATTGATAATCTTACTTCTTGATTGAGATTAACTAAACGGGGAGTGCTTTAAGCCACCCGGCAAAAACCGGTTCCCTGATTAATTTTTGTTCTTTTTGCTTCTTTTGCTCTTTCTATTTCGCTATTCCCTACCAAAAATCACTCAAAAAGGAATAATCTTCACGGGATTGACTAGGCAGAGACAGTTCGTTTTGGCGTTCAAGAGCATGAGTCTATTCATGTTAGCGCTGTTTTCATTTATATAGATCCGATGCACGATTTCGAACCACTCGAAAAAGCCAAACGATCGGATTATTTAGAGAAATATCTGAAGGAAATTGCAGTTGAATTAACTGCAAAAACACATCATGTACAAATATTCTAGGGGTAAAAAAAATATTGTCGAGTATCTAAGATAAACTTATATCGATATTTTTTCGGCAGTAGGCGGGGGAGGAAAGTAGGCAGTAGGCAGATGGCAGTAGGCAAGGATAGTCGGCAGATGGCAGATGGCAGTAGGCAAGGATAGTCGGCAGATGGCAGTAGGCAAGGATAGTCGGCAGATGGCAGTAGGCAGTAGGCAGAGAAAACATAGTTTGCAGAGATAGTAGGCGGATGGCTGGAAAGTAGGCAGAGAAAACATAGTTTGCAGAGATAGTAGGCGGATGGCTGGAAAGTAGGCAGAGAAAACACAGTTTGCAGGGCTGATAGACAAAACGGGGTAAGCCTTATTAAATACTGAGAGTAAATGGTAGTAAAAAAACATTTTTTGGATGACTTTTCTTATTCTGCCTACTGTCTACTGTCTTCCCTCCCGCCTATCGTCTTTTCTTTCTCTGCCTACTGCCTACTGCCTACTGCCTACTGCCTACTGCCTACTGCCTACTGTCTTTTCTTATTCTGCCTACTGCCAGCTGCCTACTGCCTACTTTCTTCTCCCCGCCTACTGCCATCTGCCTACTGCCTACTGCCCACTGTTTCTTTTTCAAATCCGATCCGTTTGAAATCGCTGATTCCCTCGACTCGGCTCATGCGTGGAAGACGTCGAAGAATTGCCTTGAAGGCGATATAGTCCGACTTAAGATGGGCCGCAGCGGCGGTCGCGTAATCGTCGGTGTTCAGTATCCCTCTAGCGCGGATCTTGTTCTGCTCGTCATCGAATAAGGTGAAGACTACCTCACCCGATGGGCGGGGATCATCCCCACTCGGTTGGCCCCTCAGAACGTCCACGAAGCCCACAAAGCGTGCGGGGCGAGGGACCGGGGTGGTGCGTAGCCGAGTAGCGATGGTCTCTGCTACCCCGAAGACGGCCTGCGGAAGTTGAACGTCTTGGGCAGTTTCCCGCGACTCTGGCAGTAACGTCCGCGACCACGTCGTCGATACTGTAAGCGTGGAGCGATCTCCGCTGGGACGAAGCAAGAGGAGTGATTCACATAGATTGGCGCTGATACCGGGATTTCGTTTCTGATCGAGCAGATCGTCGGTTCGTGTCGTATCTGCTGATCGTGCCAGAGCTTCTAACGACCTCATTAAGAGATTCGTTACTTGCCTCGCGAACGGTTCAGCTTCGAAACCAGTTAGAGCCGGTTGCAGTTCCAGAGGACAGGCCACGTTCAGTACAAAGCTGCCCCGCTCGGTCTGCCCAAGGCGACAGCGATTGACGAACGCTTCGGCCTCGCTGCGCGATAGTCGTTGATGGGATGCTTGCGGGTCAAGAACACTGTGAGCCGCTGATAGAAGGAGCCGTCGAGTTCCGTTTATCATGCGCACCGCATGTTCGAAGGGCAGATTGCCCGTCTCGGCGTCCGGGCTGATTTCGCGGAACCGTAGCACATCGGCGGGCGGTAAGAGAAGATGCTCCAGAACTTCTCTAGCGGGCCGATGTTCGAAGTCAGCTAGTTTGCGGACTGCCTCAGCGACCGATTCGGCGTAATCAACCAGAGTTGTATCGACCGGGATGATGACCTGATGAAGTCGAGAATCGGGACGGTGGTAGACGGCAATTTCAGACCTTCTTCCATTTGCCACGGCTTGCCAGCCCAACCCCTCAGCGTAGCCAAGGAGAGAACTAGGAGTCACTTGTTTTGCCGCATCGAGTGAAAGAATTTCACGCAACATAATTGATCTCCTCATCTCGTGAGTAGCGCGTCATAATCTCCTTGAGAGACTCTATGGATAGCATCTGAGTTCTGGGAATATATACCGTTTGGTGTCCTGTATTCTCGCTTTTCGGGGCACCGCGCAGACTGACCCAATAGGCACAACGTTTGGCGATGAGTGCATCCTCAGAATGCAGTAGCCATTCCTCAGGCTTGGGCGGAAGTTGTAGCACAACGAGGATGCGTGGGTTCTGAACGCGCGCTTCACGCAGCTTGTCGTATTGGTTGATCGGTAGGCTGAAAGACCAACGCCCGTTGATCTCCTTTAGCTGCTGATATGTTGCCTTAAGTTGCAGATGAATCTCGAACGAAGTGAGAACCGAATCGGTGGCAAGTAGCCGACCTTCTTCGCGTACGATGGCATCAATGGCCACGGAGTCCATGTGCCGTGATGTGTATTCGCAAGCGAATCCAGCCTTCGAAGCGACAGCGTGAAGATAGGCATAGCTTAGCTCGGCCTCGATGTTCTGTTCGGTCAACATTTCATTCTCCACTGGTTTTTTCTGTTATTTCGTACAGCGTTTTATCCTGCTTTTCCGCCTATTACTTTCTGCCGACTGGCGATTCCTCGTACGTTCTGTCTTCATCTTCCAGAACTCGATGCTCTTGTACTTGGCCTCGGTCACTTTTGTTCGGTGAATCGAACATGAAGTAGATCTGATTTAATTATTGTATGTATCTTTCGATGAATGGAACATGAATTGGACCAGAATCTTCATTGTACCTCTTCTCTTAGAAACCACATATTCCTTACTTTCCCCACCTACTTCCCCTGCCTACTGCCTACTTCCCCCAGCCTACTGTCTTTCTCTGCCTACTGCCATCTGCCTACTATCTTCCATTCACCCATGCGTGACAAATTCGGTTGTCGATCAAAAAACGCGATTCGTGAGCGACAAAGTTATTTGTTGCGCACCGATGAGCGTCAAAAGAGATCTCGCCCTTCTACGATGTTCAAAAGCTCTGTGAATTGGTCTGGTAGAAGAGGCACTCGCCGAGATTGGCTGGCATCAGCTCGTCACTCATGATTTTGCCCCTTTAGGAACCCCAATCTGCTCAGATTGGCACGGATTTCCTTCTCTAGCCTTGCCGATTCCGCGAACTGTTCCTCCAATTTGGCCGTTAGAAGGGCCATTTTTTCAGCGAAAGGTTCGCCATCGTCTTCGATTTCCCGATTTCCTCGGCCCCAACATATCGGCCAGGGGTCAGCACAAACCCATGCGAGGCGATATTTGGTGTCATGGCCTTGGACTCACAAATGACTTAACTTTCCGATATTCGTAAATCATTTGATGGTCGCCAAAATCCGCAGATATACCTTTAGGTAGCGGAGGCACCTTGCCAATTTTCGGATCGAGCAAATATGGAGACTCGCTAGGGGGTGACTCGGCCTCTACATTAGGAGAGTCATCAAAACCTTTATTCGTCCTTATGCAAAAAAGCAGTTTGCCGTTATCGAGTCGAAAGTTGCCACTGATCCGATAATTTAATCTGGACACAGAGTGGACGTACATGCCAAATACAGAATACTTATCTTTTGCGTCTGGGTGTGGAATAAACATCATCTCGGCGTTACATTTATTAACACCTTTCGGCCAGTAATGGGGTGACTCATTGTCCAACTCACCTGATTCATCAATCTCTTGATTACTATCTGGAATGCGAATTCTAGTACCCCCGAAAAACGTTTCTATATATAAGACTTTCACTACTGAGCCTTTTGTGTTTAACAGCTTGCCGTTGTATTGCATTCTGCTCAACTCCCATTTTCCCATAAGGGCATATTCATCAGGTGATTTGCTAAACAAGCCGCCGCTGGATTCGCCACCTCTTCCAGGAGATTTAGCAGCAGGGACAGGGGTAACTGTTGAAGGGGCAGCACTAGACGATGGTTTCTCGTTTAGGGAGAATGGACTTTCTACTTTTTGTCTAGGTATTTGCCCTTCGTAGCGATTATTACGCTGGTGGCCCAGATATGCAAAAATGCCGGCGCATATATACGCTATCAAACATGTTCCGACAACCCAGTAGAGTTGTTTTGAAGCCCTCCAATGTTTTTGTTTTTCTGGCCCCGATGAGGGCAATGCACGCGATAGCGCAAATGCCACGATCACTTGCCACACACCAACCCCCAAGATCGCCGCATCAATTTTTAGTCCAGTCCCGTCGTAGTATCTGCATACGGGGAAAATGACGGCTGCCCCAGCACCGGCAACGACCCCAAGGAACAATCTCTTTCGAATTTGATCTGGCGATAGCCTCCAAACAGGGGCCAGCATAATGGCAACCCCTAAGCCCCCCGCGACCGGGGAGAGCCAGAAGTTAGATACAGCGGTTAAGAGGTAGGCTATGAAGTAGCCTACTACGCTGAGAACTCCTACAACCATACATGCGACCCAGTTCAGCTGACAGGCTCTCGCCCAAGGCATCGCGACAATTGGGCCGAAGAGAAGACCCGGCAGGAAACTGTAAACAAAATTATAGCGGGGTTGGATACCAAAGTAAAGCCCGCTTGAAGAAATGAAACCTGACACAAGGCCAAGGATTATAATCCTGCTTCGCATACCCCTGCTGAAACCAGAATCGACCGAACCGCTACCATATGTGTCAACACCGGTCTGTGGATTACCGCTTGGATAACCGCCATGAGGGAGTGAACTAACAACATTCGCTCGCTTCCGGCTACTCCCTTCCTGCGAAGAGGGATGCTGCATCTTCTCCGGTTCCGCTGGCTTCGGCTTATCCGACGAAAGCCCATCGCTGGCAGCGACCGGGCAGCCGCAGTGGGGGCATGCAGAAGCTCGAGTCGAAACTTTCCCGCCGCAGTCTGAACAAGTGATCAATGGCATCTTTTCCCTCGATTCGCGGACTTGTACCGCTTATTTGCACCTAGTCTCTGACTGGTGCCCTGTTTGTAATCTATTTTTTAGTAGTCTGTTTTCCTGTCAATACTTTTGGTAAAATCCCGATCTGTTCGTGAATCGGCGAAACGGCTTTGCTAGGGGGATTAAGCAGAATCAACCGCAGTGTGGGAAAGTCGTCATCTTTCGTTGATGGAAGATTAGTCCTTTGCCAGCTTCTGGAGGTTCAATCGCTTCGGTGGCCCCAGTCTTTCCCATTCGACGTCCGCCATCACTTGCCTGTTCATGGTCTTGAATAGCCCGATCACTCTGTCTTTGGTCCAAGAACTAGCCATTGCCAACGGCGAGTAGATCGCTTGCTAAGGAGTTCCCCAATTTCAGCAAAGTTTCTATTCCCCCCAGATCGAAGCGATGATAATTTCACGATGATAATTTCACGGACCATGGGATTTAGTTATTTTAGAGCTTCTTCCACTTTTGAGCCTTTTATAGGACCATTGATAATCTTACTTCTCGATTCATGATCAAGATTAGCTAACGGGGTATGGTGGACCCCATTGTTAATGTTAATGCCATCGGGCAAAAACCAGTTCCCAATTCCCTTTTACTCTTCTGGTAAACTTTGCCAAGGATCGCTCGAAAAGGAATAATCCTCAAGGAACTGACTAGGCGGAGACGGTTCGTTTTGGAGTTCAAGAGCATGAGTCTATTCACGTTAGAGATGTTGTCATTCATGTAGATCCGAAGCTCGATTTCGAACCACCCGAAAAAGCCAGGCGATCGGATTATTTAGAGGAACCACTCAAGGAAATTGCAGTTGAATTAACTGCAAGAACGCATCACGTATAAATGTTCTAGGTGTAAAAAAAAAATATTGTCAAGCATCTAGTATAAACTTATCCCAATATTTTTAACAGTAGGCAGTAGGCAGTAGGCAGTAGGCAGTAGGCAGAGAAAAGACGGAAGACAGGGAAAAGGCCGAAGGCGGGGGACAGTAGGCAGATGGCAGTAGGCAGTAGGCAGATGGCAGTAGGCAGTAGGCAGAGAAAAGTAGCCAGTAGGCAGATGGCAGTAGGCAGAGAAAAGACGGAAGACAGGGAAAAGGCAAAAGGCGGGGGAGAGTAGGCAGATGGCAGTAGGCAGTAGGCAGAGAGAAGGCAGAAGACGGGGGAGAGTAGGGAGTTAGCAAATGGCAGAGAAAAGACGGAAGGAGAGGGAGAGTAGAGAGTTGGCAGTAGGTGGGGGAGAGGGTGGAAATCGGGATTTAGGGATTTAGAAACCTTTCCATTTTACTTTTAATTTACGAGCGGAGGCGACAAGTCCACGAATGATAGGAACTCCATCAAACCATCTGGGAGCAATATCACTCCGTGAGCTGCGCTGTTGGCCAAAATTAGGTAGAACGATATACGATTCAATATCAGGATTTTTCATTCGAAAGAAAGATAAGGCGGCATCGGGGGACATACACCCCCCGTCCGGATCGCCGTGGGGACGTTGGGGAACCATTTTCATAAATTCCAGTAAACGATCAAGAATTCGACGATGGACAGCATAAAAGTGGGTTCCGAGCAACGGCTCGCTGAATTTTTCTAGGTGGACCTCTTCTTGGCTGAGAGGATTAAACGTGTTTCCAAAAAAAGCGAATCCCCAATCGACTTTTTGAAGTTCTGATACTATCTTCTCCTCGTCGAGACGGAACCGCGGCGAAATGGAAAGATCGTCTTCCATAATCAGAACTGATTCCCATCGTTCCGATTTCATCTTTTCCAGAATGGTAAGATGACTGAGAAAACAACCTCGATATCCGGCGTTGGGGAATCCTGCGGCATCGGATACTCGAACTGCCGGAAAAAATTCGCATCTGTTCGCGCGAAGCGGGATGTTCGCAGATTGGAGTTCCCTAAGCATTTCATTTCGCCTATCTTGGCGTTCCGGTAAATTAACAATCAAAAGCCTATCAAAATAATCAATTGCTCGCATATTTTTCTAATCGTAAGTAAGATATTTTCGGACTATTTACACTCTTTTGTTATCAGTTCCAGCTAAACAAGCCAAGAACCGAATCCAAGGAATCGATTAATATTCATTATTCCTAACATCAAGCTAAAGAATGAAACCCAGAATAGAAAGAATTTTTACATTAATTGGTTCTAAATAGGTATTCTCAAATTATTCTTCTCAGGATGGTTTGATAAGATAATTTCTTAAGGTAATCTCTTATCGATTTTTATATAAATCAATTCATTCGGGGGATGAAATCGAATGATTTGATGAGAAATCTTATCCAGAGAGCTAAGATGTGGTCGAGAGAAACGAATACAATATTACTACGGTTAGAGAATCGCTGAAATAATTACAAAAAGCGAATCTATGAAACTTCCATAAAAAAATCAGGTAGAATTTTAATAATGCCTGTGCTAGCAGAAGATTTAAGATTGGTTCAGAGTTGCTTAGCGGATGATCCTAAAGGGATAGCTTGTCTGGTAGAACGGTTTGAATCTGATATATTTTCCATCTGTTATCGGATATTGAACCACCGGCAAGATGCTGAGGATGTCACACAGGAGATATTCTTGCGTATTTTTCGCAGTTTATCAAAGTGGGACGGTTTGCGCCCGTTAAAGCCCTGGATCATGAAAATAGCAGTCAATCGTTGTCGTACCGCGTTGAGTCAAAAATCGAAAAGACCGGAATCAGCAGATTATCTAGAAGTGATACCAGGAAAATCGGAAGAAGGGCCTTCGAAAGAATTGGTTCAGGAAATCAAAGAATTTCTGAGCACAACTCGAAGCGAAGCGCAGTTAGTCTTTACCCTATTTCATGAAGAAGATTATTCTTACGAAGAAATCGCCGAAATCATGGAACGCCCCATGGGAACCATTAAAACTTGGCTTCATCGAACTAGAGCAGAGATGTTGAATTATTTGCAAAAAAAAGGATTACTTGAAAATACGATCTACGAAGTATCCAAAAATAATGGGATTAGTTAGTAAGATCCGATAATGAAAATAATGAAATTAGAGAATGTTAAAGAGGAATGTCCATGAAATTGCCAGAAGATCCAACAGAAAAAAAGAAAGAGAAAGGTGCAAATCAAACTATTTGTGAACAGATTGACCGTTTTATCCAAGAATTTCTTGATCACCAATCGAAGGTAATTTATGAGGTAAAAGAAGAAACTTCAGCGAATTTGCCGGGTTTGTTCCTGTGGCAAAATTGGTTTAGAAAGCACTATATCGATAAGTTCCCTGGAGATGAGCTGATAACGATAATCGAACACGGAAAAAGTTGCCAGATTTGCAAAGCGCGGATTCAGCTCGCTGGGGAGTTTAAGAAGATTTACGGGTTTTCCCGATTACATCCATTTCATTTAATGGGGCAGTCCCCATCGGACCGTGAAAATCGCAAAAATCGAATTTATGAATCTCTTCTTGCGGAAGGGCGGAAAGGGCGAGCGGAAGGGGTTAGGAAATCGATCAAAGTAGAGAACGAAGTCTCCGGTAAAGAGATTACAGAGAGTGAGTTTGCAAATCAACAAGAGAATCAAGAAGCATCTACACAAGCGAATCGAAGAAATAATGAAGCAAAGAATCGGGATATAACAGCACGAACAAAAGCGTCACATCAACAGAGATTATCGGTTCGTTCTCCAAGGCGATGGGTGCCGATTGCCAGTGTATCGCTGGTGGTCTTTTTATTGATGATGGTGTTACAGCAAAACACCAGATTTAATCCGGATAAGGGGCAATCGGGTTCGCCTTTAGCAAAGAATTTATCGACCAAAGATCCGGTTTCAAAGTCTGTTGATATGGGACAAAAACAATTGGCAAATCAACAAGGAGCAGGGCAAGGAGTACACAAAGAATCGCTGATCGTGAAAATTACCGAAGCGAGTAATCAGCTCGCCGAGAATTTCAGCCAAGGGGATTCTTCGGCATTGTTAGCCCAGTCATTATCTTTACCAAATATACCACTGAAAAAGTTCCTCGAAACAAATAGAGACCAACAAAGCAAAAAGAACAAGCCAGATATATCGGTGATGAATGCTCTGCAAAATGTCCAAAGTTCGATCAAGGTTTGTATGGAACCGGTTTCTGCCACGACACAAAGAGCTTGGTCGCTGATTCAGGATTTGCCGATCCCCCGTGATTTGAATAGTGACCGTTTACCCAGTATGAAAAAATAAGATCGCTTTAGCAATCTTTCAAAATTCGTTTAGTTATAATATTGATTCCTATGGACAAAGAAAATAAAAAAAGTCGGTGGTTGATATTCTTTCAATCAGGGCACGGTAATGCTTGTACTGCTTCTCGTATTGGTTCGCTGTTGATTATTGGTATGATGGTGAGCTTGCCGTTGAGTCGCTGTTTTTCTCAAGGGGCATTGTCTTCTTCTCGAGAGCTTCGAAATTCTTCTCAACTGCAAAAGTTAAGTGTATCGGCAGTAAATAAGCAAGAAGCCCGTAATCAAAATAAGAGCAAAGAGGATCCAAAAGAGAGGAAGGCGAATCGGGATAGGCTATTTCGCCTGATTCCGCAGGATATAACCTTCTGTTTCATGATTCAAAAGCTGGCCGATCAATACGCAATGAATAAAAAGTTCGATGAGCGCTTTAAGAAATCCCCTCTTGGTCAGACCATTGAACAATGGCAAAAGCAATCGAAATCTCATTTTGACGATATTCTAAAAACATTGGAGATTAATGAAAAAGATCTAATCAATGATATTTTGGGAGAAGAGCTGGTGATGTTTTATCGAGAAAGCAAGAATCCAGGCAAAGTAAAGGGGCAGTTTGGTTTATTACTGGAAGCGAGAAATGCCGATCGGCTTGCTAAATTGGTTGACAAAATCAATGAAATTGAGAAGCAAACGAATCAAGTCGAGGAAGTGGTTGCTCAAACGTATCAATCGGAAAAATATTATCAACGCAAGCTGAAAAAGATAGAAAATAAAGAGGAGAATAAAGCAACTCATAGAGAGGATTATTATTTTTTAAAGGGGACATTCCTTTTCTATAGCGAAGATAAATCTCTCATGGAAGAGGTTTTGAGCCTCTATCAAAAGGCGAAACAGCAGCCAAAAGAAAGTTCTTATTGGAGCAAACAACTAAACGAATTGGAACTAGTAGATTCTTTCATGACCATTTGGCTAAATCCGCGTAGTTTCGATCCAGCCATGCAAGAGCATCAAATCCGTTTGCAAGGGCTGAATAAGTTAATGATGGACCAGCTAATCCGTATATGGAAAGATCTCGATGGAATCGTTTTATATATCGATGAAAAGGAGATGGAGATCGATGCAGGAGTTGTTGCGTATTTTAGAAAGGGGGCTCCCAGTAATCCCTTTCTGAGTTCAGAGAAGCTCAGTAAAAATTCGGCTCTTTGGCAGGTGATCCCCGAAGATGCGCTGCTGGCTTTTGCTACTCGCTTGGATGGCTTGAGGTGGGCTGAATCGTTTCAGGAATTGTTGCCGGGGGAATATGGTAAACAGATCCGTGCCGGTATTTTACAATCACTCCGGTTGTTTCAACCAGAACAAGTCGAGGAATCGGTGCGTGGACTTGGGCCGAACCTGGGTTTTTGGATATTCTCCCCGCTGAATAGTGCCATGGAAACGAAGTCTTGGATACCCCAAATGATTTTTGCTCTGCAAATTAAAGGGAATGCCGAAGGGGAAAAAGCTCAAAATCAGATCACTTTTGGTCTTACCGCATTAGCCGCGTTCTTATCGATATCGAATAACGATATTTCCCTCGAGAGGATAAAAGATGATAAAACCGAAATCTGTTATCTGCAAAGCAAAGGGAAATTACCAAAAGGGTTTCAACCCGCCTTTGCGAAAAAAGGGGACTATTTTTTGTTGACCGCATCGCCAAAGACGATTCAAAGTTTCCGAGTCCCCCAAGCTCCCCAAGAATCGAAAAGTGCCAAGCCCGAGAAATCGGCAATTAAAGGGGATACCGATTTATTGCTTATGCGCGTTTCTGGCAAAGGTTGGCTAAAATATCTTCACAATCATGGCGAAGAACTAGCTAGCTTCTTTGCCGAGAATCAAGATCAAATGAAAAAACAGATCGTCGCGCAGCTCAAAGGGTTGATGGAAAATCTAGAACTGCTCGATGTTATCGAGATTCACCAGAAAATTAAAAAGCAACAAATTCATGCTTATCTGCGCATTAAAACGAATAACGATTCTCCCCAGAAATAGAGCATTCAAGAGAACCTCGCGGTTCCGGTTTCAGAATTTGAGCATACACTTCGGGCATAAACAGACATATGCCCCCAACCAAAGTCCTTTCCGATTTCGTAACTGTTAACATTTTATGTCGTTGCCAGCATTCAAGATAAATTAAAAGGATCGACATCGATCTGATATTCAACTCCGTTCGGCGGTTTGCTGAGTAACATCGATTCTTTGATGAGCTGATGTGTTAAATCGGCATTGTTTGACTGCAATTGAAAATGAAAACGAAAATATTTATTTAGCCGAAATATAATCGCTTCTGCTGGTCCAAGGATTCGGATAACGGTACCATCCCCCCGTTGATAAACAGGTCTGCTGAGCCGATCACGGAGTATATTTCCAATCTGAGTCGTAAAATTTCTAGCAGCATCCTCATTCAGTGAACGAATGATAATGCGGATTAACTGTTGGTATGGGGGGTAATTGTGTGTTTTACGATGGACTAATTCGGTTTCAGCAAAACGGAGATAATCGTGCTCTCGTACCATCTGAATACAAGGATGTTCAGGGACATAGGTTTGGATAAGAACTTTGCCAGGGGTATTACCACGGCCCGTTCGACCCGCTACTTGAGCGAGTAATTGAAAAGTACGCTCGGTAGCGCGAAAATCGGGCAGATGTAGACCGACATCGGCATTGACCACGCCGACCAGATGGACGTTGGGGAAATCTAAGCCCTTGGCAATCATCTGGGTACCGACAAGGATATCGATCTCATGGCGCCGGAAAGCATCGAGAATTTGCTGGTGAGAACCGTTTCGTCCGGTGGTATCACTATCCATGCGGAAGACGATGCGGTTAGGGAATTTCGCTTCGATTTCCGCTTGAAGTTTTTCGGTTCCCAGCCCGAGATACTGGACCGAGTGTTGCTGGCAGACCGGGCATTTCTTATTTGGAGGTTCTTCGTGGTTGCAATAATGGCACAGGAGGGAATTTCGTTGGCGATGATAGGTAAGCGCTAAATCGCAATTCAAACAGCTGATAACATGGCCGCAGATCGGACAATGCAAATGGGTGGAAAAACCTCGCCGATTCAAAAGAAGAATAGCCTGGCCTTTTTTCTGCAAAACCTGGTGAAGCGATTGCTCGAGCGTTGGCCCAATCGCATAGAATTGGCCCCTCTCTTTTTTTTCATAGCGTAGATCGATGAGCTGAACTTCAGGGAGTGGCCGATTTTCGACGCGATTTTTGAGAGAGAGTAACTGGTATTCTCCGAGCTTTGCTTTTTCCCAACTCTCAAGCGCAGGGGTTGCTGAGCCGAGAATGAGGGGTATCCCTTCGATTTGCGCACGTTTGACAGCAACATCACGAGCATGGTATCGCGGGGTTGATTCCTGTTTGAAACTCGTTTCGTGCTCTTCGTCAATGACAATGAGACCAAGATTGCGACAGGGTGCGAAAATGGCACTGCGCGCGCCAACAACGATCTGCACTTTGCCACTAGCCACTCGGCGCCAATAGCTTCCGCGTTCGCTATCTGTTAAATGACTGTGTAATACGGCAACGCTACCACAGCGACCCTGAAAGCGTTCGATTGTTTGCGGAGTAAGTGATATTTCTGGAACGAGAACAATCGCCTCTTTCCCCTGTTGAATGACTTCTTCGATCGCGCGCAGATAGATTTCTGTCTTCCCCGATCCGGTAACCCCATGAAGTAAAAACGGGGCGTAACCGCCTTGGGTTAGTGCTGTTTTAATCGGTTGCCAGGCGCTGAGCTGATCTTCGTTCATTTGTGGAATCGAAGTTGCGGGGTCTTGTTTAATATCAGGAATTTTTAATCGTTCTACTTTATCTTTGTATCGTCTAATATATCCTTTTTCCCACAGAGCCAAAACGGGGGCCGTACCACATTGGCATAGTTTACCAAGCTGACTCTGTTCGATCGGTCTATTTTCCTGGCGGAGATAATCAAGAGCTTTCTGTTGTTTAGGACTTAGTTTGGGTAACGGATCGGGTAAATCGGTCGGAGGAACCGGTTCAACAAAAATAGAAGTTTTCAATCCGGATCGATCGCGAACCCCTGCGGGCAACACCGCTTGGAGTACCTGCCCCCAAGCACATAAATAGTAATCGGCAATCCAGCGTGTTAAAGTCAATAGGGTGTTCGTGAGAAGTGATTCATCATCTAGTACCCTCAAAATGTTTTTGACTATTCGAGTCGGCTTTTCGGTTGTAATGTTTATGCAAAATCCAACAGCAGTTTTGTCCCCTCGTCCAAAGGTGATCTCAACCCTTTTGCCCACTTCGATTTGATCTTCCCATTCAGCGGGTACCCCATAGGTGTAAGCAACATCGAGCGGTCGATCGAGCACGACTTCGATAAAAAGATCGGCTATTTTCGTTTGGAGATTATCTGAATGATTTGATAGGGAATCGGTGTTCGTTATGGTAGTAGCTTCGATAATATCGATGGGGGAGGGAGATAAAATCAGGTCAGAATTCGATTCATGAATTTGGTTGTTTTGATGAGTGGGTGTACCCGATGTTGCCCCGATTTTGGAAGTATCGATTTTGGGAGGATTACTCAAGTTTGAATCGTCAACAAGTTCTAATTCGTTGAATAAGTTGTTCGATTGTAATGTTATCTTGTTCATAAAATAAGGATAATCGATATAAAGAAAAATCTCAATGTCCGTTGAGTGGGATCTTTAGAGGGTTCAAGGCTTAATGAATGAGATCGAAAAGGGGGAATAGATCAGAATCTCATTCATGGTATTGTTATTTCTAAAGAACACTTGTAAGTGAATTTCCTGTTGAAGAGACAAAATTCAGTTGCGTTTCCGTTTTGGTTTTTGGCTAAAGACTACTAAGAGAGAATCTTTTTCTTCGCTGGATTCGAAAATCTCTTTCTCTGCCGCTAATTCTAATTGTAATTCCTCATCCGATTTTTTAGTCGAATTGACGAGAGAATCCCCTTTCTCGCTAGGCGGAGTTTTAAATCCCAAAAGGATATCAATAAACTGTTCGGTTTCCATAAAGGGGCAACCTCTTGCTTTGGATCCTTTCTGAACTCGGTGGTCGCTTGAAATTACGGTAATGGCTTTGTAGTTCGAATAGGCCTTCAGGGTAGTTGTAATAAAATCATCTGCTATCTCCTCGTGGCTAAAAACAACTTTGATATTAACGAATTGATCATATTCGGGGTTATGAAGCGATTTTGCCGGTGGACTATGGTTTTTAGCATCAAAAACAATAAGAATAGAATCGTTGGGTAAAGAGTTGGAAAGCAAATTGAGTATCCGCAGACGAGCGGATTCCAGAGAACCCCCCTTTGTTCGATTTTTAGTTTCAGGATACATGATGAATAGCAAGTTATATCCGTCAATGATGTACAACAAGTGAAAACTCCTGATGAAAATTTAAGAAATTTTAGTAATAACTCATCGAAGAACTCATCAAAGGCCAATCGGTTAAAAAGTAAATAAGTAAAGAGAAAAAAGAAAGAGGTGTAGCGTCCTACACCCCGATCATCTATTAATAACGGTCAAAAAGTTGACCGATTCACAAAAGAATTGCTTGAAGATCTCCGTCATTGGATTGCTATAATTAGCGAATCAATTAATCGAGATTTTCTTCGTCCGTATTCAATACATTTGAGGAAGAATTTCCAGGGATTTTATAGCGTTCGCCGAGCCAACGACCCAAATCAATTTTTCGACAGCGCGAGCTGCAAAAAGGATAATCAGGCCATTCGCTTTTTTGTCCCAGCAACTCTTTTTCACATATCGGACAATATATTTTATTCATCGGAATCCTCAAATACAAACTTTTGCAATCTTTTGCAATTTTCCAAAATTTCCTTATCCTCCTATTTGTACTTAAATATGGGGAGTCATGGTTTTTTTGCTTCAATTGATGAGATTGAAGACGATAAAAATCATAATCCAGAAAAGAGCTTAAGTTTTGTTAGGGCTGGAAGTACTTGAGCTAGATGATGAACTGGAGCTTCCCGCAGAATCGGAAGAAACCTTACTCGGTGAACTATTGCTTGCAGTTGTGCCTGTACTCGAACCATCTGTAGATGATTTTTGAGGAGATTTTTGAGAATCTTGCTCTTGTTTAGCCGCATTTTTATAAGAATCGCTACGGTAATCGGTTTCGTAAAATCCGGAACCTTTAAATAGGATTGCTGCCCCGGTGCCAAATAATCGACGGAGTGTATCTTTGTTGCAGCTCGGACAGGTTTTCAAAGGGGATTCAGAAAACGACTGGAAAGCTTCAAAGCGGTGACCACATGATTCACACTCAAAATCATAGTTTGGCATAGCTAATTTATTATCTCCCAGAATGAATATAAAATTAAAAAAGGGGATACTTCAATCCCCTTAATCCTGTTTACTTTACCTAATTATATCGCTATTTGGTGAGAAAGAAAAGTAGATCAGGGTAATTCATTCCGAAAGGGATGAATTACCCTGGAGACAGTGCCGTTAAAGAACTGATGAGAAAGTCGAACTTTATGGTAAGAGACAAGTATTCAGATAGTACAAAGGAAGCGAATTAGAACCTTAGTGAATAGTACCCTGAGGTAAGCCGATGACACGA
>JAKBAI010000359.1 GCA_021809185.1 Planctomycetota bacterium
TGCTTGAGGTTTCGGATTCCCGCGAGCCACGGCATGGCAGCCAATTGCCAGAGTTTCGACCAACGCGAGCTGATCCATACTCAATTTTTTCGAAGGGTGTAGCTTCCTTGCAGGGACAATAAACATTGGGCGCATACCCCCATCTGTATGGACTCCTAAAACTTGCAATTTTTCACAGCAATTCGGGTGACCATGCTGCGAAGCATAGCTGTTTGGATCATTCATATATGGTTCTACAGAGCAATGGTCCCCCGGATGGATATTCTCAACTCCACTGCCTGTTTCGATTACCTCTACTCCAAGTTCGTGGCCAGGAATTCGTGGGTAGCTATAAAATGGCATTTTCCCTTGGAAACCACTGTAATCGGTCCCGCATATTCCAACTCGATGAACTTTAACTACTGCTTCCATCGGGCCAGGTTTGCTTGGCTCCGCAATGTTGACTTTCTTAAATTCGTATGGCTTTTCTAACTGTATTGCTTTCATTCTTTTCACCTGATTTTGATCTATTAGCTTTATAATTAACGTACTGAAAAATATATTTAAGAGATCAATTTTCTAGTTAACATTTTTCGATTCTTATTTAATCTTTTTATCATAATTAATCTTTTCCGTATTTTGAGATTATATAGAATAATCTATCAGTTGAACGAATATCTTTTTGAGGTTATCTCCTTTAAGAAAAATGAACTTTTAGTTGATTCATCTATCCTAAAAGTATTCATTACTAAAGGATCTACATCAAATGCTAGAACTTCATAAAAACGAACAATACTTTTTTGACCAGTCTTCCCTTGAAGAACTAGTCAAATATCTTAAACCGTGGAAGTCTATCGCCTGTCTCTGTGCACCATTGCTTGGCAAAACTTTAGTTGAAAGAGGGCATCCAGTAACAATTTTAGATATAGACAAACGCTTTGAAGTGGTACCTGGCTTTCAATATTTTGATATTTATCAACCCTGGTGGCTAGATAATCAATTCGATTTGATATTTTGTGATCCTCCCTTTTTTAATACTTCTCTTTCACAATTGTTCCATGCTATACGTATTCTTAGTCACCATTCCTGGGAACAACCACTGATGATCAGTTATCTTGTTCGTAGGTCGAAAGCGATTCTAGGTACTTTTCGGCCATTTCAATTGCGTGCGATCAACTATTACCCTACATATCAAACGGTCAAAGCTTGCCAAAAAAATGAAATTCAACTTTTCGGAAATATCGATTTTGTTTCAAATGAAATTGATGAAATTATTTAGAAAATAAACATAGAAAATCGGGAAAAGGATTTAATGGTTTCGGTGTTGTTCATCATCAAAACCATAACGGACTACCGAGAGAGTATAGATTGTCTTTTTATCCTCATCCAGCTTGAATTCACTTAATCTCAAATCAAAGGTGGTATAGTCGGTAGCAGTAATACAATCGGTACTACAGCAACAGTTTATCTGTTTTATTAGATCAGAAAAATTGGAATCTACTCTCTCATTTTTAAAAATAACCTGTAAAATAAGAATTGGAATTGAGAAAAATAAACGAATTTTCTGATTTTTCCTGACAATACTAAAACGAATTATTCTTGAATGAGTTTTCTCTATGACAACCATTTGGACTTGTTCCAACGGACATGTAGTTGAATCTTCAGATGATGAAAACCCGATGGTTTGTTCTCTATGTGGGAAAACCCCTCTGGGTTCTGAACTGATAAGTAAAGAACAAGTAAACAACCCTTCAGATTCAAATCTAAATAAGAGTGATAAAAAAAGTACTACGGAACATGAAACAGAACATAAACAAGAAGTTGATTTAAATAAGCGAAAGATTACATTAAATCCAACCATGGTATCGAGTTGGGATCAAGAAGAGAATCCTCAAAAAGCTGCCATTTCCCCCGGAAAAATTATCCCAACAAAGCAACATTCGAATGGCACAGGCCAAGAGAAAAATACTCCAGATAAGAAAAGTCCGATCAATCCGGCGAATTCGTTAACACCAAAACCTGAAAAGCCTTCAAACAATTTACCAAATTCCGATCTTGAAGCGAGCTGGGCCAAACCTTTACACTTCGTAGATGATACAAGCGAGGTCAAGAGTGGGAATTCTTTTGAGTTAAATCAAACTATGTCCAGTTCGGACTATCTGGCGACGATGCCCCCAATTTCTGAACAGCTCTCGGAATCAGATAGGAATGAGGAACAGGCAAAATCGGGTTCTTCCTCTTCTCGTAGCTTTTCTAGTATATTAGTGAAAACGGAATCTTTCCGGATGGACATTCCCGGTTACGAAATATTAGAGGAGTTAGGAAGAGGGGGGATGGGGGTTGTTTACAAAGCAAATCAATTAGGATTAAACCGGACGGTTGCTCTGAAAATGATCCTCGCATCCGAACACGCTGGCCAAGAACAGTTCGCGAGGTTTCATTCGGAAGCTCAGATGGTTGCGAAATTACAACATCCGAATATTGTTCAAATTTACGAAGTGAGCCACCAAGGAACTTATCCATATTTTTCATTAGAATATGTCGATGGTGGTAGTTTAGCGCAAAAATTGAATGGTCAGGGGCAAAATCCTCGAAATACAGCTTCTTTTATAGAAACTTTAGCGCGAGCTATGGCGGTGGCCCATGAAGCGGGGATCATTCACCGTGACCTCAAACCAGCCAATATCCTTTTGGCCAATCCATTAAAAGCAGTGCCAGAATCGATTCGGCGATCGATCAGCTCCATTGCATTACAAGCGCAACACCCCTTTGGAATTCCGAAAATTACCGATTTTGGATTAGCGAAACAATTAGAGCAAGATGATGGTCGAACGCAAGCGGGTACCATCATGGGAACTCCCGCGTATATGTCGCCTGAACAAGCTGCTGGGAAAATCGGCGATATTGGACCCTTATCCGATCTTTATTCGCTGGGTGCTATATTATATGAAATGCTCACTGGTAGACCTCCATTTGTTGGGGCCAATCCGGTTGATACCATCATGCAGGTAATGCGCGACGATCCCGTTAGCCCTACGCACATCCAGCCCAAAATACCTCGCGATCTTGAAATCATTTGTATGAAATGTCTCGAAAAACCGATGGCAAAACGTTATCCTGATTGCCTCGCTCTAGCAGATGATTTACACCGCTTTTTGGATGGAGAACCGATTTCTGCCCGATCGGCAACACGGTTAGAAAAAATACGCAAGTGGGTAAGAAGGCACCCGGCAACTTCGGGACTCATTGGCAGTTCCATCGTTGGTATCATTGCATTATTTATAGCCGCTTGGTTATATCATCTGAAAATTCAGGATGCTCTAGCTCTGGCGGAAAATGAAAAAACCAAACTAGAACAGGAACAGGACAAAAATCTGGATAGAACCATCCGATTAATGGTTGCCAATGGTACCGAATGTGTCAATCAGGGGGACTATTTGCGATCATTAGCTTGGTTCACCTCCGCATTGCAAATGGAAAAAGATCCTGTTCAAAGTGGAGAGATGCATCGAATTCGATTACATTCGATTTTACGCGAATGCCCATCCTTGGTGAATTGTTGGTTTCATGAAGATCGTGTCAGCGATGTGTTGTTTCATCCCGATGGTCAACGAATTATTACGGTTAGCGACGATCACTTTGCTCGTGTCTTTGCTAAAATCTTTAC
>JAKBAI010000360.1 GCA_021809185.1 Planctomycetota bacterium
TTTGGATCCCCTTTGATCGCCGCCAACGCCACTTGGGCCTTGAAAGCGGGCGAATACACCCCAGACTTTTTTCATGACCCACCTTCTCATCTGACACCAATTGACCAACCAACATGAGAGTTCTCTCCGTGGTGCAGTTTTTGGGGTCCACTATATAAATTTGCTAACAGATTTTATTCATCATCAAATTGATCAAGGCCAATCGAACTAATTTAATCTAAATATAGCCCATAAAAAATCCCACTATGTAAGAGAGTGGAAGTTTGGTATTTTATCTAACTAGCATCACAATAACTAAGACAATCGCAGCAAAATCCAGATATTTTTGAAGAAAAAATGAATTTTGAAATCTAAATGACTAAAATGATAATAAATTAGTTCAATAATCGAAGAATAACTGAAACCGTTTCAATTTAATCGAGTATAAAATAGGAAGAATACTAAAATAAAATGGGAAAGTGAAACGAAATCGATTTTAATGGATTTATAATCCTGTGTAAGTTATTATGTTTAAACTGAGATAACCAAAAATTAAAACATATATTTGATTGATAATATTCATAAATTAATTCTTTTTTGATGATTTTGAAACCCAGGATTCATTTACTTAAATAGGCTGATACAAACAAAAGCAGATTGGTCTGGAGAAAATATGAATGACAGTTTGGATATGAAATCGAGTGTGGAACAAAACGGTTCCGCGGTACTCGTAAATCGTATACGCGAGCTTCAGCTTAATGGTAAGATGGATTCTGGGAAAATCAAAAATGAGAACAATAGTTCATGGTTACCGTGGTTATTGTGTCTACTATTAGCGATATCGTGGGCTGGAGTGGGAATTCGAAATTATCGAAACAATTCCAATAAAAATGTGCAATCACAAGATTCAAATTTGGCACAAGCTTCAGAAAGTAATCGATTAAAACTCAAGGGGAATCTTAACCGATCGGTAACTCCCTCTAAAACCGATATGACAAATGGGGAATTGGGAAGTGGGGTTGATACGGAGGCCCCTGAAGAAATTGTTCTAGAAGGAAAAGGGAATATCATTCCTGCTCACCAGATAGCAGTAAGCCCGATCGATGTTGCTGGGCGAATCAAAGAATTATATATCGAAGAAGGGAAGCGATTTGTCAAGGGACAACTATTGGCGACGATTGATAGCACTCGTTTCCAGGCAGATTATCAGCTCGCTTTAGCGCAGGCGGCATCAGCAAAAGCACGATATTTAGAGCAAGAGTTTTCAAGAAAATTATTGATTGAACAGTATGAGTTTGAATACCAATCGAATTTACGATCTATGGAAAAAGCCAAATTTGTTTTCGAAACAAACAAACGCAATCATGATAATCGTGCGCACAGTATTTCTGATGTTGAATTGATGCAATCAGAAAAAGAGATGCTCTCCGCTCAAATGATGGCATATTCCGCAGAACGAAAACGGGATCTCATTAAGGGAGAGGCGCGAACCCAACAAATTGAAGCATTAAAGCAAGAATGGTATAGTGCCGAAGCGAAAGTGAATCAGGCCAAATGGTATCTCAATAATTGCCAGATCGTATCGCCAATTACTGGGGTAATTTTAACCAAAAAGGCGGAGCAGGGCAATTTGATAAATCCTGTTGTTGGTGGGGTATCTACCAGTCTTTGTGAGATTGCGGATTTATCGGATCTAGAAGTAGAATTAGATATCCTGGAACGGGATATCAAGAAATCTTTTGTTGGGCAGAAATGTATCATCCGTACCGATGCCTATCCAGAACGGGCTTACGAAGGTTATGTTGATCGAGCTTTGCCGATTGCCAATCGTTCGAAAGGGATTTTACCTGTGCGAATTAAAATTATCATTCCCAGTAATGAAGAACAAGGTCAGTACCTCAAACCAGAGATGAATGTTACTGTTGCATTTTTGAATCGCCATTCCAAACTTAAGCCAGAACGGCTTACTTTACCTACCCCTATCATGGAACCATAATGCTTGGCGCTATTGCTGCCAAAAAACTTTATAGCGTTAAGACTATAAATTTATTGCATATAATTTACCCTCAATCGACTTTAATTGAGCAAATAGTCTGTAAAAAATGATTGCGGGGATCCATCGGCATCCCCTATCAAATTACCTGTTTTGAGATAAACTACATATGATCGATATCAATCATCCCAATATCCATCCTGTTCCCAATGCAGATCATGCAAATCGTTATCCGCCCGGTTACCAAACTGCTTTTAACAACAGCGCCAATTCTGCAAACACACCCCTATCTCCTGTTGCGGAAGCCATCGTTCGCGTGCAAGACCTATACAAATCGTTTTCGCGTGGCAATGAGGAGATTGTTGTTCTCCAGAAACTTTCTTTGAATGTTGCCCGCGGTGAATTTTTGGCTCTAATGGGGCCTAGCGGTTCTGGTAAAACAACGCTCTTAAATCTGATTGCAGGATTAGATCAACCGACCAGTGGCAGTATTTTTGTTGCGGATGAAGAAATTTCTGCAATGTCGGAAAGTCAACTAGCACGCTGGCGGACCAGAAGTGTCGGGTTTGTTTTTCAGTTTTATTATCTATTACCTGTATTGACCGCTTACGAAAATGTCGAATTGCCGCTGTTATTATTACCGCTCACCAAAGAGCAGAGAAAACGGCAGGTTCTTACTGCGCTGGATCTTGTTGGGCTAGCGAATCGCCGCGATCATCGCCCCGGCCAATTGTCGGGCGGTCAACAGCAACGTGTTGGGATTGCTCGCGCGATGGTCACTGATCCGACTCTCATCGTTGCGGATGAACCAACGGGTGATCTCGATTCTAAATCGGCTGTCGAAATTCTGAATATGATGGAAATTCTTTGCACACAATTAAATAAAACCATTATTATGGTCACTCACGATCCCCATGCTGCCGAACGTGCGCAACGAACCCTCCATCTGGAAAAAGGGAGATTGGTCCTGGAACAAGATAAAAAACAAACAGCACGAGTTGCTGGTTCTGATTTTGGAGCTATAAGTTCTTAGTTATGAGCATTAGTTTGCTTTTTTGTGGCAAGCAGTGCACAAAATTGAATTGAGTCGACAAATAGAAAATTTATATTGAACAATCAGTAATTCGTGCCGATTGCCGTGATCGTCTCTTGCTCGATTTTTGACGATCCTAAGATTTAAATCCGCCCTTGATTTCTTATGCCATAATTTGATTTGTATTACGAAAAGATCATCGATTGAATAGAATGAAAGAACACTTATGATCCCCGAATCTTTCGATACCTCTCTACTCGAAGTTGGATTTTTAGTTGCGAAAATTTTGTTGTTCATTTGTTTATTAGCCATGGTCTTAGGCATTTTAACTTTGCCTATATTCTTGATGGTCTTGTCGATAATCCAGATTTGGTACTGGTCGCAAGATACTAGCAGTTCTGAGCCGATGGTGGGGCAACAATGGTCGCGACTTAGGCGGGGGTTTGCCATTCTTTTTAAGATAATCTTCCCGGTACTGAGTTTTAGTGCTTGCGGCCTATTGAGTTGGTATATCGGTATTTGGGATTTTTTGGGAGATCAAACCCAAAAGCAAAATTTACCAAGCAAAAAATTTGAACAGATCTTCGAATCGATCACTCGGCAGATTGCCGAAAAGGCCAT
>JAKBAI010000361.1 GCA_021809185.1 Planctomycetota bacterium
TATCTATCCTTTTCTTAAACAGCTTTCCAAAGCCATCAGCTTTCGCTCGTATGTATTGCAAGCCCGGAGATGAGCGTATCATACGAATGGGATTGATACCACCCAGCACAATATGAAGAATCAGCTCACTCCCATTTTCGATGAAGCTAATCGTGCCAATTGGGCTAGTTCTTCGTCGAGTCCCTGAAGCCCGATCTCGAAGGCTTCATCCGGCATCCCTTCAGGTTTTTCCAGCGTCAAGATAAACACAGACCCTGTAGAAATCGGTACAACGCGAGCTGGCACGGTCCATTTCCCTTCTCTTGGGTCGATGAAGTCATGGTCGAGGATGCCATAAGCTTCGACGCCACGAATCTGAAGTACTCCCAGGCCACGCGGTGTTTGAATCTCCCAGCGGCCCTCACCAATCGGCTTGGACGCGAGAACATTACGGATGGCCCAGAGCGGCCATTGACCACCGTCAGCAAGTAGTTTCCAAGCGGCTTGCGGTGTACATGCAAGGGGAATCGATTTAGTAACAACATTCATAGTTTCGCCTCCTTTAAAGTTTCTAAAGCAAATATAAAAGGCCATCTGAGAACTTGTCAATAGGCAAGTTGAATTCTGAGATTCTTTGCCAAAGTAGAAGGAAAAGGTTCCTAGGAAGGAGGGGATTCGAGATTCTTTGGAAAATGTTCCTGTGTATCGGTTCCCCAGCTCAGAAACGCAAGCTAAAAAAGTCCAATTGGTGACCTGATTGTCTTCTTTTTCTGTTTTTCACGACTTTCGATATGCAATAAATATAAATTAATAAGAAGTTAAAATTCGCTTGATATCAAAGTTTTTAATCTTTTCATTCACTTTTTGCTTATTATTTAACCATGAAGCTCATTTGATTGCTAAAGAATCGGTTCATAAGTCAGTTGTTTTCTCTCATCTTTTTGAATTCCGAAAAGAAACACTTTATTTCTTGCAATTTTCTTGTAAAATTAAGTTAAGTTCTCAGCGGGACTTATCATCAAACGAATTTATGCGAATGATTCTGAATCTTTTGAAGAATGCGGGATTTTAATAACATTCAATTTTTCAAAATCAACAACATCAATCGCACAATAAATTGTAAAGGCTTTCGGTCTAGCTGCTCTCTATCTTCTGAAGCTAGTTTGAAATCTCATTTACACTGTATTTTATGGGAGGTTATCTAATGAAGATAAACATTTTTCAGAATCTCCAAAATCAAAGGAAATTATCCAATAAGAGAATACGTCTCCGAACTATTGTTACATATAGTTCGAAACAATTGCTGTTAGCTAGTCTAATAATGAGCTTTCTTTTTTACCCCTATTTGCTTCAAGCTGATCAAATTTCGCCTCGAATGAATAGTTCCACGAATAAGAATATCTCAAAAGGAATAACTACTGCATCTCCCATCAATTACAATGAATTTACGGAAGCAAATCGAGATTCGAATTTTGTGAATGAAGAGTTGATCGAACCAGATTCAGAATTGTTGAAAGCACATCATCCCGGCGGTGGTTTTGGTGGAGGTGGATTTCATCATGGCGGATTTGGCGGCGGATTCTACGGTGGTGGTCTACATCATGGCGGGTTTGGCGGCGGTTATTATGGTGGTGGTCTACATCATGGCGGGTTTGGCGGCGGTTATTATGGGGGAGGCTTATATCGTGGTGGCTTTTATGGTGGAGGATTATACCGAGGTGGCTTTTATGGCGGTGGGTTAGGCTATGGATATGGATTGGGATACGGTTACGGATTAGGGTTAGGCTATGGATATGGATTGGGTTTAGGTTACCCAGGCTATGGTTACTACGGTTTTGGGGGCTATAGTTTAGGTGGACTTTACCGACCCTACAATCCAAACTACTATTATGGCAATTATTATTATCCCTCCTATTCTAGAATCTTCACTCCCTACAGTTATGGCGGATATGGTACTACGGGAATTGGTGGTAGTTACTTTTCACCCTATTCCTTGAGTACTTACTCAAATCCCTACAATTCGTATGGAAGTGGCATTCTCTCTTACCCATATTATTCCTCGTATAACATCTATAATGCTCGACCAGCAATTTATGGGACCGTTAGCTCAACCGGAACGACGATTCTCACCAATTCCCCAACCAATTCGAGTGAATTCTATGTGCCGACAACCGAAGAACCGTTGATCGGAGTCCCCGTTACTTCTTCCTCGGATACGACGAAAGGGATCCCTTTAACGACGAGCGGAGGGGCAGTTTATGGTGCGACTAAGTCAGAAAGTTTGCCTACTCCTCGATCCATCAATGAATCGAATCAAACTTTTCCCTATAATGGCGGTCCTTCGAAAATCGTTCCAATGCCAAAAGCGGATCCGGTTGCTAAACCTGAGCCAGTGGTTACCCCAAAGAAGACAACCAGAGTGATCTCTTATGAATCCGATCTTCAAGTAAATAGAAACATTTCGGAAACGTCTCTTCCTTCATCAAAGAAGTTTGTATATCCTGTATATGGAGATTACAAAAAAGGGACAAAGTAACTGAATTCACGCAATTGAGATATTTCTAAAGATAAAACTCCAGCGATCTTTCTTGAGATTGCTGGAGTTTTTTGATTTATAAATCGCATTTTTTAAATAGACAAAATCATAATTTCTTGGCTCGAATCAAAGCAGATAGGGATTGAATATGTCGGCAAGTATTTCTATATAAAAAACCGTTACATTCGCAGGTACAATCGATCGGTTTTCCAACTCGAACATGATAGAGATTCCCCATACCGGTTCGATGAACAGCAAACCCGCGCCCACCAATAAAACAGGGGATTTCCATGATGGTGTATAAACAGGAAACTTTCCCTTTTGTAATGGAGATAACGGCGACCCCATGAGGATCCGGTCGACGTAATAAGTGGACAATCGGGATTATTTTTTTTATCTGGTTCATTGATTTATTTTAGCTATTTTTCGGAATAGTAGTTATATCAGTTGAGACTGTTTTTTATTTCCTGAGATCCTGTCTCATTCCAATTTATGTAAAAGTCCATTCTTTTCGCTCGGTTCTTGTCGATAATTTTTTTGATTTTTAGAATTAATGGTTTAAATCCCCTTGATCAAATCAAATTTATCATTAATAATATGATATTGACAGTGATTATGTATTTACCCTCCTAACTTAACTTTTAAACTTATTCAAAAAATAAGTCTTGAGTTACCTCGATTGTTATAACCTCTGTTATAGCTTCAAGAATTTGAATTAAAAATTAATCTTGAACTGATTTTAAGAATGTTTTTATTCAATAAATTCCTAAGGCTTTTAATGAACATGGATCGCTTTTTTAATTTTCGATTCGGAAGATTTATACCCATGAAATACAGATTGATTTTAGTTATTTGTTGTATTTGTAAAGTACTCTCTAATGATAGTTCTTACGCGGTTGATCCAATTACCAAAAAAATAGCTAGTGTTAAATCTTCAAATGTATCAACCAACCCATCAACCATCAATGTAACCCAGTCCAACTCTTTTGAAATAGCTCAGCAGATCGACCAGTTTATCGAAATTGGATTGGCGAAAGAGAAAATAATCCCGGCAGACCAGGTTGAAGATGAACTATTACTCCGGCGATTGAC
>JAKBAI010000362.1 GCA_021809185.1 Planctomycetota bacterium
CTATAAGCGAAGAGATATGGAAGCCAATGTCGAAGCAGAGGGGATTGGTTTTATTCGCACTCCTGTTTTTGATTATACCTTGGAAATATCTTTAGATGAAAATGATTTGACTCAATTTCAAAAAAGGCGTGAAATTAGCCAGGTTCGGGATCTAAAGCTCTTACGTCGATCTGAGTTTAGTGACCTTTTTGGGAACAGTTTTGATACGCTGATTTTCCCTTTCCAAAGCAAATGTAATGTTGCTGAATGGATCGATCAGTTTGAGGACAATCCCATTCCTAACATTAAAATTCGTCCCGCTCTCGATTCCTCGAGCTGCGACATGATTGTCCCCAATATGCTGGGTACCATTCATTTAAATGCAGATCGGTTGATGATTTCTGGCTCTTCCGCTACGGCTTTTGCCCTCCTGGAGCAATTTTTACAGCTTTATTTTCAATTTTCCCATCAATCTTCCTGGCCGCGATTATTAAATTAGTCTTTTTCTTAAGATTTCTCTAGTCAAAAAATTAAAAGTATGTCAAAATCGATTCGAAAATAGAGTTTCAGGATTCATGTGCCCAGAAAAAAGTAACGGAAACAGCTCATCTTCATCGATTTGCTGAATCACTCTTTGGATAGAGATTTAATGAAGATCGTTTGGTCTGAAAATGCGATTAGTGAAACGATTTGGTTTCAGAACTCATTTTTTGATGAATTTGAGGTTCTTAGGAAGTATGAACCAAAGTAAGGAAGAAAAAAGAAAGCCGATAAAAGAAAGAAGAATTACAAAGGAGTAAGGATGCTTGAACAACGACGATTTGTACTTTGGCAAATCGCAACCAGTTTACTGGTTGGATCTTTAACGATTCTGATATTCCGATTCACGGCGTCGCCTTTATCATTCCCGGCTCGCTGTTTATACTATATTCATTTTAACGATCTGCCAGAAACGGAATCCAGGCTTGCGGAATTTCTTTTGCTTTTACCAATTGCCGTTTTGTTGATTTCTACGGCGCGAGTGGTGGTTGGTATCTCTACTTTCGGAACATTTACACCGGCTTTGTTTGCTTTGGCCTTCCGCGAAGTACACACCATGATCGGAATTGCAGTTTTTCTAGGCATTTGGCTTATCGGAACCAAGGTTCGAGGTTGGATTGATCATTTTCATCTACTTCAAATCCCTCGTTCGGGATTGATGTTAACTCTAGTGATAATTATCTTGTTGGCTTTTATTTTAATAACTCACCGAATTGGCTATGAAGCATCGGTTTTTATCCCTCTGTTTCCGTTGATTACCTTAACCGGCATGATAGAAAGATTTTGGACAGTCTCTAACGAAGAAGGGGATCGCTCCGCGAATCGGACTATGTTATCGACTCTGGCAATATGTATCGGTATCAGTTTTATTTTATCACTACCTGGAATTATTAGCTGGATGCGCTCCTATCCGGAAACCCTTGGCATTATCCTAGCGGCATTGATTGGCCTAGGTCGTTATAATGGATTCCGATTATCCGAACTGGTCAAATATGGGAATATGCTGCAATCGATAGATTCGCTTCATGCCAAGGAGTCGCTAGTACATTAATTAGTACATGAACCAATATTATAGAGTTGTGAACTATGTTTTATCGTGCAACGATTCGTCGTCTAAAAGAACTTGGAATCATCGGGATCAATCGCCGAAATCTCGACTATCTTCTCGAATTAAATTGTAGAAGCTTATATCCTCTTGTTGATGATAAAGAGATCATGGCTCAACTAGCGACTCGATTTGAGATTCCTATTCCGCAAATATTCGATATAATTCATTCTCCCCAAGAAATTCATCATATCAAAGAAACGTTAGCTAAGCTTAGTTCCTGTGTTCTAAAACCTGCCAATGGCTGTGGCGGGCGAGGGATCTGGCTTCTGGAAAAAAGAAACAAATCTCTTTTAGATCTTTCGAAGATAGATCAATCTTCTTGGGTTCGTCCTAATAGTGAAACCGTCGCGATGCGAGAAGTCGAAAATCATGCGATCGAAGTGATCAGCGGCGGTTTTTCAATCACCGGGCAACCAGATCGGTTATTGATCCAGGAACGCATCACTCTGCATCCTTTTTTTGCGAAAATCTGCCCAATCGGTATTCCGGATATCCGGATCGTTGTCAAAGAACAAGAGCCAATAATGGCTATGCTCCGGCTACCCACCTTTGATTCCGAAGGGCGTGCCAATTTACACCAGAAAGCGCTAGGGGTTGGTATCGATCTTGATACAGGAATAAGTACTCTCGCGATTTACGGAGAAAATTATATCAACACTCATCCAGATACAGGCAAGCCGATTAGCCAATTGCGTATTCCTCACTGGAACGAATTTTTGAACCTCGCTATCAAGATTGCTCGCGTTACGAATCTGGGTTTTCTTGGAGTAGATTGTGTTTTAGATCCTAATCGAGGCCCTTTATTACTTGAAGCCAATGCACGCCCCGGATTAATGATTCAATGGGCAAATGGCATAGGTTTTTTGAAGCTTAGTGAATGGAGTTAGCCCGTTTAATTTTTTAACCCAGTTGGTCACAAAAATTAAGTCAACTTGAATCTATAGCTGTTTCTGTGCAAATTAACACTCTCCCCTACGAAACGCCTACGACTCAGAAATCAAGACCATCATCAAGACCATCATTAAGGCCATGTCATTGGCTTGCTGTCTAAAATACTCGTTAACTAATCTAGTGAGATGCGTACCTTTCTTCCCATACTTTCTACGGAGTTTTAGATAGAGCGGAATGGTTGTGCTAGATTTTTCGGAAAGTCTTTAATTTGGTTCGTGTAAATCATAAATTCGAATTTTATCAAATAATTGTCTTCGACTAATTCCGAGTAAACGAGCTGTTTGAGTTCGATTCCATTTTTCATGTTCTAAAGCTCGAGCGATGATTCGTTTTTCCGTCGTTGCTAACAATTCTCTCAGATTAAACGTATCTTTTTCAAGGTCGACCCCTTCAGCATTCCCTAAAGAAATCGATTGTTGTTCGAGATGATTGACTTGAATCACATGACCGCGAGCGAGGATACTGGCCCGGGCCAAAAAGTTGCGCAATTCTCTTACGTTTCCTGGCCAATACTGTTTACTGAGCCAATCGAGAACTTCCTCAGAAGCTGTAAGATGAGGCCAATGATAGCGTTTGCCGATCTGCCGTAAAAGATGCTCCACTAAAATAGGAATATCTTCCAAACGTTCACGCAACGGAGGCAAATGAATCGAAACAACGTTCAGGCGGTAATACAGATCTTCCCGGAATTTTCCATCTGCTATTTGCTTATTTAATTGGCGATTGGTTGCTGCAATGACTCGGACATCTACCTTACAGGTTTTATCTCCGCCTAATCGTTCAAAGGTTCCGTATTGTAAAACCCTTAAGAGTTTAGCTTGGAGTTCCATTTCCATTTCGCCGATTTCATCCAAAAAAAGAGTTCCTTGATGGGCTAATTCAAATCTGCCACGCCGGGAAGCAATGGCCCCCGTAAAAGCTCCGCGTTCATGGCCGAATAGTTCACTTTCCAATAATTGCCCGCTGAGAGCAGCACTATTTACTTTGATGAACGGCATCCCCGCTCGTTCCGAATTGCG
>JAKBAI010000363.1 GCA_021809185.1 Planctomycetota bacterium
AACCCCGTATTACCAATTGGCTCTTGGAAAGGAAAAATCCAATTCCAGGTAATCGATAAACAGGATCGAGAATTTTCGGCAGCGACATTATATATCCATGGCGAGACAAGAATCCCGATTCTCACGGTCCCTCATGAAGGAGTATTGGGAGCGCAAAAATTAAATTCTAAGGTTAAAGAAATATTATTGCTTAAATCGTTCAATAAAAGCTGGAAAATCGTCTCGTTAGAATTAGGACAAAACAAAGGATCTATTCGCGAATTCGTTGATAAACCAGAGGAAAGCCACCCATCCGATCAATCGGTTCAAGAAACCGCTCTTGCAAGACGATTCGAAATCGATCTACCGATTTTATTTCCTGGGTACCAAACAATCCCTGTAAAAATAATGGTTGAAAATCCTAAAGGGGAGAAACAAGTCTTAGAATGGAAACTGAGTTATATAGGGGTATCGAACAACGAAATTGCTAAAAGTATTCCAAAATCGATTGCAAAACCTTAGAAACATGATTAATCTAACTGTTTAGCAATTCTGCAATCATGTATAACCGGGAAAGAGAAAGCAGCGTAACCTTCAATCAAATTTGACGGAGAGATTTTTATGATAATGATTCAGAGATTATTGAAGACTATAACCCAGAGGAGAAGACCGGCCATGTCCGCTCGAATTTACTGCTTATTTTTAGCGTTTTATCTGGCCTATCTAACTAACTCTCCAGCGCTGTATGCCCAAATCTCTCCGAAAGATCAACCAATGGTTGATAAGATTTTAGCCGATTGGCAAGCTAGGTATAAGACACTGGAGGCAATTGAATATATCATTGAAGGAACAGGAGAACGAGTTTCTAAAAATAGAGTGCTAAAAGAAAAACTAAGATACGAAATCTTATTCGAGACTTCAACTCGAAAACTTAAAATAAAGCATATATCTTCCAACCTAATAGAGTCTAGAACTCAAATTTATGATGGGAAGTATGTTCAAACATTTTTACCCCCTGAGTATAAGCAAGGTAAAGATAAAATGGATCGTTTTATTACAACGGTTCCTTTCCCACTTGGAACTCTTGATGCGGATGTTATTCCCGTTTTTGCCGCCCATGGCATTATTGCCATTGGCGAAGATCCAGCTTTGAGACCGTTTAATTTAGAAATGAGAAGCTCTTTTGACACACTGAGCGTGCTGGGGCATAAGATGTTCGATAATAAAGATACGATTATTTTATCTGACTATACTGCCGATCTTCAACCTGGTAGGCGTCAGGAATTTTGGATCGATCCCACGGATCGATCCTGTTTACTTCGATATCAGGAATATTATGGAGGTAAGCTATCATCTGATTTTCAAATTAAATATCAGAAACTGAGAGATAGCGAAATTACTCTACCTGAATCTTGGGTTTTTGTAAACTATAAATCGTTTATTGTTCTCAAAAATAATGAATCAGAAAGTGGGAATAAAACCATGATTGTTGATATTGACGATATTAAATTAGAATATGCGATTACCACCAGAAAATATCGAGTTGAATCGATTCGAATCAACCCACACTTAGTCAAAGAGGATTTTTTCCCCGCAATTCACCCTAAAGAAAAAATTGAGGTTAATATTTCTCCACCCCCCGAAAAGAATTATAAAAATACAGCATCTTTTCGTTACGAAATGGATGAGAATTTAAATCCAATTTTATATGCCAAAACCCCTTTTAAGGACCAAGCGAACAAAGAAATTTACCCCGATGAAATTCTTGACTGGATTCCCAAACAAAAAAGTCTATCGACAAAAGCAACGCCAAAAAATTGGTTGAACTTATTTTACTTTACATCAATCATTCTGATCGTTGCATTTTTTTTGAGATATGGTCTTCGTAAGTTATACAAATCGAAATGAATGATCATTTGATCTCTATTCAGTTTCCATTATTAGATTACAAATAGTTGAGTAGATTCCAACTCATCCGTGATATAACATAGCTATCTTTCTAAAATGAGAGAGCATGTTGTCTGAAAATGAACGATTGTCGTTCATTGGTTATATTTCAAAAAGTCGAGGAAATTTGTTATGATTTCGAGAAAGTTGATCTATCGAGGGGTTCCGATTTTTTTAATCGGATTCACGTTAGGTATTTTACGTAGTCCTGAGAAAATCAGTGCGAAGCTTTTGAATTTGAGATTTCCGAATATCTGCCCACAATTTACATGTAAAGAGGTTAGTGCTTATTGGCCACCAAATAATGAATTGGCTTACCTCTTTACTGATTTATCACTTGATAAAGCTGAGACAAATGCGAGAAAGAACATATTTGCTGGAACATCATCGGGAACTTTACCTTTTCAAGCCCCTAACACAGACGTTCTTATTTTGTGGTCATCTATGGACGCTTGTAAAGCAAATTGTGGTGTTGATACCTCTGGAACGTGGGTAGCCATGCAAGAAGTTTCCCTCCCTCCAAACGTAGTTACTACAGATATCGATGAGATAAATCCATCCCCGTGCACTCCTTTTAATTCTGCCAATGGTGGAACAAATACAATTAACCCACCGGTTAACTACAATATTTCGGGTAACGGATTTGGTGCTCCACCTGGTTAACCACCATCTAGCCCATAATCGTTAATTCCACGAATAAATAATTACTCATTTGTGAGGAAATCAAAAGAAAACTTTCAATCGTTCGAATGAAAGGAATGAAATTAAAATCATTATCTCTCTTTTAATTTTCTCAGTTTCAACTCTTTAAAACTAAAATGATAGAATCAACTGTTCAAGCTTAAGCATCTAGACTATTGTAGTTATTCGAACATTTTATCTTGTTATGTATAAACTAAAATTTCAGAAATTGATTGATCTTTGGGAGATGTAACCTATGAAGAAGAACCTTCAAAAACGGCTAGCATTATCTTTGATTGAGTTAATGGTCGTCATTGCCATTATTGGTATTCTAATTGGCATTCTTCTCCCTGCGGTACAAAAAATTCGAAGCGTTGCAGCTCGGATAAGTTGCAAAAATAATCAGCATCAGCTCGGTTTGGCGTTCATGATGTATCACGACAGTGAGAATCATTTTCCCCCTGGGTCACAATTCATTTATGGGGAAATTGGTACGTTTACAGCGCAAATGAGTCATTTAGCCTATTTGTTACCCTATCTTGATCAACAAGCCTTATGGGATGGATTAGACAATGTCGATCAACCGGTCAATCCCAAAACCGGTCTACACCAAGAACCTAATTTTGTCGCTAATGAAACTCTCCGTGTATTTAGTTGCCCCGCGGATAACCAAGTTCGAGAGATGTTTCCCTGGCCGTTTCCGTTTACCGAATACACTCATTATTACGGCCTTACCTCATATATTGGATCTTCAGGATACAGAAATTATGGAGTAAGCAAAAATATAGGAAATGGGATTTTCTATGCTGGATCAAAAGTGAGAATATTGGAGATTACCGATGGAACTAGTAATACGATCATGAACGGGGAACGACCACCCGTCTTAAGTTACAACTTACTTTATCCCTTTGGTTTTTGGGAAGGACTATATATCCCAGGGATCTGGCATAATTACCCTATTCTTGGGGTTCGCGATCGCTGCG
>JAKBAI010000364.1 GCA_021809185.1 Planctomycetota bacterium
GGATTTAATTGTCTTAACGGTTTAACATCGATCCAATAAGCAGTTAGGGCACGAAAATCGTTATTCAGCCACAATTCGATCGGTTCATCATTCGGTCCGACATCGAAAGTCAAATTGATCGTACAGGGAGTCAATTTAACCACTGCGAGCTGAATCGGATATTTTGACCAGCGCTTACTAGTCTGTAGATAGGAAAGAAAATGAAAGTGAATATTCTCTTCAATTTTTTCTCGGATATGATCTAATTCGTGCATCCGTTGAGCTGCTTTTCGATAATCTTTCTTATAAATCGCTTTGCGGACTTTTTTCCACAATTTGGGGATAGTACCCGAATGGATGGAAGGAATCATCAATCGGCTCAGAGATTCTCCATGCGATCCCATGATCGTGGGCGTAATTTTTCGATTCCGATTTTTTTCGAACAATTTCCAATTCGAATTCAATTCCCAGACCAGAAAACCAAATATTCCGGGAATCCCACTCACGATTGTTGCTGTTGTTTTAGTCGATAGATGATATGTAGCGGCAATATTCGGAATCATCGGTAAGAGAAGTTTATGGGAGACCGTAACCACCGGAAAATGCTTAATTGGGTTTATTTGTGGTTCAATCAATAAATTTAAAGCAAAGCGGATAAAATACCTAAAAATAGACCAGATCGTACCGCTTGTGACTAAAATTATTAATTTCAGTCCCTGAGGAGGTTTCTGTAATAAAAAGCGGCGATCGATCCAACCCAAGCCTTTCTCGATCTGCATAACCACCCAGTGAATTACTTCTAATATCCCCCCTAAAAAGTTTGAAACAAAGTTGAAACTAACCGTGTAAAAAAATTCCAGAATTGTACGATGTAACCATAATTGCACTAAACTCCCGATCGGGGTAATATTAAAAATTAAAAAAGCAATACCAACTACCCAGCGAACGATTTGACAAATATCAGGAGCAAACCCAACCTGTCTAACTAGGAATCCTCCCAGAATTGCTAAGGCAAGAGGGTAGGTGACAAGTTTATGAAATATCATTGTCCAACGTGATTCAAATAGAAGAAAAAGAATTTTCCATATAAGGAAAGTGATTAAGCGTTGAAGCCTATTCCCTATTCTTTTCGCTATATTTGGAAAATGAATCATCCATAAGAAAATAAAGCCAACAATAAGAATTTGCGTATCAGATACCCCTTCTTTTATTTTATCGGGAGAACTCGTGGATTGCACTTGAATTGATCGGGTTTGAGAGTTATCTCTCGAATTGGCTACTCCAGTGGTAGTTTCTTGGTTTTTTTTCTTTTCTTCTGTAATTGATTTGTTATTTTTATCGGATGAGGAATTTTCGATGCTCTTTTTTTGATTATCGGCCTTATTCTGCACTGACTCCTGGTTGTCTTTTTGATTTATTTGAGGTTCTCCCTTGTTATTGGCCAAGTTTTTATCCTGGAGCGATGCTTCTGCCTTTTTGAATGATTCTGGTGCAGATTGATCGCGTGCAAGATGAATCATTTCTCGATCTAAATAATGAATCAGCCCTAGCCCAGCCTCTTTTAAATGAAAGACCGCTTCCAGAAATAGATAGGCTCCTCCAAACGGTAAAAAGAGCCATAGAGTGAGCAATCGGCCTAAAGCAGTTCCGAACAACATCCCACTGAACCGGTGCAATAGTCGCATATAGATCTCAGCACCATGATAAATCCCATACAATCTCTTTTTCAGGAGATGGTCGCAAGCCAATAAAGTGTCTCTCTCCCAGATAATTTGCTTAAGGCGAAAATCTTTCAATTTCAAATCGTTCTTAGCTATCAGATCTCGTAAATCGCTCAATTGAAAGTAACCTTTTCCGAGAACAACGGCCAAGAGTTCCTTTTTAATTTTTTCCATTGCGATTGTTTCTACAGTATTATCGGAATGAAAATGGGCATCGGCAAAAATCGAATCGATCAGCGGGCTTAATAATTGTGCAATAGTTTCTTCTTGAGCATGGTAAAGTAATTTGAATTCTTTTACTAATTCCTCGATAACTTCTACTGGTAGATCGAGGTGAAATAGATTATTGATGATTGCTCGTAGATGAAATGGGATACGCAACAAACCATGATACGCTAGCTTTCGATAAACATGCCCCTTGAAACGCTGGCGGATCCACTCGGACAAATCTAAACGATAGACGGGAAGACTACTCAATTCGATACATTTCTGAAGATGATTGCGTAACGCTTCCTGATAGTGTTGACGCGCAGAATCCATTGGTTTATAAAAATGCAATAGAATTGACTGCCATTTCTTTTTTACTAACTCCGTTTCGATTTCATGAAGCAAAGAACATGTGAACATTTTGACAATGATGTCGTCGATCTTTTCGTATAACTCTTTTTCGCTTAGGCTGTTTCTATTCAGATTAAATTCTTTTTTTACTTCTGAATGAAAATCTGATCTCTCTTCGATTGACCCGTTATCCTGATTTGAAATATGTTTACTGTTCCCCGATTTTACCCCAGGTTTCAATCTAGGAAATCGTTCATATATTTTCTTTAAACGGGCATCTCGAATCAGTATATTTTCCCAGTTTTTTAGGGGAGTGAAATAAGGAAACAAGAATGGTAAACTATTCGGTTCAAAAGTATAATAATCCGCAAAAATAGAAAAAGTGTGCATGATCAATTTTTCTTTTGGGATATGATTTACATGACGAAATTCCTCTTTCCGTTCTCTAATTAGATCGGACATTTCCCAAATGAGAGAATTGGTATACCAGGGTCTCATTTTGAGAGGTGTTTTCATACCAAAATCAGCATGAAATTCGTGCAATACTAAAAGCTGAATGAATTCTCTATTCATTCTTTCCTGCCGATCCAATACGGAGATAAATCGATCATGGCAGACTGGATCGACTAACCAGATAATACCACATTTTCTAATATCTTGATCTGGACTATCTTCGTCAATCGACTCCTGATAATTCGAATCATACGGATTTCGGAGATACACAAGATTTCGCTTGATTGCTTCTACAATTTTAGTAGGCAGCACTGGAAAAAATTCAGATTTTTGGTGTACGGTAAACACTATGAGATTTTGGCTTTTATAGTAACAAAATTGTTTACTGAGTTCCTCTGCTTCCGATGGATCGTAAGGCCCTTGAAGATTCATACTTGGATCCTAACCTTTCTTAATATTGCTTATGAAAAAATGGAATCTTGTCAAAGGACCACTCCCAAATAATTGTCCAGAATTATAATTTCTGATCGATTTATTTTTTTCGTAATCTTTCACAAATATTAGATTTCGTCAATTCGATAAAAAAGGATCAAGAAGCAAGCCATCAACTCTTCTCTTTCTATCGTGATTAGCTAGCATAGAATATAGCTGACGAGTTTATCTCAATTAGAGAATCTGTAATCTTATCGGAGAAATAGAATGAATTTCAGCCGAAGAACCTTCATCAAAAGCCTCCCTTTAACAGGAGCCAGTACAACGACTATTTTGGCAAATCCTTTGCCCAATTCTGTATTAGAATCGGCATCCAACGCCGATTCACTTCATCCACGAAATGGATCCAATCATGAGTTTG
>JAKBAI010000105.1 GCA_021809185.1 Planctomycetota bacterium
TCATAAGCAGACATACTTTTCGCGATGGTCCCCGATGCCCCACCCACTCGAAAGAACCATCTTACCACCTCTTGCCCTGCACCAATTTCCGCGAAGGTGCCGTATCGTCGCGGATCAAGATTGATTCTCAGCGCTTTGTGATGCGTATCTAACTTATCGTCGTGATCAGGAAAAATAGCGGAAAAATTTTGCATGATAATCTGTCTCTTATACCTTTTTCTTTTTAATTTATAACCCCTTGACTCAAAATCATCTACTATTAATGAATAAATTCAGAAATATTTGCTGCCAAGAGAATTAGAAACCGTAAGTACGACTTGTTAATAAAGATCGTTAATTCCATTCAACCTCATACTGGAATTATTTTGCCACAAAGGCTAATCTCTCACCAAAATGATTTTCTGGGCCATTTGTTCTAACCTGTTTCAATCGATCTTCGATAATTCTTTAGTTATACTTTCAATCGATTAAGATCAAGATCGATTCGTATGAAGATTTGCTAAAATATCTCCCATCCGTTTTTCTTATCGAATCTCCTTTTCTGAGTTATCTACTCTCACCAAGATATACCGATCGATGACCATACCATTTCATCAACCTTCTTCCATCATTCGATAAATGTATTCAATAAAAGCAAACTTAGGCAAACTAGAAAAACTATTTTTCCGAAAGACGCTACTCTTTTCAAACCCTCTCGATCGATCATCTCAAAATGGTATTTACAACCAAAGAATTATTTGGCATAGCAAGACCAAATAATCTTAGGACCAGGGGATGATTGGGATTTCGGTGGGGGCCAGAATCCTGATAACCAAGGATAATTATTGTTGGGGGAATCATGCGAAGAACTCGGTGGATAACTGGTTTAGTCTTGATTTGGGTATTTTGGCAAAGCCAAACAACATACGTTCTTTCTCAGGAAACAGATCAAAAATCAGAATCGAATAACAAAACTGCCAAACCGTGGTACAAAAAAGTATTCGGGGCTAAGGAAGAAAAAGTCAAACCGGCTAAGCCGACCAGTCTAACCCCAGCGCAAGTTACTGCCGAATTCAAAAGGCAAGAATCTATTCTCATGAAACGCTACGAAGTATGCGATCGTATTAACCAACTAGCACTGGAAACAAAGAATGATGAACTCGCTCTCAAATCGGAAAATCTCCGTGAGCTTGCTTTCCGATTATACACCGTCAAAATTACTCATTTGAACGAACAGAAAGCAGTAGCTAAGAACGTAGGAACCGAGATGCCCCAAACGAAAGAGAGTAAATCCAATCAACCTCAAGCACCAAAAACCAACAATTTACGGAGGAATCATCCATGAAACCTTACTATCTTAAATGCTTGATCGTTGGAATAGCGATTCTCTCATTAACCTCGGGGTGCTCCCTTTTTGGTAAAAAGGAAAGCGGGCTTCGCAATAATCACGGATCGGGTGGAGGTTCGATGCAATCTGACGAACCCCCCGTCGCTTCTGCGAAACCAACCAAACCATCGGCATTTCCTGATATTTTACCCAGAGACTTGACCGCGCAAAACGTGAATGAAAAATCAGACCAGATGATGGCTAACCTCACGAATCAACTCAATGAATCGGAAAAAGGATCGACCCCTGTTGCCGCCAAATAAATGTTGGTAGGCAAAATAGTGGGATAACGAATCTGAAATTCCTAATCATGAATTGAAAGAAAAAATTGCAAAGATGATTTGATCATAAGATTTGATCATAAGATTTGGCCAAAAAAAACGATAGTAGATTTTCTACTATCGTTTTTTGGTGCTCCAGATCTATTCTTTGGGAGAAAATCCGCGCAAACGGTGTGAGCGGATCGGTTGGCGCAATTTGGCAATAGCACGCGATTCAATTTGGCGAATACGTTCACGGGTAATGCCAAATATATTGGCAACCTCATCCAAAGTGCACGGATTTCCATCGAGCAAACCGTATCGCAATTCGATGATCTCTTTCTCCCGTGGACTCAACGAACGCAAAACTTCCAAAATACGTTCTTGCAACACGGCGAAATCGACGGTATCCCCAGCGGAGACCGCGCTGCTATCACCTAGAAAATCTTCGAGGTCTTGTTCCCCAGCTGCTCCTATCGCTTCATGCAAGCTGATCGGATTCCGCGACACCACTTGCAAAATGGATACCTCTTTGGATTTCATCCCCATTTTTTGGGATATTTCTTCCGTAGTAGGTTCTCGGCTATATTCAAGAGTGAGTTCATTCCGCACACGCTCGATCGCTACCTGATTGCTGATTTGATGGCACGGCACGCGAACCGTTCGTGAAGCTTCCGATAAAGCTCGTGTGATCCCCTGGCGGATCCACCAAGTGGCATAAGTCCCAAACTTGAATTCTCGTTTATATTCATATTTATCGACCGCACGCATCAGACCACGATTGCCCTCTTGAATCAAATCAGGAAATGGCAAACCCCGATTCCTATATTTCTTGGCAATCGAGACGACCAATCGTAAATTCGCTTCGGCTAAATGCCTTCTGGCAATCTGATAAGTATTCTGTCGCTTTCGAATAATCTGAAATAAGTTGGCTAACTCTTCAGGTTCCATCCGCAAAACCGATATTTCTTTTTGAAAAGATCGATTCCGAGATGTTTTCAACTCTTTAGGACAAGGAAAAGGCCACTTGGAAACTACCGGATCTTTTTGCCAGCGCAGAAATCGATTCCAAAGATCTTCCACCCATTGTTCGAGTATCTCGATTCGGGGAGATAATTCGGCCATCAATCGCTGCATTTTCAGTATTCGCCTTCGTCTCCTTTTTATCCATGCCAAACGAAATTCTTCCGTTTCAAAAAAAATCCCCTCTCGAAAATCTTGCTCTTCCTGCTTGGCGATCGCTTTTAAAGTATCCAGATGATAGGGTAATCGAGCTAAAATATTGGTTCTGGTCAATCCCGAGCTTCTATTGATATCGACATTGGGATCAAGGACGGTCTGACCATGTTGAATTCGATCAAACATGTAAATACATTGCTGGAGAATCGGTACGCAAAGCAATACCGATTTACGGAAGCGATTTCGACTCTCTTCTAAGTTTTTGGCAGCTACTTTTTCTTGTTCACGGTTTAGAAGTGGGATAGAACCCATTTCACGCAAATACACCACTAAAGAATCTTCTACCAAACTAGCATCGGAAATCTCCGCGTCTAATCCTTCTAGAATTTCACGATCGATATCTTCTTCTTCATCTTCTGAGTTACGATATTTCCGCCCTCGTGAAATTAGATTTTCAGTACTTTCATTTATCCGTTTGCGTTTCCCCGATTTCAGGGGGGTCAATTTTTCCTCACCGATTGCCTCTATCAAATCGTCGTCTAACTCATCTTCTTGATTATCGGAGTCGTCATCTATTGAGGTATCTTCTTGCTCCTCGTTAGAATCCGAATACAGATAAGATCCATAATCGTCATGATTCTTTGAATGAAACCGAGTTAAAGGGCTCATCCAATGATCATCGGAACCCATTTCGATATCATCGTTTGATGTCAGTGGATCATTTAAGCGATTTCTTCTCATTACCATTATTCCCTGAAACGTTCTTAGCGAGCCTTCCTATAACCATTCACCTAACCACAATGAAGATAACGGATTTATCTAAATTGGAGAAATACTAACCATTTTGATTCCTAAAACCGATCATAACAAACCGTTCACGAATAAAATTCGTTTTGGTGTCTGTTTGTTCAATTATATCCCAATTACCAAATCGATTTACATATCATGACCCATTCAAAATCGAATTAACAAATTTTTTTATCGGTTTTGCTTCGAATTCGGCAGGCAAAAAATTTTAATTCGCCTATTTCTTCTCATTTCTGCTCTTCTCTTCTCTTCTCTGCGATCTACAGATTTTCCATTAGCAAAAATTTAGTTGAGCCGATTAAAATTTACTCGACTTATTTTAACTCTGGTTATCTACAAAATCAGATTATCTCTTTTAGTCATTTATTGGTGAAATTTATGTTGAATTAAATTAATGGAGTTCTTATTAACTCTAAAGTTCGCAAAATCTATTTTTGATTATTCTTAGCTATGAATGATCGAAAACTCTTAACATCGATTAATTACAAGACTGTTTCAATTTCACAAAGAAGTATTCACGACGCAAAAGACATCTATCTCTAATAGAGACTTAAAGAAGAGATAATAGAGATAAATGATAAAAATATTAGAAAGAAGCCCCCCAAAAAACACTTGCAAAGTTCATCTCACAATAATTAGAACATCGGCAAGAATCGGATCGGAACTGGACCATAGAAATCAATTTCGTACAACAAATTCGAAATTAAGTCTCCGATGCTAAAATATACCCTACTTCTCAACAAAAAGATGATTTTTCCATATTCATTTTTTATTTTGTTCGCAAATAGGTTGTCATAAGGATTACAACAATAGCGACTATTTTGTTTGTAAAAAAGATTTAAATGAGGATCGATATAGAAGCGGTTTGTCAAAATTTCGAAACAAATAGACGTTCATAAGAATTTGAAACCCTCATAATTCAAAACAGGAGTTCATTTCTAAAATCAAGAACTTTGCGAACAAGAGATTAATTCATCCTCGCAAGGAGTGATTGGTTAAATTGATTTTGAAATAAACAAGGCTTTATCTAGTCCTTGAAATGAAACCCTTTTTCTCAATCAATAGTACGAAATAACAAAATCAAAATTGATTAATGAAAAAATTGAAGCAGTTCAATTAATGGTCTATTGATGAGCTATTGATGAGCTAAGCTGCACGTTGATCAGAATTATTGGATGGAGATGTCTCGGCATTAGAACCAGTATCTATTTTCTGAGATCCCCGTTTGGATAAGCGAACGAAAACCCACATCGTCAAGATGATAAGAATGACAATATCCGCAGTCCAGAACATGGCTCGGCGACCAAATTTTGACATACATTCGCCAAAAATAACAGGACTTACCAGACAACCCAAAGAATTTATACCAAGATACCAGGCATTTGCTTTAGGAATATCGATCTTTGGGAGTTTTTCACCAAGAAGTGCCAACCCCAAAGGATAAAAGGCACCAGAACAGATACCGACGAAAAAGAGAAGCACTCGAACCCCTGGCCCTTTGGGACACCAGGGAATAATAGCCATCAATGCAGCGGTACAGATAAAACAGGCAACCAAAATCTGTTCTCGTCCAAAACGATCCGCTAACCAACCGATCGGAAATTGAAAGAGAATCACCCCAACGAGAATGGCACTCAGAAGATAACCGATTTCTTGATCGTGCATCCCAAGGTGTGCTAGATAAATCGGGAGCAACGAAAGCATGGCCGCCTCGAGAAAACCTTGTGTCCAGGCACTGCCAATACTCAAAAAAGGGGCATGAAATGTCAACTCCAATTCAGAATTTTTCTCTTTTGGAATTTGAATCGGATCGAGAAATGCTAATGGAACTAAGCCAAGAATCGCCACCATTCCAAATCCAAATGCGAGGTGAGGGGAACTAGCAAATATATCTAGCCCGGTTCTCACACCAAAAGCAAAACCCAAGCCAATAGCGATAGCATAAAAAGCAAAGTCTCGTGCTCTCCGCTCGGGTTTAGCGTTGATATTCACATACGATTCTAGAACCACCATCGCAAACGCACCGCCAAAACCGGCGATGAATCTTGCGATGAATGAAATCGTCTCTTCACAGAACGGAAATACGACACATCCAAAACCGCTCAGTAATAGCCCTACAGCAATACTTATCCTTGGAACCCAATAAATAAATTGAGTAACAATTAATCCCCCCAGGATCACTCCTAGGAAATGAGTCGCTGTGTTGTAACCAATAAATTTCGTGCTATATCCCGATTTTTCAAGCCAAAGAGATGATATTGGGCATTCCAGCCCAAAACTGAATGCCCAAGCAAAACAGGCCAGACAGATCAATACTAGTTGTCGATTCGTTCTTGACAATCTCTGCATCCTACCTCTGCAACTTGCAACTGTTAACGGTTGAATATCAATATTCATTCGATTTAAATTAGCTTTTGAGTTTTAGAGGCTCTGAGTTAAGAAACTTTGAGTTAATTCACGAATAGTTCTTATTCGTTGTTTCGCTAATATTCATCAAATTTCAATTATCTTCGAATTTTCAATTCCCTTTTGGAGGTAAAACAGATCAACCGCATAAATCAAATTATCATACAATCGTTAATTCAAAATTCCAATCGTGGAAATACGGATTGAAAACTTTGACGAGGTCTTCTCTATATAGTGTAACTTATCTTAACGGAAGACTTCATTTTTTCCTATATCAATTTTTCTCTATGATCATTTTTCGAATTCCAAGCTACCCTATCTCTTCCTTAAGAAGGGAAACCCCAAAAAATTTGCGCTCCGAGTTTGTCAAATTTGTAATAATCGCTATCAGCCTAATACTTTTGAAGGGTAACATGAAGACAGATTGAATAGCCCAAATTAACACTAAGAGATTTCCTTGAAAAGAGGTAAATTCGGATTAAGAATAGAGAAAAAATCGATTTGTGCGAAAGTATCACTATACCAAACGATCACTTCCGCATTATCAATTTTTTGAGAACATTCTTAAAGATTATTTTATGAAATCTGAGTAAAATGAATTTATTCATAATTCAAGGTTCAATGAATAGAGATCGAAAGATGGATCACCAAGAAGCGGCATTACTTGCCGAACGATTAATAAAACAACATCAACTGCATGGATGGACGCTCCAATGGGATCGCGCCAAACGCCGATTGGGCTTATGCGATTACCGAAATAAAATCATTAGTTTAAGTTACGATTATGTCAAACTCAATAACAGCGAAGAGGTCAAGGACACCATTCTCCATGAAATAGCTCACGCCTTGGCGGGGGCCAAAACAGGTCATGGGGAAAAATGGAAACTGATCTGTATGCAAATCGGGGCAAAACCGGAAAGGTGCTGCAATGATCCGGTTGTCATGCCGAAAGGGGATTGGCGTGCTATCTGCAAATCATGTAACTACCTTTATCATTTTTTCCGGAAACCCAAAAAATCATCGTATTATTGCCGCAAATGCGGAACAATTCGTGGTAAATTAGTTTTCCAATATGCTCCAGAACAATTAGATACCAATTCCATCAAGGAGTCATCCCAGAATGATTTGAATCAAATTCAACAAGAAATAATAAAGCATTTTTCTTGGATTCCTCCTACATTAAACTCTCCGAGCATCGCTCCAGGACCATTTCCGCCTAACCCCACGAATAACCCAGATAATAATAGGTCAAGTTATGGGAAGAAAAAACGAGTGAATCAATCAGTTTGGACAGCTATTTGCCCATGTTGCAAAATGGCACATCAAAAACAACGAAAGCCTCGCTCCAACGCAACTTATTATTGCAAAAAGTGTGGCCCAACCCGCGGAATTCTTACCTTTAAACAAATATTCACTATCGAGTAACCTATCTTGATTGATAACCAAACCTATCCTGTTGAATTACCACCATCGGAAAGGGAGATTATTTCGAATCTCCTCTCAACTTCCTATGAATTTCCTATCAACCTCTTATCCTTTGCGAGTAATTGAGTTTTAACTTATTCGCAATCTTTCAACACATTTAATATCTGGTCTTGACCCCGCCAATCGCTAAACAATTGCCTCAAACCTATCATGGGTTAGATGATGAGCTAAAAGAAGTAAATCAAAACTCAACAACTACTCAATAAAATAAAGATGATTTCCCCTAAGATTTATTTAACTCTTCATCGCCATTGCCATTTTTGATATGAATCTTTCTAGGAACCCCTTGAATTTTGCAAATGGTTTACTCATAATGATAGTCATAACTTAAAGACCAACCCACCCAGGAACTCTCCTATGAAACGAGTTTATTTATTTCGTTCGCTTATAAATAAGCGAAGTTATTGTTCAAGAATCGAAAAGATTCGCTTTTCGATCCCATTTATCATTTTAAGTATCTGCTGCATCGGTATTACCTCTAAATGGGCGCAAGCATTTCCCCAAACATCTCCCCAAGCATTTACCATAGAGAAGGGAAAGACAGGAACGGTTCAAAAAAGTAAAACCGCTGATCTTGCAGATAAAACTTCTCTCCAGTGGAAAAAAACCGTGATCGATACCGCCTTTCGTTCGGAAGGGGTTGCCATTGGCGATATCAATGGTGATGGGAAAATGGACATTATCGCGGGTGAAGTTTGGTATGAAGCACCGAGCTGGCAAATGCATCCATTTCGAGCAACAAAAAACTATCGCGATGGAGAAAAAAATGTCTATAGCAATAGTTTCGCTTGTTGGACAGAAGATATCAATCATGATGGGAAATTAGATATTATTGTCATTGGCTTTCCAGGGGCACCCTGCTACTGGTATGAAAACCCCGGCTTTGCGGCATCCGGGAACTCGACTGGCCCAGACAAACATTGGCCGGCCCATCTTATCTGGCATTCCGCCTGTAATGAAACTCCACTTTATGCCGATCTATTTGGCAAAGGTCAACGAGTTCTAATCATGGGTTGGCAACCTAAAGGCCAAGAGAATCAAGGGCAAATGGCCTGGTTCAGTCCAGATAAAGATGTAACCAAACCTTGGATCATGCACCCTATCAGTGAAGCAAGCACTCCCCCCAGCGAAAAAGATGGCAAAAAGATTCCCGGCAAAGTTGTTCCGGGCACGTTCCGATTTTCGCATGGTCTTGGTGTTGGAGATGTAAACGGCGATGGTCGTAACGATATTCTGATTCCCGAAGGTTGGTGGGAACAACCTACTGATGCGAAAACCAGTCCTTCGACATGGAAGTTTCACTCGGCTCCGCTCGGTGCAGCTTGTGCGGATATGTTTGCCCTAGATCTCGATGGCGACGGGAAAAAGGATGTAGTCTCCAGCTCCGCACACGGTTATGGAATCTGGTCTTATCTACAAAAGTCTAAAGAGGGTCAACCATCCACTTTCCTCAAGAAAGATCTCTTTCCCCGACTTGTATCACAAACCCACGCTCTTCATCTTGCGGATATCAATGGCGACGGTCTTCCTGACTTAATCACGGGGAAACGCTGGTGGGCACACGGTCCCAAAGGGGATGCCGATCCAAACGCCCCACCCAAAATCTATTGGTTTGAAGCAAAAAAACAGGATGGAATTATTAGCTTCACTCCCCACGAGATCGATAACGATTCTGGCATCGGCACCCAGTTTGTCGTTGCCGATTTTAATGGGGACAAACTTCTCGATATTGTCGTTGCTAACAAAAAAGGGGTCTTTCTGATCGAACAGATTCCTGCCAAATAAAACTTTGCTATCGCGATTCGCATCACGTTTAGCAAAGATCTTAACTAAAAAAATCGCCCTATTTTTTTGTCTGTCATTTTCTTTAAAATTGTTTATCGTTAAACGGCTTTCCAAGAAATAATTTGATCTTTTTTTCAAGTGTATCCGTTCTGAAATGAAAAAGCATATTTTAGACACTTTGCGTGTCATTTACCGTACTAGTGATTCTCTAGGAGCGATCCCCTTAGAGTGATCCCCTTAGAGTGATCCCCTTAGAGTGATTCCTTTAGAACAATTCCTTTAGAGCGACTCCCTTGGAGCAATTAAGAGGCGAAGGGAGTCGTTGAATTTGGTAGAATCGCCGGGGGTATAATCATTTTGTCATCCAATTCTGCTAAAATCGGAACGGCTTTTTGAGGTTGTTTTGGTTTATTTAGTCGAGAGAAACATTCGACGATCAATTCTAAAACAAACAAAACTACCAGCCCACCTAGAGCCATATTCATTGGGGTTTGCCAAAGTACGTGATCATTATTGCTGGTCTGTGCTCTACTATAAAATTGATCTACGATTAAAAAAACCTGGCCTAGACCGTAACCGATGATTCCCAGAGAAATTGCAACCAAACTCCCTCGGCGAAGAAATCGAAAACAAAAAGCCCGCATCCGTAAACTCCCAGCACGTTAGAAAATCCACCTTTAAGCATAGCACGAATTTTTTCCGATTGGGCTATATTTTTGAGAGGAAAAATCCCCCACCTCGATACAACTATCTTAAGAATATTATTCTATATTGCTTTTGGAACAATATCGTCATACAAAGTTCATATTTTGCTGTTCATTTTTGAAAAACCCCAACGAAAATGCGTAACGGATAAAAAGATTATTTTTTCCACCCATCAATATTATGCCAGAATCCAAAAAATCCTGGGGAAGCAGATAACCTGATGGTACCCCATAACCTATATTAATTGGGAGAGAAACACCAACTGAGTTTTTAGTGAGAGAAGATGAGAATTCCACCCATCGGAGTGGTCGTAATTGGAAGGAATGAAGGGGAACGATTACAGCGATGTTTCAGTTCCTGCAAGCCTACGAATACAGCACCTACGAATTCGTCCCAAGTTTTTGGTTCAGAGATAGGCCCTAAAATCGTCTACGTTGATTCAAACTCGAGTGATAATAGTGTTGAAATCGCCATGAGTATGGGGGTTGAGGTCGTCCCCCTGGATATGAGAATCCCTTTCACTGCTGGTCGAGCACGTTTCGAGGGGATGAAGCGATTAATGGAAATCGCTCCAGAAATTGAACTGGTCCAATTTATTGATGGGGATAGTGAGATTGTCGCGGAGTGGTGGCAAGAAGCGATTCGAGTATTTACAGAAAATCCCCAAGTAGCAGTAGTTAGCGGTAGACTGAGAGAACGCTTTCCCGATAAAACGATTTATAATCGACTCCATGATATGGAATGGAATACAGCAATAGGGGAAGTGAGCGAATGTGGTGGAAATGCGATGATGAGAGCGAATGCCTATCTAGAAGTAGGGGGATTCCGGACCGATTTGATTGCGGGCGAGGAACCAGAGCTATGTTTTCGACTCCGTCAAAAAAACTGGAAAATCCTGCGTGTTGCTGCCGATATGGGATACCACGATGCCGCAATGACGAAATTCCGACAATGGTGGAAACGCAATATCCGGGCAGGTCATGCTTATGCAGAATGCTCGCAACTTCATCTAGCAGGGGGGGATCGATTTTGGCGGCAACAGAATCGCAGCAACTATATCTGGGGACTGTGGTTACCGCTCTTAATTCTGGTATTAGCTCCTTTCACAAATGGCCTATCCGCCTTACTGCTGTTTATGTATCCGCTTCAAGCAATGCGAGTCTATGGTTATCGGCGTCAGCGCGGAGATAGTCAACGCCATGCTTTACTCTATGCGTTTTTCTGTATTCTCGGAAAATGGCCGCAACTTATTGGGCAAATCCGCTATAAACTCCAAAAGTGGCGTGCGCAACCATCGGCAATCATCGAATATAAAGAAACAAAACCGACCCCACTTTCAGAATTACAAGAATTGCCAAAATCGTCCTTCGGCACAATCAAACTCTTAAAAATTGCTTATTTAACGAATCAGTATCCTCATGTTCGCCACACCTTTATTCGCCGGGAAATTGTGGCATTGGAACATTTAGGGGTAGAAGTATGCCGTTTTTCGGTCCGCGATTCCGGTCACGATTGCGTCGACCCTGCCGATCTGCAAGAAAAAGCAAAAACCAGATCGATTCTTGCCATCGGCATACCAAAACTTCTGACCACTTTATCGTTTCAAGTTTTCCATAATCCGCTGCGATTTTGCCAAGCATTGCGGGAAGCGATCCGATATGGCCGCGCCAATCGATCTATCTTCAAACATATCATTTATCTTGCTGAAGCTTGTGTATTGAAGAATTGGCTTCTCCAAGAGAACAGCGATCATCTGCACGTCCATTTTGCTACGAATCCAGCGGTCGTAGCGCATCTCAGTCATATTTTAGGTGGTCCAAATTTCAGTATTACCATTCATGGTCCCGAAGAGTGGGACAGACCAGAAAACATTCGTTTGAAAGCCAAATACCATGCAGCAAAATTTATAATCGCTGTCAGCGATTATGGTCGATGCCAGGTCTATCGCTGGTGCGATTATCGATTTTGGAAGAAAGTTCATGTAATACGTTGTGGTGTGGACAATCACTTTTTAGAAATCGCCCCCACTCCCGTTCCCGATAATCATCAACTCGTTCTGGTAGGCGCTTTTACGGAACAAAAAGGGCATTTACTCTTATTAGATGCTTTAGCAATTGTCTTGGCGCAGGGTATCCCCTTTCACATGGTGTTGGTAGGGGATGGGCCGTTACGGAGTGAAATCGAGAAACGGATTCAAGAACTGGGATTAAAGGACAGAATTCAGCTCACCGGTTGGCAAAGCAATGCTCAAGTACGGCAACATTTGCAAAATTCACGCGCTATGGTTATGCCTTCCTTAGCGGAAAACCTCCCGGTTGCTATGATGGAGGCCATGGCCATGGGGAGACCGGTGCTAGGCACCTATATCGCAGGGGTACCGGAATTAGTTGAAAATCAAGTTACGGGCTGGCTGGTTCCAGCTTGCAATAGCGAAAAAATTGCGGGCGCGATCGTAGAAATCCTGACTACCCCTCCAGAACGATTGACACAGATCGGTATTGCGGGAGCGAAACGAGTCGCTCAAATGCACGATGTGAAAATCGAAGCAGCTAAGCTGATTGCTATATTCCATGCCAATCTAGACAATCCATCATCAATCTAACCAACTCTTGGTATATAGACAAAAGGCTAGTCCGAGGTAGCAAGATTTTTCAGGTCGAGTTCTATTTTGTGTTTCAACTGTTCAAACGAACTTTGTAACCGAGGATCCAGTGCTTTCTCGCTAGTAAGATAATCATCGGCCATTTTAAGAATCTGTTTTGCTTGATCAGGGAATCCTTCGAGTATTTGATTGATCCCGATCTGACAACGTATATCTGTTTGGTTATTTAGAGAAACAATGAGGTGATGAACCAATTTTTTACGATCTGTTTTTAGATCTTTGAAAAGTTGGCAAAATAGTTCTATATACGCTGTATAGAAATAATAATTGAGCCTCATAAACTGATCAAGGCATACATTTATTATTTCAGAAGGGCATTCAAAATCTATTTTTTTAAACCACTCCAGTAATAAAAAGGGATCGACTTTGGGAATCAACTCAACCAAAATGGGGGCTAGCACTTTAGAATTATTAGAAATGTGAGGGGCCATCAGTTCTAAATAAAGAAGCGCATGCTCTTTGGAGGATAGCATTTTTGGATCGATGCCGCGAATCAATCGGGGAATTTCCGTACGGAGGAGATCCGAAGGGATTGATTTCAATGCAACTAGAACCGCTTCGCGCAACGTAGGATTTTTCAGATAGAGATCGAAAAGATTAAATAAACGTTGAAATGGGGATTGAATTTTGATCAGAGTGTTAAAAATCGATTCGTACAGAATTTTATAGTTTTCCGAGAAAGGATCAACGGAAGCACCTTTGTAATTTTTGGGACGTTGTTCTCCGACAAGAGCAAAAAGGGTATCGATGATTTCTTGATCGTTTTGACAGTTTGGTGTCCCTAGGGTACGGAGAAGGTGGCTAAGTCGAAAAATAATATCCTCTCTGCATAAAGGAGAATCTTCTTTCGATTTTTTCTTCGTCGATTTTTTTGCAACTGGGGTCGATTCTTTGATTTGAGCGGGACCATTAAACAAAAGCTCGATTTCAGAAAGAACCTTCTTAAAAATCAGTTTTTCCTTATCCGCTATCAATATGAGCTGCAACACTTGCACAATCGTATTCAATTCTTCACCAGAGCCATGATCGCAACGATCATATTCATCGAAAATAAGGGACATCGCTTCGGTTTCTGATACTTTCGACAATAATTTTAGAGCAGAATAGCGAATATCTTTCGCTTTCTCGCCAAGAAGTGTTTTGGCAAGATCGAACAATTTTTCGGGATCTTCCAAATTTCTTAAGAGTTCTATGGCCATGACACGAACGGCTATCGATTTACCTTGGAGAGCCTCGTAACAAAGAGATTTTCCCAGAACGGGATCGATTATGCAAATACTTCGTAAGCGAAGAGCATCCGAGTTATTCCCATCTTTGTTAAACGCTCGGGTCAATTCTCTTAAAGCTACCACCCCATATCTTGGCAATAATTCTTCAGCAACGACACGGGATAACTCATGATTATTGCCTTCTAAAGTACGGAGCATCGCAGACAATAAGCGAATATCCTGAATTTGATTGAATTGTGGATGGTTACGAACGGCTTCTAATCGCCCAGTTCCGGCCTGAGTGAATACTTCGATTAGATTATGAATCTCTTTATCGCGCATGGAGCTGATCAGAGTTACTTTTTCTTTGACCGCGTCCGCAACCGCGCTTAATTCTCCTGATAGGTCGATCTTCGACAGCGAACGCTTAATCTGCTGAGCATAAATCAATACCTGGAGAAAATTCTTTTCCCGTTCATCAATTTGCTTCCCCTCTTTTGCGCTTGCCCCCTCCAACAACTGGCTAAGTTGATCTCGAACGGGGACTAGCGAGGTCACTTGTTTACTCAATTCTGTTAGAGTTTTATAGTGATTTTGCAGTTTTGGAGTTTTTAATGCAGATGAAGTACCCGCAATGCTTAATTGAGTAATATCATCAGAGAAGGAAAGTAGTGGATGTTGCGACATGAAATGTTCCCCTTTAATTTGACTCTGGATCCGCAAAATGAAATTCCCTAAATAGAATTCCCTAAATAAAATTCCCTATGATGAGCCAGAGAAATTCGTTTAATTTTGGAAGATAATAACCCCTTAAATGATTGAGATTCCTTTAATTGAAACCCCATCAACATAAATCCGAGGCTCTGTAGCTGAATTTCAAGAATATTTAGACATAGAGATTACTGAAATAATTCCTCTAGTCGATCGACAATTCCAATAAAAATCGAATCGCCATCAGTTCTCTTTCAGTGTTCAATAAGAATTAACCATTTAGGAAATTTTCAATTTGAGTAAGCAATACCCTATCTTGCTTTTTTCTGGGTTCTTCCGAATTATTCCGTAGCTAAAACATTTATAAACGTCAACCAAGCTCGCTAACAGCGCACCTCTCCGTGAGCAATCTTTGCTGCTAATCAAATAAGGCTAATGAATAAGGCTAATGAATAATTCCGTTCTAAATAGGCGATTTTCCTCATTTGGGAAAATCGCTTAGCTCATTTCGTTAGATATTAGATACCCAAGCGAAGATGAACATTAGGAGTTAAAATTGCCAGAGGAATCCCTTGAATGCTATTCGTAAGTGGTTGCCAGACAAAACGAATCATTAAAGCGATCGGTTCTTGGGGAAACATGACGACAGCTCGGACTAAATTGGCGACATTGGAATAATCGCTGGTGCGATCAACCATCGCCAAGCGAATCGGTTGCGAAGCTGTTCCATCTTCGATAACAATCACATCATTCGATTTATCTGAATTTTTATCTTGTAATTTTCCTATTCGTTGACAACGAACGAGCAAAACCGCTTCGCGCGGAGCCAAAGGATGTTTCAGCTGAGTTTTGTACTTTTCAATGGCAATCTTCAAATCGACTGCTAGTTGGAATGCTTTCGAGTAAAACGTTGAAGGATCGCCTAAGGAAGTTTCTACCCCTTTATCCCAACGGATCCGCCGATTCAAGAACCCGGGATAAAGACCAGTTTCATTGACAAGAATCGGGTGCATATAACTAATCTGTTCAGGGATCTGGTTTAACCCTTTGAACGGGCGATAGGTAATCGCTTGGTGTATTTCCCCTGTATCCAGATCGAGAAGATTACTAACTTCAATACGCTGAGATCTTGCTTCATCATCTAAGCGTTCAAAAGCCAATTCGAGCAATTGGGCATTGGTTTTCCAGTACCCTTTTTGTTTTAATTCATTGAGTTGCCAGATTTTACCTAAAATATCTTCAATGACGGCATCCGATTCGTTTTGTGCCTCGGTTGATGTACCGATGGGAGTATTTTCAACACTGGCACCATCCCCCTCTATCTGATTGATCGTCTTATCATCTAAAAATTCTTTCCCCTTTTGCACGGTCATCCACAACTGACCAATCAGATCGGCTCCCCGAACCATTTTTTCTTCTTGAGTCATCCGTTCATTCAACCCGATCAATACCAATCGGCGCAATAAATACATCGGGCCAGGTAGATACATATCGTTCAATTGCTTCGATTGGCGATCCATCCGTTCAATTCTGCTCGCTTCATACCATTGGCCGCTAGCAACCAGATCACAAAGAAGCCTTTCTAATAATTCTAATCCCTCTTTTTGTGCTAGATATTTTTTATCTTGTGCAGAACGATTCACTTTCTTGGCGGCAGGGAAATTCCCTTTTTTCCGTTCATCCTGGAACTGTTTTTTATTTCGTTTTTCAATCAGATCGACATCCGGCTCCCGGGGACCAAAAATACTTGAATTTTCCTGATATAGCCTGAAGAGTCCAACAGAATGCTTGCACGGAAACTTTCGAGATGGGCAATTACATCTCAATGTTGGGTTGGCACTATCCATTAAATCGATCGAAACGCGATAGGGATCTTTTCCACTCCCTTTACAATCCGCTAAAATCCAGGTACCATCCGCAGAAACCCCTGTATTGACAAAAGCACGCTTTTTGACCAATTGTTGTGCCGCTTTTTCTACTTCACTATCCGCATTGATTTGTTGAATAGTTTCTGGTGTAATGGTTATGCTCATCGCAGATTTCCTTTTAGGCGGGATCTTAGTAAACCTATTTTTAGATCATGTTTAAGAGATCAAAGCTCGATTTTAACATAATCTTAATCTATTTTGTCTAAGTTTTGTTTCAGTAATATTTGAAGAAATAATTCTCGACCAATTCTATTATTTTAACGATCTCTATTTTATGATTTATTTAGTTATATTCCAGCATCAAAAGAATTAAATTCTATGTCCGTTGCTAAAAAATACCTCCTAGTTCATGAATTTCTACGAAAGATTTGTTCCCCGTTTATGAGCTTCCTGCTTTACATATTGTTTAGAATTCACTTGGATGGTTGAAGATCCTTTTAAGAGCTTCTGAGAAAAGTTAATGTAGCTTTTATGTTGCCAATTTTGGAAATTAAATAAGAATTCCCGAACTCCGCAGAGATTCAATCCATGAGAGTAGAGTAAAGATATTCTCTTTTTTCTTGTCGATCTGATGGTAAAACCTATAACAATATTGGATGATTTATGCAAACACTCTACTTTTTCAGGAGGTTTTACAATGCTTCTCAGCCAAGATTTTTTTCGAAGTTCGATTTCCCGTCGACAATGGTTAAAAACAACATCTCTCTCTGCTACTCTCGCCCCGTCGATTCTTTTATTATCCAACAACCAGCAAGCAGCTGCCAACCAAAAAACCGCACAACTAGCGTTAAGTGCCGGCACCTTCTCGCTTCCTAAACTACCATATGCCGAAGATGCCCTCGAACCGTACATCGATGCCAAAACGATGAACATCCATCATACCAAGCATCACCAAGCTTACATCGATA
>JAKBAI010000106.1 GCA_021809185.1 Planctomycetota bacterium
AGCCATTCCCGAAGGTTTTAAAGTTCAAGAACCGCCAAACAACTTTTTTATCGCGGGTAATTTCAAATAGTTGAGGGTTCTTTTCTCCCGCATGACAATTGCCAATAATCATATTGCCGTTAGGTAATACATGAAGAGTAGTAACCCAAGCGAGCTGAATTCCTGCTAATTCATTATGTTTTAATTCCCAGACGATTTTACCTTCGGGGGTTACTTCAATAACGCGATTATTGTTGCCGCCAGCGATCAGCGTGTTGCCATTGGGTAATCGAACCGCTCCGAAAACTTCTGTGCCATGCCCTTCAACCCCATGGCCAGGACTACGAGGTCGACCACCAAGCTCTAGCTTATAGGTCCAAACCACCTTGCCCATATCATCGTATTCTCGGACTTTACTGTCCCCTTCGTTGCAAACGAGATAATGACCGTTCGCCAATTTGCGAACCAAGCGCGTATCGCGGTGGGGATCGGGATGTTCGATCAACAACGGGATTTCTTTGACGATTTTTCCTTTGGGATCGACTTCGATGAGACGGCGATTGCCTGACTCGGAGATAAGAGTATTCCCATCAGATAACCTCTGAAAAGAGTGAACTTCAACTCGCTCTTTTGATCCCTGTTTGGGTACCGACTTATATTTCCAGACGATTTGCTTGTCTTTATTGATCTCAGCAACAGTGGTCGCGTCCAGATGTAAGAGATAATTCCCGTTCGGGAGAAGGTCGATATCGTGCCCATCGTGTCTTGCTTCATATTGCCATAAAACCTTGCCATCCTTGTCAACGAGAGCAACGTGACCTCGATCATGCCCTAAAACTTTGTAGGATGGTTCTTCCGCGAATACCGGAATGTTTATTCCAGAACCTAACAGCATGAGAGTACTCAGATACAGCATTAAACAGGACATTTTTTTCATTGGCAAATCCTCCTAGTGATAGATAGAGTTCAAATAATCTAATTCAAAACGACAAGAGTGGGCAGTTAGGGAGAGTCAAGCGAAATTTTGCGAAACTAGATTTTGCGAAACTAGTTTTACGAAGAAATTAGCCTCTGCGTAAAATATAACCTTGAGGATCGACTTCGGTGCGTAACAGATGGAGTTCTTCTGGGGTCGGTTCTTCGGTATGAGTTAATTCGGTCATCATTTCAATGGGGAATTGCGTCTCTTTTTGCACTTGTTCTAGGGTAACTCCGGGGTGCAGCGAGATTAATTGGATTTTTTTAGTTTCGGGATGAAAGCCCCAAACGCCAAAATCGCAAATGACTCGAAAAGGCCCCGTATTCGCTGGTAAGCCCGCTTTTTCACGTGCTCCAGGACCAGTTAAATAACCGGGTGAGGTCAGAAAATCGACTTTCTCAACCCATTTTTTATGATCATGTTTCATAATAATAATCGTTTTCCAGCAAAGCGAAGCGAGATCGTTGGCACCGCCGCTGCCAGGTAATCTCACTTTGGGCCGATGGTAGTTATCACCGATCATGGTGGAATTGAGATTACCGTACATGTCGATCTGAGCGCCGCTCAAAAAGGTAAAGTCGATCATCCCTTTTTGGGCAAAGTTCATCACTTCGTTCATACTGGCAGCCATGATAGCGCGATAATAGGTTCGGGAGTCTCCTACGCTAATCGGCATGGTTGGCAATTCGGGAGCAATACCCCCAGCTTCAAACATAATGGTTAAATGTGGGGCGTGTAATTTTTGCGCGAGCATCCCTGCCGCAACAGGAATGCCTGTTCCCACGGCAATTGTTTTCTGGTCTTCTAATATTCGTGAAGCACAACAGATCATCAATTCAGTTGCAGTATAACCCATTTTCACTCCTGACATTTCTAATTCGGCATTTCTAGTTCAGCTTTTCTGGAAATACCCTCAAGCTCCAAAGATTGATTGCTCTTAGCTTTTTATCATATCCTTTTTATCGTCTCTCTTTATCATGGCATTTCTATTATTCGAATTTCAAGGCCTCGACCGGATGAATCAACGATGCTCGTTTGGACGGTATCCAAGCGGAGAACATGGTTACCAGGGAAGTAAAGAGGGGGACACCAAGAATTACCCATAACGGGAATTGAAATACCTCTTTGGGAATTTCCCAGCCCTGTAAACTCTGTTTTTCCAAAATTCGCATTGCATATTGATTGCCGGGAATCGAGGCAATCATGCCAACGATAACACCTAGAATTCCACCAAATAATCCTACCAGCGAACTTTCAATCAAAAATATTTTTTGAATAACTCCATCGCTAGCCCCCAGGGATTTTATAATGCCGATTTCCTTGGTTCGCTCCAAGACTGTAGTAAACATCGTATTGGTAATACCGATAGCGGCAACGACCAGTGCGACCAGCGAGATAAAATTTAACCCGAAAATGACCAAGCGAATGTTGGTTTTAGCCGATTGAACAAATTCGCCTAACGAAAACGTTTGAAACCCCATCTGTTTTATTTTTAGCGCAACTTCAAGCAGATTATCTTGGTTGTCGATGATGATTCGAACTTTGCCATAGCCACTATCTCGATATTGAGGAATTTTCTGTACCATCGCTTCACTGGTATTTTGCGGTAGGACAAAATCGAGATCGTTGATATAGTCGCTTTCACGCATCCAGCGGATCTTTTTTTTGGATTCGTTATTGCGGAGCACCCCTACCAAGCGAAACGATTCATTTAACGATTTTTGCTTGGCATACGGTTCATTTTTCTTTTTGCGATTCAGCATTTTATCGAGTAATTTTTTCTCTTCGATGGGTAACTGTAGCTGGTCTAATAATTGAGGTAAAAACGAGCGTACTTTCACCAAAGTTTCTATCTCTTGAAGTGTCAATTCGGTCGTATCTGCTTCAAACAAATGGAGTAATTGGATCGGATTGCCCTGAGTTGCCCCTAGCCGAATGGTTACGGTTTCTCCTAGTAACTTCTTGATATCGTCATCATTACGGATGCCAAATTTATAAAGAATGTATTCATGTAAAATAATTTCTTTGGCGTTATTATCAGAGAAAATCTGGCCTACATCGAGCTGATCCTTCAACACCGGAGCATCCTTTAAAATGGAAACGCCACTTAGAAATCGGCTTTTTCCCTGAAAGGTGCCTTGGATCTGAAAATGGATCTGCGGGATTACTTTTTCTACATGAGGAATAGCGGCAATCTCTTGAAGTTTGTCCTCCGTCAAGGCAACCTCGCGAGTGCGGATATTCGTTCTTTTCCATTCGGCGATTGCATAATTTTCTAAGCGTTTTCTTTTTTCCGGAGACATTTCCCCTTGGATCTGTTTTATATGATCGGGAATTTCTTGAGGTGTATTTTCTGTTGCCTCTTTCTCTCCTGGATAGGCATCGATTTCTCGTAACTGTTCGTTCCCCTGAAAGCTGTTATAAACCACATTTCTAATGCCGATACTCACTCCCAAACTGATGGTTAATGTCGCGGTGCTGATTAAAACTCCCACCCAAGTTAAAAGTGTGCGCAGTTTCTGCTGCCATAATCCCGAAAGTGCAAGCAAAAATAGATCGTAGAATGCCACTTGATTATTTCCAATCTTGAGAATGATTTATCATCGATCTATCGTTGCCATATCATTGCCATATCATTGCCAAGCATCTTGAACTCATAAAAGAGAAGTGAATCGGATCTAAAAATCTTGGTTTTAGCTGAGTCGATGAATGGAGCATGGTTCCCAAAGCTTGAGATTGACGATCATTGCTATCAAACAGTTAAAAATACCAAAGAAAGCAGTTCTAATTGCATTCGAGTTGATTCCAAGAACCAGAAAATTTAATCGAGAAGCTATCATCATGAACGGGAAATGCGGCATTACTAGGAATAACAGGAGATAGCAATAAACCATTTGGGTTTCAATCGATCAAGAGACTATCCATTAGGTTTCCGCATTCCCTTAGGAGGGGCGAAAATTTCTGCAAGAATAAGAGAAGCCCCTTTTCCTTCTTTGGATTTTAGGAGGGTTTGAACCAATTCCGATATGGGACTTTTAGATACTTTTTCAGGATGCGAGGCTTTCGCAGGGATAATGGGAGCCAATTTTGCAGCGCTACGAGCATCCGATACGGGAGCGTGGGCAGACTGTATCTGAGTGTGAGCTACCGGGGAAGTTGAAGATTTACTTACAGGAAAGTTAGGGGAATGAGGTTCTTCGACGCTTCGAACCTGAGGGACCGCTGGACCAGCTGAAACCGAGGGAATAGTTGGAAAATTTTTATTCCCATTATCCACGGATCTTGATTGATCTGAAGCTTTAGTTGGAGGAGCCTTCGTTTTACGAACCGGCTTTACAGGAGGGGGAGGGGTCTGAGAAGGATTACTTTTACGTAATCGATCGATCTCTTGAAGAAAACGATCCACATCCGAAGTGGTGTTGGTGTTGATTTTAGTGCTGCCGCGTTGCGTGATTTTGCTGGAACTTTTTAGATTTCTGCGGGTTCGATCATTCGCTTTCGCGGAGGCTTTTATCACGCTGGAAATAATCCAGATAATAATAAAAAATGTGATAATAATAAAAGGAATATTCATATTGCTCATCCCTTTCGCACAAGGAGTTCATTTCCTTGATGGGTTGACCAGACCAAATAATAACAAACAATAATACTAGCCGATAATTGGATTATACTCGATATTATTTAGTTTAAGAAAGATTAGCCAACTAAAGAAAAAATAGTAAAAGTATCGGTTTACCCTGGATTGAATTATCGGAAGAAATATCGGTCTCGAGGATTCCGATCGAACTCGAGACCGAAGATTAAAATTATCATCTTCTTTTCAAATCATCTAAAGCTAAATACTACTTACTGTCTACTATTGCCACCCTGAGATTCTGGTGATAGACCCGCAATATTCAGACGCATGTTGGTATCAGCTTGGACGTTTTTCATTTGATAGTATTCCATAATGCCAAGCTTACCTTCTCGAAACGCAGTAGCAATTGCGAGGGGAACTTCCGATTCGGCCAGAACTACCTTGGCGCGGTTTTCTTGAACCGCAGCGGACATTTCCTGTTCGAGAGCAACCGCAGCGGCACGACGTTTTTCTGCTTCGGCTTGAGCAACACGCAAGTCCGCTGCTGCTTGTTCCCCTTGCAATTTAGCCCCAATGTTTTCACCCACTTCAATATCGGCAATATCGATCGAGACGATTTCGAAGGCAGTTGAGGCATCGAGAGAGTTGTGCAACACCGTTTGGGAGATTAGATTAGGATTCGCGAGCACTTGCCGGTGATCTTCGGCACCACCAATTGCTTTAACAATCCCTTCACCAACACGAGCGATAATCGTTTCTTCGGTGGCCCCCCCAACCAATCGTTCTAGTTTTGTTCGCACGGTTACTCGAGCGCGTGCTCGAAGCTGAATCCCGTTTCGACATACGGCGTCGAGATAAGAACGGCCTTTGCCGGGATCGGGGCAGTCGATAACTTTGGGGTTTACACTAGTTCGAACCGCATCGAGAATATCTCGACCGGCAAGGTCGATAGCTGCTGCGGTTTTCCAAGGTAATTCCAGATTCGCTTTATGAGCTGCGATAACTGCAGATGCTGTTTTTGAAACATTACCGCGGGCAAGGAAGTGAGATTCCAGTTCTTGGGTGGTTATTCTTACCCCAGCCTGGACCAGGGCAATCTTCTGCCGGACGATTAGACCATAATCGACATTTCGAAGTTTCATCCCCACTAGATCCAGTAAACTGATTTTTGCTCCAGTTAAAAGGCTCTGAATCCACAATCGAACAAAACTGAAAAAGATGATCAGCAAGAAAATCCCAACGAGAAGGGCTATTGCCGCTAAAATGAGGATCCAAGAATTATCAGTAGATAATACAGGTGGTTTTGCTTGCAAGAGTGTTAATAATTTCATAAAGCTATCCTGGGTAGCGGTTTAATTGATCTTGACTTAGTTCAATATTGAAAATTACTTTAATTTATTCTTTTATATATTAATTCGAACCAATTTGTTTATTATTTGCTAATTAATTTTTTTACTGATCACATAAAATCATTTTGTTCCAATTGTTCTAGATTAGGCTGTTCAACTGGGCGAACGATAACATAACCTGAACGTATCGCAATACATTTAACCCATTCTTTTTCTGATACCAACATTCCTTCAGTGATGGCGTCAACTCTTTTGCCGTCAAAATCAACGATTCCTGATGGTCTGAGAGACGAAACAGCTCGTCCAATTCTCCCTTTATATTGTTCCAATCCCGCCACTCCTGGGATAGCTGCTATTGTTTCTGAGGAATCAGGGGGGACTAGAATTTTGGAACCGATAGGTAATCTTGGCCATAACCAAAATAAGAACAAACCCAAAAAGGGCAAGAGTATAAACACAGAAAATAGGGTGATATATCCCGCGTAGGTGTTGCCGCTAGCGAAAACTAAAACTACTCCCATAAATAGAGTCAACATGCCCAGGATGAATAGAATCCCTCCCGTAGGTATAAACAGTTCGAATAATAGAAAGACGATTCCTAAACCAAGAACAATGAACCCTAAGGTGATCGTTTCCATAATTGCCTGTTAAAATTCCTTTGTTACTCAAGTGCTGATCAAGCGGCTATTTTTGTTCAATCTAGGGGTAAACCCATTTTCATATTTTGGGAATCTCGAAGCGAATCGGAACCAAAATTGGTAGCGAATCGGGATTCAATTATCCATTTTCTACTTATTTACACATTTAATCCCAGAAATCAAGGAAAATAGCTGTAACAGAAAATTCTCATACTCCAATTAGAATAATTTCGAATTCAACAAATGATTCTTTTTAGGGGAATTGGCCCCATCGATCTTCTAGTTGTAATCCAATTTTGGTTCTAATAAGTATTTCAAATCCGGTCGAGTATATTCTAAAATCGAAATGATAAATACCTCTTTTGTTTTTCAAGGACTGAACAATTCCTATTTTCCAAAAGAACAAATAATAACTGAGATCAAAAAAATCATATTCAATAAATGTCTTGAAGAACTCTGGAGCCTCGTTTGGCGATCGCTTGTTTGGCGATCGCTCGTTTGGCGATCGCTCGTTTGGTATTCTCTTGGCAATCATGTGCCAATGAAGATGAGTAATCAAATCATCCGCTTATGAAAGGGCAATCGATTTAACAACAATTCGAGTCCCTTCGACTTCAATAACCTGAATAGGAGTGCCAGGCGGAATGTAGTCCCCTTCGGTTACAACATCCACAAGATCGTCCTCAAATTTTGCCATGCCTGCTGGGCGAAGCATCGAAGTGGCAACTCCTATCTTACCGAGTAATAGCTGAGCTCTTTCAGAACCAGGGAGATGAGTTATTTCTTCTCCAGGAAGTTCGCTAGGCGGGGTCAACATTAGTCGATTGGCATAGGGGATTTTGGGTAAATAGCGTGCGAACATTAAAGCAAAACAGACCCCGCCGACCATTGTCAATCCATATCGAACAACCCTTGCCGTCAAATCGACCCATTGTTCGGTATTCGTTGGAATTCTGTCGATGGTGGCCAAACCTAGCCCAATGATCACTAGGAGAATACCGCTAATACCAGGTATTCCAAACCCTGGAGTTATAAATATTTCAACACCAATCAAGACGATGCCTGCGATGAAAAGCAGAATTGCCAGATTAATTATTTGTTGATTGAGCCGGGATTGTGCCCAAAAAAAGAGGACGAAACAGATCAGAGCAATGATTCCCGGAACGGTTAATCCAGGAACTTTCAATTCCAGAATTAAACCAGCAACTCCGATCATGATCAAAAGAATCGAGATATCGGTTCTTCGTAAAAATGCAGCAAACGAATCGAGCCAGTGCGGTTCGGCAAAACGGACCTCTTTTTGAGGGATCTGGTAAAGATCGTACAACAATTTTAAATCACGCCCTTTTGTAAATAGATTGGTTATTTTTAATTCTTTCGCTTTTCCTGGGGTTATCTTAAACCAGGTTCCCGCTTCTTTTACACTGCCATCGTGATCCCAGTCGGTCTTTACTTGATCAAATTCCTGCCGTGTCATTAATTGGATCTGCCCATTTTTCTTGCTTTTTACACGGATAATTGCGCTATTGTAGCGCAGCATGGCATCAACCAGCATAGGGTCATAGCGTTTTCCCGTATCGATGATCTCGCGCAACTGTTTCCGGATAATATCCATATTTATTTTTTTCAGAGCAAAAGATTCAAAATCTCCCAGCTCGCCGTGAATATCTAAGTCTTGATCAGCTCCATTCCCTTTTTCTACCCCTCCTCGATTCATGACTATGTCTTCGCAAGCAAATGCGACAAATGCTCCCAAATCCGGGACTCGATCGCGCACAAAGGCAATAGTTCGAATAGGATTGTCCTTGTCCTGATTGACTTCTAAAATCATTTTGGCAATTTCATAGGCAACTTCATAATCCCCATCGGAACATTCCAACACAAAAAAGATCGTGTTTTCCCGATTCGATACCGCTTCTCGAAGTTGGCGTGAAAGTTTATCTTTCAAGGCAAGATTAAAAGAACCGATCAGCTCGATGGTACAAGCTTTTATGTTTTGATTTGCAATTGTTTCATCTTTGGTTATTTCTTCGGAAAGATTGTAACGATTCAGTACATCTGCCATCGATTCCAGAATTACTTTGCAAAGTTCATATTTCATGGCTTGTGGCGCTGAATAAAAGGCTACTTCTCCTGGAGTCAAATCTGAAACTAACTTAGGATTATGAACATTCTGATATTCAGGCTTATTCATCTGCCTTTGATCAAAATAGATTATGCTCTGATTCAGAAGACCTGTCATGACTCGAACATTCTTATCAAACATCTTTTGGACGAGAACACCTCGTGATCCAGCTAACTTTAGATAATAATCGATCTCGCTTTTCTCTGAAAGTGGCGGATCATTCGGTTCGACAACTTGTCCTATTTTCGCATCAGAACTCATAACCAGATCGTTACAAGCTAATGCAGGTAATACGAGATGACCTGTTACTTTGCCATGCACAAAGGCAATTGTGCGAATCTGCTGATTCAGCGATAAATTACGTAAATAAATAGATAAATTATAAGCTGCACCATAATTCTTCGTCGAACTGTCCCGCTGATTTGGATTAAAGTCGATAATGATAGATCGAATGTTTCGGTTCGGAACATTACGAATTCGTTCGATCTGTATTTTAATGGCCTCGAATGTTCGATCTTCAAGAACTTCTGGCAAAGAAATTACAGTCCCATTTGTTGTGGTGTCTTCTGCTTTTAGCGACTTTGTTGACGAGAAACCAAAGCAAAAGAAGAAAACTACCAAAGTCCCCGTATATAATCGGCCTACAAGCTGCGTTATCATCTTTGTACCTTTTGTTTTCTTTCCAAATCCTTAATTTTCAATCTCTGGTTCAATCTTTAATTCAAGATCCGTGGAAATAGATTTTGAGTGATTTATCTCTTTCCTCAAAACTAACTAATTATCAATACTACTATTCTATTCGTTCTGTTCTGTCACTCTTTTTCTTCATTTTATTCGTTGTGCAATTTATTCTTTAAGCAATTTACATTAGTTCAAATCACAATTTTCCATGGACAATCTTGCTCTTTTATCAAATGTCTTCTTATTCGGGAATTTTCTTTTCGAAGAGTCCGCGATCAATTTTTCTCTTACTAAATCTTCTTAAAAATCTGATTGTGTCCATTTTTGGTTCACTCAAAAGTTCTCGTAATGAATTAATAGAAATGAATTAATAAAATCCTTTAATTTTACTTTTGGATATTACGGGGATTGAAAGTAGGAATAGGAGAAGAAAATGGGAGATTAAGGATAAAGATCTAAATGCAAGGGTCTTTATACTAATCATTCTTAATTCTCTTTTAATCATCTTCTTGTTTTATCCCCTTTTCTACCCCCTACCAAGCGAAGAATAGGTTCCAAGCTTTCATTTCAAATCATCATTATATTTATTATAGGAGATACTCGAAACATTCCAAAAGCCTAACCTACCCAAATTTAGAGCTTTTCATTGACTTTAATCAATGATTGGAACTAATTAACTTGCTAAACCCGGTCCCTTTCTATGTTGTCCTCCTTTAAATATCGATACCATCACCGTTAGTTTCGTCGGGGTGCTTCGGGAAAACGGATTAATATCTTCTTTTCCACACACCAGATCATTCATGCTAACTACTTGCGTCAAGGGATTCCTTAGCATAGGTCTAAATGTTGGACTTTTATGCTGCTGATGAAGAATTTTTCTAGGACTAGAATATCATATTAATAATTGTATTGTTATTAGATTTATTGGCAGCTTTTTAGTCCGATTTTAACGTTAGATTATTGCAGAATATGGATTTAGAGAGAAATATAGGATTGAAAAATAGAAGTTTAATTGGTAAAATTAAGGAAGATAGCTAATTTGAATAAGATGATTGGTTGTTGTTGGATTAAAGTAAAATGCTCTCTTATAAAGAGGTTGCCCTAAGTATGAGAGTAAATTTTAAGAGCAAGCTAATTTTCACAACTCTCAACTTATTTTTGAAATTATTCCAATCACTTGGAATTATCCCCCTTGAAACGTGGGACATCAAAAGATTGTTTCGGTCAAAAAAGGGGGTTGTTGGGATACCTGAGGGTGAAAGAAAAGAATAGTTTTCATAGTGTCGGATTTTTTAAGAAACTAATGAAAAACCCTTATCTAAGGCAAAGCAAGAGAGTGTTAAGGGTTGTTCGAGTTTGACCTTGGGGGGGAGGATTGGAGACCATGCGTCGTGTTGTCGTGACAGGATTGGGAATAGTAGCACCCAACGGGATCGGCAAGGATGCGTTTTGGTCGGCGTGTGTTGAAGGCCGTTCTGGTATTCGTCAAATATCTGTTTTTGATGCTTCTACTTTCCCAATAAAAATTGCAGGGGAGGTTAAAGATTTTGATGTTACCCCATTCGTGCCAGATTCTTGCCGAAAATCGCTCAAAATTATGGGTCGTGCTTCTCGATTTGGTGTTGGTGCCTCTGGAATGGCCATTCAGGATAGTGGCTTGAATTGGGCTGCACTAGCTCCGGAACGAATCGGGGTCGTTATGGGTTCTGGTATTGTCCCAATCGATCTGGGGGAAATTAGACCTCTTCTTGACCAGGTAATGACTCAGGAAGGTCAATTTGATCTTAATCGACTTGATACATCCAGCGGTACCCCTTTATTTCCTTTATGGTTGCTCAAATATCTGCCTAATATGGTTTCTGCCCACATATCAATGGCATTTAATGCTCAGGGACCAAATAACACGATCACTACTGCTTGCGTTGCTGGAACCCAAGCGGTTGGAGAAGCATTTCGATTGATTAATCGTGGAGATGCCGATGTTATTCTTGCTGGAGGAGCCGATTCTCGATTAGATCCTTTATTGATGCTTGCCTATACCGTATTGGGAACCTTAAGTAGAGCAGATAGGAATCCCGACCAGGCCTCGCGTCCTTTTGATCGGCTCCGTGATGGTTTTGTCCTCGGGGAGGGATCTGCTGTACTCGTCCTTGAAGAATATGAACATGCTCGTGCTCGAAACGCTAATATTTATGCGGAGATTATGGGATTTGGCAGTAGTTTTGATGCTTATTCGATTACGAAACCTGATCCCCAAGGTAAAGGCGGCGCGAGAGCGATCCAAGCTGCACTCAACGAAGCCAAATTGTCTCCTGATCAAATTGGGTACGTGAATGCTCATGGTACTTCCACCAAATTGAATGATGCCATGGAAACAGCAGCTTTTAAGAATGTATTTGGTGAAGGGGCCAAGAAAATCCCTATCTCTTCAATAAAATCGATGATTGGTCATTCCATAGGTGCCTCTGGTGCTATCGAAGCTGCCGCAATGGCTTTAACCCTTTCTCAAGATGTTATCCCTCCCACCATTAATTTAACTCATCCTGACCCCGCTTGTGATCTTGACTATACTCCAAATGTTGCAAGGGATTCAATGGTAAAAATTGCTCTCTCCACCAGCTTTGGCTTTGGAGGTCAAAACGGCGCTCTCATTATGCGTGCCATCTAATTCGGTTTCTGGGTTAGTCTCTATTTTCAATTTTGTCTAACCCATGTTCTTTGATTTTATTTGCTATTTTTATTCTTCATTTTCCAAATTCTACTCTTTAATTTTAATGACTTCTATTGTTTGATGATTCTTTGAACAAGATCTACTTTTTCTTAATTCGAAGTTTGATCGATTCTCAGTGATTTATGAAGAGCTTAAAAGCGATCCAGTTCGGAAGATGTAATATGAATATCAATTAATTATTATTTGCTAGTGGTTTGATTTGTTGTCGCTGTTGGTTGTATCTGAGTTTCTAACCAAAATAAATATATAGCGTAAATGGTTAAAATGGTAAGAATAAACCATAGAACCGAAGCTGATATTGGCATCCAGGAACACATGATTCCAAGAGTCATTGGTGCGGGTAACAAACACCATTCGCAAAATCGTGAAATAATCGATTGCATAAAAGGTATTAAATTTAGTAGATTTTTCTAATATTTCAATTTATTTGATTATATCAAATGAATTGAATCTTTTGAATATAGCTTTGCACTAATTCTTATTAGATTCTTAACAAACTAAATATAAAAAGCTTGAAAATGATATTGAATTCTTTTAGCGACTAACTGTGACTTCTGGGAAAACCAAGAACTTGTAAAATTTACTGATCTACTTTTCCAGGTTTATTTTGCGAATGTGCGTTTGAATCTGGGATAAAGCATCCCCGACTTGGGTAACATTGGCTGAGCGCGCAGCTTGTTTGAGTACAGCGATATTATCGAGTAAGACTTTCTTCTCAAGCGAAAGAGCTGTTTTCGATCGTGGGGACAATTCTGGAGAATCTCCCAGAAATTTAGTTTCGGTTTCGAGTAGACCAGCCAGTTTCTCCACTTGGGCCCAGTCGTCCAAATAATAGGCATCCACGGCTTCACTTGCGTGATACCGAATTCTTAGTAATAAATCTCGATTGGCTGCTGGCCCTTCAACGGGTAAAGGGGGAACAGCAACCGATTCGGGTGTTGTACAGCAACCTATTGTTGCTGTGGCCGAGATTAGCCAAATACACCGAAAACCCCATTTTACCAAAATCATCCTTTATCCCTAGTCTGAGTTGTTAAATCATGAAGCTTATTAAAGATATCGAAATTAGAGCATTCTTCGAGTTACAATTTAGTGCTTCTCCTCAATAAAAAGTAACTTGAATTTACTTTTATCTGCCCGATGGAGAAGGGGATGCGCCAACGTTATAAGGGAGGGTTCTGTAATCGTTATCAAAAATTGGATAACGAGCGTAAGCATCTCTACGCTGTTCATTCAAACTTAACATGGGATCGGGTTGCTTTTGCCTTTTCGTTTGAATTGGTCCACTGATACCTTTACAACCAAAGGATATAACAATTATGAACAGAAAAAGAGATATTATATATCGATTCATTTATTTTAAGCTCCCGAGTTATATCAGTTATCATCGCATTCTTAGCTTACCGAGCATTGAGGAACTTTTGCAATCCGCCCCCTTTGGAGCAACTTTTCTTGGGAAAAGAGATAGAATCGTTGTAATCCGTTGTTCTTTGGTAGACCCTTTTCTTTTCACTATCTACCTGATGCCCTGAATCAACTTTCTCTCTAGTAAATCAGACTGGGAAATTCCCATAAAAAGCGATTCACTAACGGGCAATTCTTCCGGCAATATGTTCGGGCAATTCTGTTTGTCGCTGGCCTTTTCGATATTATTGGGAAGATCAAAAAAATTAATAAACGCGATATATATGGGCTTTTTCCTCCTGAATATTCAATTCGAAACGGTTCGATATATTTAGAATTATTCTGATTTTAGGGCGTTAGAAAGATCTTCGATAAGATCTTGAATGTCTTCAATCCCGACACTTAATCGTAATAGTCGATTATGAATTCCACGCGACTCCCGAATTTCTGGTGGGATACTCGCATGAGTCATTTTTGCAGGGTGACAAACCAGCGATTCCACTCCGCCTAGACTCTCTGCCAGAGTGAACAAGCGAATTCTTTTCAAGAAATTATTAACCATTTGATCTGAGATTAATTGAATCGAAATCATACCGCCAAACCCGATCATTTGCTTTTTGGCTATCTCATGCCCTGGATGATCTTTTAGCCCAGGATAATAAACTTTTGACAACGAGGGATGAGTTTTAAGCCACTCCGCGAGCTGCATCGCATTCTGTGAATGCCGTTCCATTCGTAAAGCAAGCGTCTTAATACCGCGCAGAGTTAAAAAGGCATCAAACGGTCCTGGAACCGCACCTGCTGCATTTTGATAAAACGCAATTCGATCGACTAGCTCTTTTCGTCCGATGACCGCTCCGCCTACAACATCCGAATGACCACTAATATACTTCGTTGTAGAGTGTACTACTAGATCAGCGCCAAGCAAGATCGGTTTTTGAAGAAACGGTGAAGCAAAGGTGTTGTCAACAACCAAAAGAATATTTCGGTGATGAGCGATTTCAGCAATTTTGGAAATATCCGCAATTTGTAACAACGGATTGGTTGGAGATTCCACCCAGATCATTTTGGTATCGGCTGAAAGTAAATTTTCAAAGGATTCTGGTGAGAGATTATCGCTATATTGAGTTCGAATACCCCAAGGTTTGAAGACTTTTTCCAGCAATCGATAAGTTCCACCGTACAAATCAGCTGCGGCAACAACTTCATCCCCTGAACGAAGTAAACTGGCAAATACAGCGGTGGTTGCTGCTAATCCGGAAGCAAATGCTAAACCACGTTCGGATTGTTCAAGCGTTGCTAAACAGGTTTCCAAAGCGGTGCGAGTAGGGTTCCCCGAGCGGGAATATTCGTAGCCTCGATGGACCCCTGGAGATTCCTGCGCGTAAGTAGAAGTGGCGAATATCGGGACAATAACGGCACCAGTAGCTGCTTCTGGGTCTTGTCCTACATGAATTGCCCTTGTCGAAAATCGCATCAATTTTGAGAATTCATCTTCTGTTGCCATCGCTTTAAATCTTTCTGTTTCTACTTTAAGAACCTTTCAAAAATCAAGAACCTGCTCCTTTATTCTACCACAAAAACCAAACTTATTCATATTGGCTTAATTTAATTAGGTGAGAGAAGAACAGAGAGATTAAAATGCAATCAAATATAAATTAGAATAATTAAGACTGATCGAGAAAATTTGATTGTATTTCAGAGAGAAAACCGGTCATAAGCTTTCGAATCCGTAACTTCTTTACTCCAAGTTAACTAATATTAAGACAGATTATAATGATAGAATAGTGAAAAATATTTAAAAAAATTCCCAAGATCGATTGAAAGTTGAATCAAATCTATAATATTCTAAATAGATTGGAGAAATATTGTTCTTAAGATTAATCTTTATTCTCAAATAATATTCTAAGTATTTTATGAGTAAAAGTATCGAAAAGCATATTTTTCTAGTTCAAACACAATGACAAATAATTTTGATGATTTGGATTTTTGATTGGTTTTATCGAGGTTTTTATCCTTTTTAGCTACTTGAATCTCTCAATTCAGAAAGGGAAACGATAAACCAAAAATAGAATCGAAATTCTAAATCATGAAGATTGTTATTGTTATCTGATGTTGAAAAAGGGAAATAAAGCAAGGAAAAGTCTCTGTTTTCTATGTTTTGAATTTGACCCTGAATTTTTAATTCCTCTCCTTAAAAGCTCTAACTCTGAATAGTACCAAATGATTATTGGTAAACTCAAATTATCTTAAGATAATTTGAGCGTATTATGCAAGAATTTTTAATTTTATTAATTCTTCATATGACTTCGGAGAAAGATCTGACATAATAATAAATTGTTAATGATTGATTTTTGTCACATAAGGAGGTTTCTAGATGAAACGTCAAGCGTTCACTTTGATTGAACTATTGGTTGTTATCGCCATTATTGCGATTTTAATTGGACTATTATTGCCCGCCGTACAAAAAGTGAGAGACGCAGCAGCTCGAGCACAATGCCAGAACAATTTGAAACAAATTGCTCTTGGTGCTATGAACTACGAATCAGCGATGAGTCGATTTCCCGCTGGGATTAATATCCCGATCAACTCGAACGGATTAACCGGTTATGCCGCAACAAAATTTGGCCAACCGCCAATCCAAGGCCAATGGGTATCATGGCCAGAAGCATTATTCCCATTTATTGAGCAACAAAATTTGTATAATCAGTTGAATCTTTATTCAAATGAATATGCAAATCTTAGCACCGTGCAAAATGCTGCTCCAGGGTCGAAAATAATTAAATCTCTTGTCTGTCCTGCCGATCAGCTCCCCAATCCCCCATCTGTTCAAGGCTATAATAATCTTTGGTTTGGCATGGTCAGTTACGGTGGTGTTGCTGGAACGGTATCAACTTACTGGTCGAATGCAACTCTGGATGGCATGTTTTATGTGAACAGCAATATCGATATTACGGGGGTGACCGATGGAACCAGCAATACCTTTTTCTTCGCTGAACGTTATCACTTTGATCCACTCTGGAATAGTGTAATGGCAAGTTATGGTGGTTTGCCATTAACTACCTATGGTGGTTGGGCTTGGACTAACAAATATGCAATGGAAGATCTGACTCTTGGCACTCAATTTGCCGTTAATACCAATCTCTCCACTTTGCTGTCTTTAGCTGGTGCTTCTGATTGTTCTTCGTATACTCCCTGTGATAATCGTCTGAATGTGATTGGTAGTGGTCATGCTCAGGGAGCAAACATTGCCTATGTCGATGGCTCGGTGCATTTTGTTTCGAATGCTACTCCCGTTCCCACTTTGGTTCAGATGGGAACTCGTCAGGGAGGCGAAGTAGTTCTGAATCAACCATAAAGTTTTTTGCTTAAATTTCGGGTGGGAAGTTTTGGTATTGCCAAGACTTCCCTTTTTATTTCAAAAGTTGATTTTCTAACTTATCCTTTGGAAAGGGGAGGGAAATATATGTCAAATCTAATTTTCGGAAGTGTCGCTTTTTGTAAAAAGGTAATGTTATTCTTTGGAACCAGTCTAATTTTAGTAGGCTGTGGTTCTGCTGGACCGAACGTGAAATTCAATGATACAGCAAAGGGGACACTTAAATATACCAATGGCACTCCTGTTGCGAATGTGAATGTGCAGCTCGTTCCCGATGATCCTAAAATTCCTAGAGCAGGAGGGACCACCGATCAAAATGGGACTTTTACTTTCAAGCGTGCCGATGGTAAAGCGGGTGCTCCTATTGGCACTTATAAAGTTATTCTGATTGCCAATATCCCTGGCCAACGATCCCGCGATCCAGATAAGGATCAGGCCGATCTTACCAAGTCTGCTCGGTTGCCGCGCGGAGTCGAAAATCCCAATAATACCACATTGACTCTCGAAATCAAAGCAAATAAATGATAATGCG
>JAKBAI010000107.1 GCA_021809185.1 Planctomycetota bacterium
GCGAGATTATTAATCGTTCGAGCATAATCCGGATGATTTTCCCCATATAATTGTTTATATATTTCCTTAGTTTGGATATAGATCGAAATTGCTTTTTTACTTTCTCCCGATCTAGTATAACACATCGCAAGCATACTTAGGCTTTCCGCAAATTCTGCATTTATCTCCCCCTTGAGTTTACGTTTGAACTCGTTGGTTCTTAAAAAAAGAGACAAAGCCTTTTGGTACTGCTGGAGTTCGAAATAACAATAAGCGAGGTTACTAAGGCTTTCATAAAAATCGGGGTGATCTTCGCCAAAATGCTTAATCCGAATATCTCTCGCTTGATTAAAATACTTTAGGGCATTTTCATATTTGTGTAAATGGAGATACACTAAACCGAGGTTAGTCAAACCCATAGCTGTTTCTGGATGATCTTCTCCGTGGGATTCTTTGATTTGCTGAAGCTTTTCATCGGCTTTTTTCAACTCCGTGAGTAGCATTGTTTCTCTAGCCTTGGCTTCTTGATTTATTTGATCGGTGCTATGGTTTGTGTGGTTATTATTTTTAGCCCGTTTCCGCTTCGAAGACCCCATCGGAATAACTCCTAAATATTTTTAAAGATTTTAGACAATTCGATCTGATAAATCCCTTTCTATTTTCATGTTCTTTTAGACGATCTCCATTCCACGAGCAATCCACTATTTCAGGTTGTTGCCCATGATTCTCGCCAGCCGATGAAAATAAATTCCGCTTTGGTTCTCGCCGCCAGGTTAAAATCGTGTTGCTGAAAACTAGAAATTGGTCGTAAAAATACGGGATACAACTAATTTATTTTTTCTAGAGTCAATAACATCGCTTTATTTTCTGGGGTACTTTTGAACTCCGTAGGTCGCGCTTGACTACCGGCAGGAGAAACACAGATGGAAAGTTTTTTTTCCGCAATTTTATAAATTCCCAGCGAAGCCAAGCCGGTTTTTGCCGTGGTATCTAACTGGTGATATTCTCCGGCCTTACGAACGGTATAAGCCGATTCATTTTGAACTTGGCCATTGAACAAAGTCGTCATTTTGTTATCAGAAAACTCCATGATAAAAAGTTTATTCGCATCCACTTCAAAATTTGAACCTTGATCTTGATAATCGGTTACTTTCCACCTTCCAGATATTCGGGGATCGATTTGATTTTTCCCTGTAGCTTCCATAAAAGCGGAATTAGGATCATTTTGAGTAGAAGAAGAAGTTTCTATTTTGGAGTCGTTTTTACCCAAAAGTTCATTTTCATAACAAATCAAATACGATTTCTGCATGGCACGATCAAAATGATTGATCTCTTCGCGGAGTTGATCGATGGTAATCCCTTCATTGATTAAAGGGACACACAAAACAATCATTTGATCTTTTTCGGAATATTTGAAGACGGCGCGGCCGATGCCATTATTTTTAGAAAGGAGTTTTTGCCAAACGGGGGCAGAAATCGAATTGGGATTTTCCAATCTGGTCAGATTGCATTTTATCCACACTTCCGATTTATCTGGCCCGAGACCGATAAGAATTTTTCGGGTGATCGAAGACGATTCTTTTAAAATTTGCAACCAATCCTCATTCAATTTTTTAGTCTCAAACCCCAAATCGATCAGCGAGTCATAGAGATGGTCGTGATCTAAAACATAGGGAAGTTGATAATGGGGACTTTTTGAAAATTTAAGTTCGCGAAGAGAATGAGACAACTTTACGGAAAGTACCCAGATCAATGCGGTAAGAACAACCCCAGAGAAGAGAAGGGAAAACGCCGCGAGCATTCGGGACTTACCCGATTTCTTAGGGGGAACTGGGGGATCGATGCCTAAGACTAGATTTTCGATGCGTTGAATCTCGGCGAGAACCTGTTTCGCGGATTGCGGCCTATCTTCCGGTTTCTTGGCCAATAATTTCAATAGGAAAGTATTCAACTCAGCGGGAATTTGCGAATTTATCTGGCTCGGCGGAACGGGGGCATCATTCCATATCGCCTTAAGCAGGTTGTATAAATGGTCGCTTTGAAAAGGGAGTTTACCCGTTGCCATTTCATACATGACCACACCAAGAGAGTATAAATCGCTGCGTGAATCGGCTGAAGCCCCGTTGGATTGCTCTGGAGACATATACCAAGGGGTTCCTAGCGGAATTCCTGTTCTCGTCAGTTTTTCCGTAGGAATAGGGGATCGATTCGGCTCGGCTATTTGATTTTCATTTACAAGCTGAAACTGATTCACCAAGCCAAAATCCAAAATTTTGATTCGTTGATCGTTATCGAAATCGATCCACAAATTACCGGGTTTAATATCCCGATGAACCAACCCGCGCTGGTGCGCTTTTTGTAAACCGACCGCAATCTCTCTGCTGATTCGCAGTACTTCGTTGACTTTCAAGGGGGTATTATTCTGTCTTCGCAGATAACTTCCTAGATCCTCTCCCGATAAAAACGGCATGGTAAAAAACAGTCGATTTTCGTCTTGATCGACATCATAGATTGGTACAATATGATCGTCTAATAAATTGGCCTGCGCTTGAATTTCCCGGCGGAATCGTTCCTCCAGTAGCTCCCCTTCAACGAAATGTTGATACATTATTTTGAGAGCCAATCGCCTCAAACTATGTGGATCCCTGGCCTCATAGACGATTCCCATTCCGCCTTGGCCTATAACACGAACAATCTCATACTTCCCGATTTTCGCAGGAATCGGGATCTTATTTTTGGAACTGGGAACGTTATCAGGGCGTTTCTCATTATTCTCCATCGGCGCAACCTCCAATCATTTCGCCGTTCAACTTGAGCATAAGCTCAGAAACAATCGTTGCGACCAAATAAAGAGAACTAATCCGAACAAAGGCTTGAATCAAAAACGTCTCCGAAATATTTGCTTTTTTCTCAGTGATGAATTTTTGTCTGTCATCTAACGAATACAACCATATGAATTAGGCGTAATAAATTCAGGCGTAAAAAATTCAAGCATAACTAACTAAATCAGGAATGCGGCCAATCCGAGCCGTTGAATCGATTGGGATAGACAAAAACAGTTGTCGACCAGATGTCGACCAGATCATTCTCTATCTTTGGAGCTTTTATGGAGCTTTCCGTAGTTAGAGACACCAATCGTCCAGAAATAAACTCTAGAAAATACTATTTTATTGATACTTCGATTTATGTTAGTTTAGCAAAATGAAATTATAAACGTCAAGTGAAAAGAATTAATTCTTGAAATTCGATCGTAAATATAGCAAAAAATGAGAGTCACGATATTAGCAAACCGTGAATGAAGCAGAATATTCGAAGAACAAATAGATTTACGGATCGATCCCAGCAATCGAAAAGCTCGCCCATTGACCTACCGTTGCTCGGAGCGATTTAGGATTTTTTTTAGATATTTTTTTTCCATCAGAATCGATTTTAATATTCTTTAATGCGATCCCGCGACCAAGTTTATCGATCAAATCTTGATTATCCATTACGCCGAGCTGCGCTTGCCGCAGAGCTTCGAGAGGAGACTGCTTCTTTTGCCAATGATTCCAATAAAAAAGTTTCATGATTGCCGCTGTCGATCGATCCCCAATTTCCCAAGAACTAGCAATCACATTTTTGCATCCTGCTATCTGAAATGCTCGTAATAACCCAATAGTTCCCTCCCTTGTTACCTCTTTGCCCAGCCCGGTTTCACAAGCCGATAAAACCGCTAAATTTATATAACTTAAATCCAACTCGGCGATCTCCAAAGCCGTAATAATTCCATCCTCTTGATCGGTCGGCTGATTCGCCCCTGCCAGAACCAGGCCAGATTGTACGCCCGGATGCACCAAGCGATTGATATTCGCTTGATTAACCATAAATTCACTTTGATTAGTCGGAATAAGTTGTCTCGGAGAGGTGTTGCCGTTCGCCATCAACTCAAAAAAACCATGGGTTGCTATATGAGCAATCTCCGATTGCAACAAATCGTTGACAAAGTTTGTCTTATTCGCTTCTTTACCAGAGCGTACCGTTTTCAGTTGATTTGGATGAGTTTCATCGAATAAAGCGGCAATCGATTCAATTTCAATCTTTGTTGCGGGAAGTTTCGGCCACGCAATCTCTCTCAGCTCCACGGAACCCTGGACAGGCGAATTAGTAAGTGGTCCCGATTTGCTTTTACCTTTTTGGATCTCTCCGTATTCGATACCTCCATAGAGCATCAATTTACTCTGATTCTCTTTTTGTTGTCGAGTTCGATTGGAGTAAAACTCGGGTAGCAGCTTAACGACTGGTAGTAACGCAACTGTTTTTTCCTCGATTAGAAATTTTTTACTGTTCTTACCTGGAAGCGCGGTAAATACGATATTACCCAGAACTCCATCCGTTGAAATAAATAACGTCTCAAAATTAGTCCAATCTTTTAGCCAAGGCACTAATAATCGCTCGCGGAGGATAACCGATGGGTCGTTTGCAAATTCGATAGGTTCATAGCGGTGCTGGATCGTATTGCGCCAACTCGAAATTGCCGTCACTAAATCATCGGTTTTGCCAAGCATCTTCATCTGTACCGATCCATTTTTAGGAATATAAAATCCAATGATGTAAGAATCTTTACTTTGAGAAAAAATCACCGAAAAATCGAGAAGTGCTGAGTGTTTCGGTAAAAATCGTTGAATTGTCTCGAAAGTAATGGGTTGATGCCATTTTTGCCAATCGGGCAATTTCTGTGCGAGCTGCGATTCCAAATTTTCGCGTTGCTGGCTTAATTGCGCTATATATTCCTTCATTTCCTCTGATTGCTTACGATTTTCGCTACCAGGAATGGTACCGCGCCGGGATATAAAACTAATCTGGGAAGATAACTGCTTTAGTTGAGTAATTAAGGCTCGTATCTGAGGATCGGTTTGAGCTAATAAATTCCGTTGCCATCGTAAAGCCCGCTGCCGGGCCATAATCGATCCCTTCACATTTAGGACCACTTCGTAGATTTCAACAGGATTGGCATTCACTTGAATCGCGGTGTCAAAATAATTATCTAGATAGAATAACACCGTTTGCTGATAACTGATCTGTTCCTGTTCGGATAAGACCACCGCGGTATTATTCAGTTCCATTTGCATAATTGAAACCGCTTGGTGATACAGCTTTAAAGCTTTATTTTTTTGGTCCAATTTGCTATAACAGCTAGCTAGATTATATAAACTCGAAGCATAATCGGATCGATTCCCTACCGAAAGTTTGCTCGTAAGCTCCATGCTTTGCAAAAATAGTGGCAGGGCCTTTTCGTTCTGGCCGAATTTTGAATAACAGCTAGCCAAGTTATTTAAGCTCAAAGCATAATCACTACTATTTTCTCCTTTGATCTTACGCACCGTTTCTCGGGCTTGTTCAAACAACGGTAGCGCTTTTTTATAATCATTTAATTTGGTATAGCACTCGGCTAGATTATTTATACTCCGGGTATAATCGCTATGGTTTTCTCCACGTAAACTGCGGAAGATCATCTGAGCCTGAATAAATAATGGCAGGGCAGTGTCATTGCGATTTAGCTTGGCATAACAACTCGCTAAATTATTCAAACTTACCGCGTAACCCAAATGCTTTTCTCCAGAAAGGTTGCGTTGTAGATCATTCGACTGCAAATACAGGGGCAATGCTTTTTCATACTGGCCAAGATCCGAGTAGCAGCTCGCAAGATTGTTTAAGCTTAGCGCATACGAGGAATGCTTTTCTCCCCTGTTTTTATACTGAAGTTCCCGTACCTTTACGAATAGTGGCAAGGCCTTTTCGTTTCTTCCATTCTGTTGATAACAATACGCAAGATTATTCAGGCTACGCGCATAATCAGGATGGTTTTCTCCTTGCAATTTCAATCGTATCCTGCTTGCTTGTTGATAGGATAACAAAGCTTTGTCGTACTGGCCCAGATCCGAGTAACCGTGCGCTAAAGAAGTTAAACACTGTGCATAATTCAGATGATCTTCCCCAAAAAGCTCTCTTGTCAGCTCTTTGGCATGCAGTAATAAAGTCATTGCCTTATCCGTGTACCCTAAATCTGAATAACACAATGCCAGAAATTGGAGGGTTACTAAGTACTCAGGATCTTTCTCGCCTACCATCTGGAACTGCAAATTTTTCGCTTGTTCAAACAGAGGCAATGCTTTTTTACTCTGATGTGCCTTGAAATAGCAATGGGCTAGAGTTATTATACTTTGAATATAATCAGGATGTTTCTCGCCGCAAAGTTTGATTTGCAATTCTTTCGCTTGAAGATATAAGGGCAAAGCTTGTTCATACTCTTGTAGTCTGGTATAAACTAATGCTAAATTATTGAGTTGATTTAGATAATCGAGATGATTTTCTCCGACTCTTTTTCGTGTAAGCTCTTTTGCTTGTTGTAAGCAAGAAACTGCCATCTCATGCTTGCCAAGCCTCGAGTAACAATCTGCTAGATTATCGAGGCTATTTACATATAGCAAACTAGTTTCACCAAAACATTGAAGGGAGATATTTTTGGCTTGGACGAATAAGGGGAGAGCTTTCTCGTTTTGCTTCAGTAATAAATAACAGCTCGCAAGATTGTTGACACTATAAATAAACCCTAGCTGATTTTCCTCTGCCATCTGCTTATTCAGCTCCATGGATTTTACAAATATCGGTAAGGCTTTTTCGTTCTGACCAAGAATGGAGTAACATAGCCCAAGCAAGTTTAGTATGGCTACAGACTCAGGATGATTTTCTCCTAGAATTTTACTGGAAAGAGCTTTAGCTTGTAGCAACAGAGTTAGCGATTTTTCTCTCTGATTTGCTCTGAGACAACAATTTGCCAAATCATGCAGACTTTGTAAATATAAGGGGTGATTTTCTCCATATAATGCTTTGGTCTGCTTCCAAATTTGTTCTGCATAATTAACGGCTTGATTATAATCTTTGTTTTGAAAGAATTGGGTTTTCTTTATTTGTGCAGAATGGAGCCACGCTAAGATCTCTTTTTCTTTGGCGGTGAATTTTTTATGGATTTCATTTGTTTTCAAATCCCATTCACTATTTACAACACGCCAATTATCTTTACCGAAGCGGTTACGCTCCATCGAGACAATTTTTGTTAGAGTAATATCCGCTTCTGTCCACTGTTCTAGTTCTTGTTGCATTTCCGCGATTAACCGCAAAGAACGAACGATTTCTTCATAGTGATCGCCTGGCAACTCTGTCTCAATGGTTAGTTTCATTTTTAGAACGATTAAAGCTTGCGACCATTTCTTCTCTTTGCGAAACCGTTTTACTTCTCTATCGTAAAACTCGATCTTTTCGTTTTTGGTCCGGATGGTTTCTGATTGTTGGTCCGTATTTTTTATCTGCTGATTCTTCTTTTCTTGGTTAATGATTGGTAAGAGATTGGTTCTATGGTTATCCCATTTCGATTGAGGATAAACGTTCGTAAGCAAAATGAAATAAAATAAGGAGAGAGAAAGGAGTTTCGATTGGTACTTCATTTTCTTCTCTCCTGAGATTGTAAAATCCAAAATCGAATTTTACAGAATTGCTTCATCACAAATTTTTATTCGAATAGAAAATGCAAATTGTGGGGAATCGTTGGGCGCACGTCGAGCAAGAGTCGAACTGTTAGTAAATATTTATGGTAAATATTTAATTTACTTTTTCGAGGGTTAATAAGATGGTCTTATTATCCATGTTACTTTTGAATTCGCTCGGTCGAATCTTCGATCCTGCTGGGGAAGTACAGATCTGGAGAGTTTTTCCAGTTACTTTATAGATTCCCAGAGAAACCACACCACTTTTTGCTGTCGTGTCTAACTGAGCATTTTCTCCAGACTTTCGCGATTCATAAGTTGATTCATCTTTAATGTCTCCATTGAACCGGGTAATCATTTTATTTCCTGTGAACTCCAGGATAAATACTTTGGTGCTATCAATATCGAAAGTTTGCCCTTGATCTTGGTAGGCAGTTACTTTCCATTTTCCTGTTAGACTTACTGGAGCATTACCGGTATTCCCAAATAATTTGAAAGGATCGGTAGAGGGATTCTCGATCGGTTTTTTCGGATCTTTAAATAGATCTTTGTACTCGAAGGGGTTCTTTTTGGGGATTGGGAACAGTTCGGTTTTCGGACCATTTTTACCTAAGATTACTTTTTCGTCCCAGAGATCGTAGGTTTTCTGCAAGGTTTGGTCAAAAGAATCGATCTCTTTTCGCATCTGTGCCGCAGTGATCCCTTCATTTTTTAACGGCATGCTCAAAACAATTCTCTTATATTGATCTGAAAAGCTGAAAGTCGCTCTGCCAATTTCATCATTTTTAGCAAGGATCTTCCGCCAAACCGAGGCCGGAATCGTTGCTGTATTTTCGATGTATGTTAGACGGCATTCAAACCAGACCTGGGTTTTATCTTTGCTTAACCCGATTCGAATTTTGCTGGTAAAGGTGGGAGATTCTTTCACGACTTGCAACCAGTTATCGTCCAACTTGTTTGGGGTATAGCCAATGTTGGCTAGTAGATCTTTTAGTTTTTCAAAGGTCAAAGCATCCGTAGAGCTTTGCGCGGTTGATCGTGGTACGGATCCGGCAAAACAAGTTAGTAAGGCAACCATCATTACTAGAAAACGGCAGGTTCTTTGCCAAAAGATCGCTTTCAAAAAATTCGATAAATTCGAGCGAGGATTTTCATCACTTCGGAGATTCTCTTCGTTTTGGAGAGTCTCCTGAATTTGGAGATTCTCTCCAAAATTTTGTTTAGCCGTTTGCATTATTTCATCCCTTTCCAAAGAAGAAGCGTTTTAGAATATTTTATCATAAGCCAATTTCAAACCAATATCAATAGGTTCATAGCTATATTTATAATAATAAAGCGGCAGCGATTGAGAAAATGGTGCAAAGAATTTTTTTCTTTATGAAAAAAGAGATTATCCATCCATGAAAGATTCACTTCCTGGTTAACAATCTTTAGAATCTCAATCTCTTGAAGAAAAAAGATTAAAATACACCGTTGAAATTGTTCCCGTGGGTTCCTGAGTTTTTCTCAACTTGTAGAGCCGATGAAGATAGAGATTTATAGAACTAATTAAGGTAGATTTGCTTCAAAATCGATTCTTTGTCCAGGTACCAGATGATCACATTCAATCGTTAATTTTGGTTTTCGACCGCCCTTAGAAATGAGAAACGATTTTGATTCAAAAGGGAGTAGTCCTTTCAAAGATTCCTTACTTCGAACACCATCGATTGCTGGAAAGGCATCATAATAAATGGGTGCAATTCCGATATTCTTCACAACAATCTTTGCCTGACTCGGCGAAGTTTCAAAGCGAATAATCTGAAACCGGTAGCCACAGGCCAAACCATTTTCTTTAATTGTTTGGAGAGATTGATAGTTTGGTTGGTCGTCTCCAATCATAAAAGAGATATGAAATTTAGCAGCTTGTCTTGAAAACGGGATGCCATGTGCTCCCTGTATCGAGAGTGCTTTTTTCTGATCTTCGTCTTCAAAAAAACTGAATTCCCCGCCCATCGGTGAGCTTTTCCATCGTTCTAGTCCCATGATTCGCCAATTCGGTTCATTCTCTTGGCTATGATTTTTTTGATTAAAGGAATCATCGAATAGGCCAAATTTCTTTTGAAGTAATTGCGGATTATTCGCAAAGGGGGTGTGATCCCCTGCGGCATCGATGGAGATCATCCAGGGGATTTTTTGCAAAGTTTTATCCAGATGGTTCATGAATTTAGTCTGAAATGACTTGCTTGGAAAGGTTTTCCCCAACTTCATTGGTCCATCATAAATATGATATTCTCCCCACAAGCCAAAACCGACTTCCACGAAGGCGATACGGGGATCGATCTGATATTTTTTGGCAAATTGTGTAAAAAAATCGGGCAAAAAGTCTTGCCACTCTTGGTTAGACCAATCGGGGAATCCTGTTTTCTTTTTCTCACTCAAAGCTTCAATTTCGTGGTAATTTTTGCTTTTTTTAATGTATTGAGGAACCCCTGTTGCTTTCCCCACATAACAATCATGCCAACGGATAATCGCTTGATGTTTTCGCAGGGCAACCCTTTTTAATATTTTTTCAACGGGTTCCCAGTTGTAAATCCCTTTTTCTTTAACAATCTGATCATATCCCATGTAAATAAACTCGAGCTGAATCGGCACCTCTTCTTTTCGACTTTTCCGATCTTCTTGCAGTATTTCATTACCGGTCCAAAGAACGATCCCTGTCATCGGTTGTACTCGATCGATCTTGGCTCGAAGAGAGACTTTATTAAAATCTTCCGAAAATACTCTAGTTTCACAAGCTATTCCCTGAAACCAAATCAAGATCGTTAATGTAGAGAGAAGTTTCAAGATATATCCTCAACAATGATAAAGAACTTTTTATTTGAATGAGATAAGTGAAATTCAAAGAATCAGATCTAAGAAAGACTTCTAATTCTCCCTCTTCTTATCTTATAGATAATATAAGTGGTTGCTCCAAGTTTTAAGATTCTGCTTGCATATCTGATCTTGTTTTGGATAAGATAACGAAATGAAAGGAATGGGTTAGTCGAGGTTTTATAAATCTAAAGAGTAAATAACAGGATCAAGTTCACGCAAATCCTATAAAATAATTACAATTGTTATAGAATGCGAAAACAAAGATCGATCCTAATTCGAGCTTTGTTTTGAGGTTGAGAATCCTAAAAGACCAATAAAAGCTCCTGGTGATTAAAATTGAAATGGACAATGAACGATTGATAAAAAAGATTTCATGAATAATTTTATCCCAGGTTAAATCGTTCCCGTGGATAATCTCGTCTTGAGAGTATGAAGCATGAAAATTGTTGGTTCCAATCCCACGATACAAGATAAGGTAGTAGATGATAAAGATAAACTACTAGATAAAGTACTTACAGAGAGTTCCGTGGATAATTCTCCTGAAATTGTGATCGATACGTTGATTAGAAACCCAACTAAAGCCAAAGAAATTTCTGCTAACGCTGAGCCAAACTTGCTAGAAAATGATCTGGGGAAGCCTAAACCTATCTCTTTTGGGAATGTATCTGGGAATTTATCTTCTGAAAGTCTAGCTGCTGAAAAAGGATCAAATAATGAAACTAAAGTTGCGGATATACTAGTTTCAACCTTCAATAACATACGAGACGAACTGATCAGCACGATTTTATATCTGGTTGGTAATCGGGAGGATGCTCAGGATATTGCCCAAGAGACCTTTTTAAAATGTTGGCGAATTGGTGAACAGCTCAGCGAGATTCAGAATATTCGAGCTTGGATTTTTCGCGTGGCATTAAATACCGCTAAGGATTTACAACGGTCTGCTTGGCGTCGCCGTTCTCGAAATTACCAGGGAGAAGAAATGATGATAGCAAGTAGAGAATCCTCCCCTATGGATTTGCTGGAATCTCAAGAATCGCTCTATCACTTAAAACAAGCAATCTCTAATTTGCGCGAAGAAGAAAAAGAGGTCTTCTTATTACGCCAAAATGGTGGATTGACTTACGAACAAATTGCGGAGATCCGAAATGCCCCTGTCGGTACAGTTAAAACTCAGATGAGGACTGCACTGCAAAAACTTCGGCGGGTTCTGGATCCTAATTAAAGGCTTCTCTCCATCAGCTTTTGATTTTTTCTTCGTTTGAACTAAGAGTATTGTTGAATGGGTCAACTAAGATTTGATCGTTCAACCTTTTTCGATCCGCCCATGAGCTATCCATGAGCTATCCATGAGCTTAAATCACAATCTACAAGCATTTAAGCGTAGGAAGGGTATGAACAATCTATTTTCGGGAAGTAGACTTAACAGTTGAACAGATGTATTGAATAGTTGAATTGAGCAGATCAATAACAATGCTGCTCATGATTTTTTAGAGAGGCCGTTATAATTCCAGAGAATCGAATCTTGCCGATTCTTGACAGATTCTTTCGAATTCTGTCGAATAAATTGGAAATGAATAGTCTAAATATGATTTGAGAATACCTGCAAGATATGGATTTATAATAAAGAGTTATAAACAACAAATAAGTGACCACAATTACTAAAAAACTTAAACGATCTGAGATTTCCACAAATATTAATTTATGGATTCTACGGGAGCGAAGCTGAGTAAGTATGATTACCTGTACTATTTGCCAAGAACAATTTCTTGATTATCTTTTTGAATTGCTGGAAGAAGAAAATCAAAAAGAATTCCAGCTTCACCTTTCAAGTTGTCCTAACTGCGCAGCATTGTTAAATAAAGAACGAGAATTTCAGGGGATGTTATCCCAAGCTGCTAAATTGAATTTCCCAGAAATTTCTTTTTCTGCTATACCATCCACTCAAGAGGCAAAATCGGAAGAAAAAGCGGCAAGCTTTGTTTCAGCTACCCCCAGCCCCAAGGCATCGATTTCACCAAAGCAACCAAGCCATATCGATTCTTCAAAAAAAGGGAAACAAAACTTCAAAAATCCTGGCGTTTCTTCTAACAACTCAAAGCGAAAGTGGATGCGGTCCATCTTGCTTTCCTTAATGCTGATCATCGGTGTCTTGGGGATAATGACCCCAACAATGGCCCAATGGATTACGACACAACAGCGCAAACAGGATTTCGTCAAAGCAGATCATCTTTTTCAGAAAAGAACTCAGGAGTGGAATGACCTGATTAGAAGAAACCAAGAACAGCAAGATCAGCTTGGCAAAGAGGTTGCCGAAATCGAAAAGAGGTACAATGACCTGCTCCAACAACAGAACCAGGAATTAGAAAAAGCATATCGAGAAATGAACAATCAGGAGTTGCTGTTGCGATTGACGGGGCCGCAGCGACCACAACCGGGCGCCCCTAATGAATGGCAAATTGAAACCCTCGATCGCCAGGGCAACTTCAAGCCAACCAAAATCGAAGTCGTCGTCCGAGATCAAAAAAACACCAAAGTTTATCAAACCTCCTTTGAACGTTCCGCGATCCCTGCCACTCTGGATTTGCCACTGACTATCTGGAAATCTCTCGACCCCTCTTCGGAATTATATATCGATATTGTTTCCCGAGATGAACACCACGAGCAGAAACTCTGCGAAAAACTATCGCTGGCGCAACCGGTCTATGCTACTTTTCTAACGACAGATAAACCACTATATCAGCCCGGGCAAACTCTTTATTTTCGTAGTTTGACGTTGGACCGCACTTCCTTTTTACCTGCCCAGAAACAGCAGCTATTACAATTCAAATTGATCAAGCCGGATGGTAGCGAAGAGGTTATTTCTCAAGGAGTCACCCGGCTAATCAATCCTGAAGGGAATACGGTCGAAGGGCCAGATCATAAAATCTTACGAGGGCTGGGTTGCGGGTCCTATCGACTGCCGGATCAGCTGCCCGGTGGAGAATATTCTTTAAGCGTAGCTGAATTACGCAGCGAGCCACAAAACTTTACTGCAAACTATCTGCAAAATCAGATGCAAAATAATGCGTTAATGATTGCGCCAGGGATTTCTAATGGGCAATTCGTGGAAATCGCTCGTCGAAAATTTCTTGTAAAACAGTACCAGACCGACAAGCTCTTTAAAAAATTAGAATTCAATGCCAAATCGTATGGTCCAGGCGAAACGGTTCAATTCAAAGCCGAAGCTCGGCGTACGGAGGGGCCGGTCGCCAATGCCCCCGTTCAGATTCTAGCTACGGTCGACGGACTTGTTGTAAGTAGTCTTCAGTTGCAAACCGATGCCGATGGTAAAATCGCAACAAGTTTTGTTCTGCCAAAGACGATTACTACCGATCAGGGGACGGTTACCGCTACATTTACTGCCGGGGACACCATCGAAACCATTCAGAGACCTATCCCGCTAATTGCACGCCATTTGCAAATCGATTTCTATCCGGAAGGGGGGGAACTGGTTGCGGGAGTTACCAATCGAGTCTATTTCCAAGCCAAATTCCCGAACGGCAAACCTGCTGATTGTAAAGGTTTTCTTACTGATGGAGAGAAAACGATTACCTCTCTAGAAACCTTCTCCGATCTCGCGAATCATCAAGTCAACAATGGGAAAGGGATTTTCTCATTTACTCCGGAGCAAAATCGGATTTATTATGTCAAATTGACTAGCCCAGGTGGTATTGAAGAACCCATCAATCGGTTACCCAAATTCTCTTTGGCAGGTTTACCCGTTCAACCAACCTTTACCGGGTATAAATTGCCTAACTGTAAACCGATAGGGGTAGTCATGTCGATTCCCAAGGGGGTCGTTTCCGCTACCGAACCTGTGGAAGTTGAACTGTATTCCGCAACCAATAAAAAGCTGCTCGTTGGAGCCTACACGCGCGGTCATCTTATCAATCATCAAACCATCCAATTAAAAGCCAATACTCCTGGTAAAGTTACTCTGAAATCGAGCGACCCTTCCGGAGGTGTAACCCGCGTTACCGTTTTCGAAGAAGTGAATTCAGGTAATAAAGTTGTGCTTCACCCTGTTGCAGAACGATTGATCTATCGCCAACAAGGGCAACAGCTCCATTTTCAGATCCATGCGGATCAAGATCACTATCTCCCCGGGAATAAAGTTCAATTAAATGTGCGGTCTTTAAACGAAAAAGAGAAACAGATTCCTGTCGTGGCTATGGTCGCTGTTATCAATCAAAGTATCATTACCATGGCCGACCAGAAAACCGATCGCCAGATTGCGTCTCACTTCTTGCTCGCCTCGGAAGTTGAAAAACCGGATGATCTAGAATATGCCGACTTTCTTCTTTCCGATAATCCTAAAGCAGCGAAAGCACTCGATCTCTTGCTAGGTACCCAAGGCTGGCGCCGATTTGTGGAACAATTTCCAACCCGGAAATGGAGCCGGCAAAATCCGTTGTTAGCAAAAATTCCAAGCCCTAATAACATCGGTAATGGACATATAGGAAATGGACATATAGGAAATGGACATATTAGCAGTAGTTTGAATGCCAACCCCGCTGATAAATTACTGGTTTCTTACGGGCAAGCAACTCGTGAAACACGCGAATCTTATCTGCTCGTCAAAGAGAAAATTCTTGCCAAAAATAGTGCAGCCATCGGCAAGGTCATGGACGATTATGCTCGCGCTTCCTATGCCTTGGAATCTTTTATGGAAAACCCCTCATTCAAGGAATCTGCCCAGTTAGCGCGTGAAAAATTGCTTAAATCGAAAAATGACTCAGAAGCGGCTGAAAGTATTTATATCTCCGAAGCCAATAAAACTAAGCATACTCTGATCTTATCGCTTTCCGTGCTTAGTGAATTGCTAATCTTGGGCTTTTTGGCACGTCTAGGTTACTTAGCTTATCGCAGGAAGTATAACGTCTACCGCTTTGCTTTTGGTTTTTCAATCATGATTTTTTTGGGCGCTAACGTAATTCTGTTAGAGAAAATCAATGTCATTCACCTCGGCATAGGTGGTTCAACTGACACGGATGAGTACTTTACGTTGTCTAAAGCTTACACTGCTAAAGAAGTCAAAAAAGCCGCTCCACCAGCTGCGGCATTACAGCCTAAGCAGGCTTTTGGCGATGTGGCGATGGATGAAGTAAAAACAGAGGAACCGCTTGTCAAAATGATGGGTGGAGTAGGCGGTGCTGGTCCTTTTGGCGGGATGCCCCCGAACGCACCAAATCAAAGAATAGAACGTGAAAACGAAATGTTGAAAGACCAAAACCGAGCGGCAACGTTAAAGGAAAATATGAGAAATGGAGCAGCTCCGGACAATTTCAAAAAGTCTCTCCCTCCGCTGCTTCCTGGCACAACGAATCTCGGCTTACCCGGAAAGAATATCAACAATAAACCGGCAGTTAAAGGTAATGGCAATACTGCAATGGGTTTCGGCGGAGGCATGATGGGGATGACCGGAGCCTTTAACGGAGGAGGAGTCGGAAAAGGCAACGCTGCAATGGGTATAGGTGGAGGCATGATGGGGATGGCCGGAGGCATGATGGGGATGGCGAATCCTGGAAATCGTGTAGAAAACCTAGAAAAAAATGGACTGGATCGTCCAGGGTCAACTTTTCAAACCGCTGAAGGAAACAATCGATTTCAGCAGAATCCTACCCCCTCGAATTTTGGTAAAAGCCCCATCAAAGCCGAAAAGCAAGATATGAATAAAGATTTCGACAAGATGAACAAAAGAGCCTTAGAAAACGATAGAAAAAAACTTCAAAATGGAATCCCCCAGCCGAATGCACAATTGGACGAAAATAATAAGATGTTGAAAGCAATTCCCGGTATCGCAGGGAAGCGTCTTCCAGACCGCAATCAAGCTACCAATGGCCTCTCGTTATACGATGGTAAAGGTCAGGGGAATCAACAACTGCAATTGGATAGGGGGACTAAAATTGTTCCTGGAGAACAAAAACAATTGAGACAAAATATGCAAAAAGATGGAGTTCCTTCAGGTCAACCTCTCAGTGTCGCAGCGCCGCCTGTAGATCTTGCAACAAATGAAGCTCAGAACAATTTAGGTTTTATGAAAGAGTACCATGACCAGAGGAAAATGTATAACTTATTGCAGAATAAAGCGATCCAAAATCAACTTTCGAATTCGAATGATCTCGCTCCGACAGCACCGGCAATAGCAAATGCTCCATTTACTCCAGAACTTTCGAAAAATCTGTCTAAAAAAAGAATTTTGATCGATCAGCTCGAGGTGGAACAAAAAGCGATTGAAGGAATTCCATTTATGGTGCGCGAATATGCCCATTTTCAGCATAAATCACTCAACGATAATCCGCAGAGCACCGATACACGCAACGATTTTAGCGAAACGGTTTACTGGCATCCCGCATTGATTTTCCCTGAGACCGGAGAAATAAATATCCATTTTGACCTGGCAGATGACATTGCTAAATATCAAATTCTGATTGCTGGTCACACTCTGGACGGTAGAATCGGTAGTAGTATAGCAAAAATCGAAGCGCGCAAACCGTTTAGCTTAGATACGCATTTACCAAAAGAGATAACTTCTTCCGACCGGATCGATCTGCCTATTGCCGTGAATAACGATTCCAGTGAAAAACGTATCATTCAATTTCGACTTGATAGTGCTCAATTCCAGCAAAATGGATCAACCTCGAATAATCCTCAGTTGATTCTAGAACCGAATAAAAAAAATCGATCGATCCTTTCCCTGGTACCAACCATTCCTTATGGCCCCGCTTTGATTCGTATCCAAGGAATCAGTGATCCGGTCGCCCCGCAAGATATTCTCGAACGGAGCTTGCAAATTGTGCAAGATGGGTATCCCGTGTCGCGAACCGTTTCTGATGTTCTCGAGAAACGTTCTTTGCTCCGATTTACCTTGCCCAAAGACTATATTGCCGATAGCTTGCAAATGGCACAACACCTACATCC
>JAKBAI010000365.1 GCA_021809185.1 Planctomycetota bacterium
AAATGACATTAAGTTAGTCTAATTTTAAGCAACTAAAAAGCGAGTGTCAATAGAAAAATCCAAGAATTTTGGAAAATATTCAAAAAAGTTTTTTTGCCCATTTAATTATGAAGTTAGTAATATTTATAGTCGGAACTATTGCGATCCCACGGGGAATTGACTCTCGATAGGGTACTCGCTTCTTTCGAGGAGATGGTCTAAATGAGGGCGGGACGCCCGCGCTCCCAAAAAAATCGACTCTCGATACTCTATTTGTTACTTGCGGAGTGATCGTCTTCATGCGGGCAGGATGCCCGCGCTCCCAGTTCCTTTCGGAGCGATTGTCTAGATGCGGGCGGTGATGTCCGCGCTCCCAGGGAGAAATTGACACTCGATAGACCTTCCGCCATTTTAATCGGTGCGTATTTATTGTACGGATTCCTTATCTGCTCAAGAAATGAAATTTCCTTGTCTGGTAGTGTGGAAGCTCCTTTGAGAATCAAAAACACTCTCGCTTGACTTGTGCAGCCTACTTTCCCCGCCATCTGCTCTCTGCCTTCTACCTTCTCCCTACTCTTCTTTCTCTGCCTACTGCCTACTGCTTACTGCCTACTTCCCCCGCCTACTGCCTACTGCTTACTTCCCCCCGCCTACTGCCATCTGCCTACTGCCATCTGCCTACTCCCTACTGCTAATAAAACCCATCGGGAATCACTTCCCCACCAGCACGAGAAGCCAAAGCAGGCAGAATCGAATCGGCGGCATATGGGAGAAAGTGTACCGACCCATCCGCAAACAGGAAATTCGATCCCCCTTCGTGCAGACTCCAATAGTGAAAAGCATCACAGAGATCGCCGATTTTGCCATTTTGATAATGTTGAATCTTAGTTTCACAGCGAACGGGGCATTCGTTGACGGTGCAGCGATCTCGAACTCCTAGAAGCGGGTAATTATGCCAAATGCCATGAAGATAAAGAGCTTCCCAAACACCGTACGGGAAAAGTGATTTATAGCTTACTAAAACCGGAGGGCGTTCCCCATTCATAATCGTATTACTCGTACCATCCGTGATATCCAATATTTTCACTCTCGATCCTGCATAAAATATTCCATTTCCTGCCTTACGAGTTACTCCATAATTTCTATATCCGGAGGAACCGATATAGGAAGTGAGACCATAATAGTGAGTAAACGTAGTGATCGGATACGGCCAGGGAAACATAGAATTGACTTGAGAATCAGCAGGACAACTAAAGACCCGGAGTGTTTCATTTGCCAGAAAGTTAGGTTCTTGGAATTGCTTGGTTATGGGGTTAATCAGTTCAAGATTTGACAGACCATCCCAAAGTGCTTGTTGTTCTAAATAAGGTAATAAATATGCTAAGTGGCTATACTGGGGACTCCAATCATTGGAGTTAAATAAAAACGTTGATCCTGGTGGAAATTGATTATTATCGTCATGATACATCGCAAAGCCTAAGCCGAGCTGACGCAAATTACTTTTACAACTCATGTTTGCTGCGGCGCTGCGAATCTTTTGCACCGCGGGGAGAGTGATTCCTATTAATATCCCAATGATCGCGATTACCACCAGAAGTTCCACTAAAGTGAAACCAGCTCTCTTTTGCAATAAATATTTCATGATTATGCCCTTCGATTGATCCTTCATTAGAATCGATTCAAATAAAAACTCATTGCTTAATAAAAATAAATTTGCGAATTTTTGTTCTCATCGCAAATTTTTGTCATTGAATTTAATTGAAAATATCCGACTCAATTTCTAATAATCCTTTTTATAAAAATACATCTAGATATACGTTGACCCGGTTGAATTTAATCGGCATCTTGAATGAATATTGATTTTAAGAAATTAGTGGAATTTACTTTTCCAATTTCTAAATATTTTTAATCAAAAAATCTTTTAACTCACTTGGTTTACCTTGATTGTTGAAAAAGGCACCTGCGACGATTTATATCGTTCGTCCAGATAGCAGTAATACTTTTACATGTCCATCGGGGGCAGGGAGCAGGAACCTAGGCAGGAGCCACGGCAGCCTCGCTATGAGGTTTGAATAAACTAGAGAAATATCCACCCGAAAAGCAGATAGGCAATAGTAGAATGATACCATAAATTCCAGAAATCTTACGCATATTTGATCTCCAAAAAAGCGAACCATTTATATATAAAAGGTAATCCCTTTTATTCCCATTTCAATGCTGAAGAGGTACATTCACTTCAACAAAATCCAACGAATCAGTTTACAAAGTTATCAATTTTTTTCTTTTTTAGATTAATTTGTCGACGTGAAATCCAAACTAGGATACTGATCAATAAAAGTATCGTAACGACAAAAGAAATCATTAAAATCCAATCCCGTTTACTCCCCTTAGGAGTATCCTTTTTAGGAATCCAGTCAAAATTTTCTTCTGGGAAAAATTCCTTTCTATATTGATCTAGGAATCCTCGTTTTCCAAATAAATTCGGTCTCAAATTTTCATCGATATCATAATAAAATTCTGCACATATTATCGTATAATCTGAATCGGGAGGAGGCATAACCGTGTAACATATTTTTTCTTTTGGTTTCAGTGGAGGAAAGAAAACATCGGAACTAATTTCACTATTTATTCGAAACGATTCAACTTTATATTTCCTTTTAAGAGTTGAATTGTTAAAGTAAATTACATGAGTCCAAGATTCTGGAATCGAAATATCATTAACATTTTGGTAATTGATTTGAATATCAATATTCGGTTTTTTCGCAGCATAATCTATAAAACGGTTAACAGCACTTTGGTTTAGTGGATCGACCCAACACTCTTGGTAAATCGATGGTGAGGCCTCGTGCATACTTGTGTTGATAATTAAACATTCTTTCCCATTAAGTGTCGCCTTTCCAGATATTCTTACCACATCAAATTCATCCCTCATTTTAAGGTTTTTTATTCTCAAAGTAGGTTCATCACCCAAAGTAAAGATGCCGTGAGCAGCAAATACAGGTAATATATCTACATCAATAGAAGGACTTGAACGGTAAGAATCTCCTAGTCTAATTGATCTGTCAGAGATCAATTCCCCTTTTTGGAGTTCTGGAGGTGAAATATGAGTAATATATTTCCCATCCCACATCGTCGTATAATTTAACTCTGGGTTCGAGGTCACACATTTTATCAGTATTTTCTCTGAAGCGATATCAAATATGATTTCATATCTTTTCTGTTTTGGAAAATAATCATAATGATTGAGTTTTGCAAATAGCCCAGTCTTTGGAAATATGTTCCATTCATGTGATTTCTTTTTTGAGGTTGGGTCATCAACTGCAACAATATTATATTCAATGGATTTAACTGCCTTAAACCGCGCCTGCCAATCCGCTAAGATTTTATCGAAGATCGGTTGATCATTAGGAGAGATCTGAGCATACATCGCTGAAGAATTAGTTAGATAGGCCAAATATACAGTTAATAAAAGGCATGGGATTCGAGTAACCAAAGAAGAAATTTTCATTTGAGATCTAGTCTCCAACAATTTGAAAATCGTTTTCATAAGATA
>JAKBAI010000366.1 GCA_021809185.1 Planctomycetota bacterium
TTGAAAGATGCAGAACCAGAAAAAGTAATAAGTAAGCGTGGTGAAAAACAATAGTGTCGCATCGGGATTTGCAAAATGGGATAGACAACAAAACAAGATCGATGATGACAAGATAAGAGAAGAATATAAACCAACTTTGGGAGAAAAAATCTTTCGACCCAATTCGTAGACAAGGATAATTGTTCCTAATGACATCAATGCCGAGGGGAATCGAGCAGCCCATTCGTTGATGCCAAACAATCGATAACTCGTCATTTGTAACCAATAGAGGAGAGCAGGTTTTGCAGTTCTCAACTGAAAGTTAAATGTGGGAACAATCCAATCCCCACGTTCCAACATCTCCCGAGCTGCCTCTGCATTGACCCCTTCATCCATATCCCATAAGCTTGGTTTCCCTAAATTGGGAAAGGTACAAAAACTAAAGCAAAAGCAGATCAATAGATAATGGTACCAACGAGATTTCATGAATATTACCATTTTGTCCTGACAACGATTTTAAAATACCCGTTTACTTATCAATAAAAAACCTTAAAAGAAAAAAGGGAATATACAGTATTTCTCTCCCTTCTGGGAGAGCAATTTGAATCGCCTTGCTGAAATAGGGGATTTCAAGTAAAAAATGTCAAACTAAAAGTCGAGAACCCGAATCTTCATCATCAGATTCGGGTTTTACCTCTGGTCAAAATGAGTAATTGACCTTATTTCAAAATAAGAAGATAAGGAAATAACCTAATAATATCGAGCAGAAAAAATTGAAAAAAGAATTGTTTTTGTATAGCAATTAAATTAGATCGCCAGAGAAAAAATAGAGATTCGATCTAAAAATATGCCGTTATGAATTGAAAATGGTGTTTTAAAACTCAAAGGGAAGTTTTAGCAAGGAGCACCCATTAAACCAATCTCGAAAGAGTTCTCTGGAAAAAGTATGAAATCGTATCGGGATAACAGAACTCGTATTGGGATAACAGAACTCGAAATCGAATAATAGAAAAACGGAGAAGAGGGAAATTGTATGGGGAATCGATTATTGTATGTTGGTTTGGATGTCGGTGGAACGACCATGAAAGCCTGTGTTGTTGACGAAACCGGACAAGCATATCCATCCATAAGTATGGCTACGGAAGCCTATAAAGGCCAAGATCATGGACTGGAAACTATGGCGGAAAGTATTAGACGAGCGGTCAGTGAAGCCGGAAAAACAATGTCGGAGATAGCTGGTATTGGTGTGGCAACTCCAGGGCCCATGGACATATCCGGGGGGATTATCTTGGAACCAGCCAATCTAAAACCTTGGAAAAATGTACCTGTGCGCAAGTATATCCAGGAAGCATTTGGATTACCCACCGCTTATCAAAACGATGCAAATGCCGCAGCATTAGGAGAATTCTGGGTTGGGGCGGGAAAAGAAGCGAAAAGTCTTGTACTCTTTACTCTTGGAACAGGAATTGGTGGGGGGATTATTTTGCATAATCGAGTCCTGGAAGGGGAACACAGCCATGGAGCGGAGATAGGACATATGAAAGTGGAAATGACCAAACCACGATTATGCGGCTGCGGTCATTGGGGTTGTCTGGAAAGTTATGCTAGTGCCACTTCGGTAGTTAAACGGACAAAAGAGGCCTTAGAATCCGATGGGGGAAAATCCATCCTGCATACGATATGGCAGGGGGGGGATCAAGAAATCACTTCGAGGGATATTTTTGATGCGGCAAAAAACGGGGATGAATTAGCTCAGAAGATTGTTGATGAAACCTCTTTTTACCTTGCTGTAGGTGCCATGAATCTGATGCATATCATCGATCCAGAAATTGTTGCTTTTGGTGGAGGAATGGTTGCAGCTGGTCCCGACTTTTTACAGAAAATTCAGCATTATGTTAAAGAATTGGCTTTACCAGTTCCTGCCGAGAAAACAATTATTCGCTATGCCATGCTCGGGAGCGATGCGGGCATGATCGGTTCCGCAGCGGGTGCTCGAATGTTAACGAATAATGGTAAATTGTAAGGTTTTTGGGGCGGTGATGCTAGTTCGAATGGTCTCTAACACTAGAGTTATCTCCCTATTTTTCTTACGTTTCTACCAAATTTCAAGTTATATTTGATCTTCGAGCCAACAACCGGATCGAAATCTTAATATTTTTTCCAAATTAGTTACCTCATTTTCTTAAAGGTGGTTATACCACTAAGACGAACCTCTCTATAATATAAACAAATCGGTTATCAAGAAATTCCGCCTAGGGCAAAATTATGGTGAATCTGCAACTCAAGGAAGCGATATTTAATCTGGTTGAACGAGTGAATACCCCCGGTCAATATATTGGCGGGGAAGTCAATTCCGTTCAAAAAGATCATCGCCAAGTACGTGGGAAATTATGCTTGGCTTTTCCAGATACTTATACTTTGGGAATGAGTCACCACGGTTTGCAAGTCTTGTATAGTATCATGAATCGAGATTCTCAATGGGCATGTGAAAGGGCGTTTACACCTTGGCTCGATTGGGAAAATCAATTGCGAATTAATCGTTTACCTCTTTATGGATTAGAGTCATTCACTCCATTGTTTGAATATGATCTGGTTGGTTTCAGCTTGCAATATGAAGTTTGTTATACGAATGTATTGACCATGCTGAATCTTGGAAAAATTCCGTTATTCAGTTCGGAACGAGATTTAAATCATCCCCTTATTATCGCCGGTGGACCTGGAGCGCAGAATCCAGAAATTCTTGCCCCTTTTGTCGATATATTTGTTGTTGGGGATGGAGAAGAATCGTTACCTTGGATTATGGAAAAATGGATCGCCGGAAAAGAAAAAGCACGATCCCGAGGAGACTCATCATTCCGACAACGAGCTGAAATCATCGCCGAAATTGTTGGTTCTGTTCCATGGGCCTATGCCCCAATGTTTTACGAACCAGAATATCATGCGGATGGTACTCTAAAAGCCTTGACACGGACTAGATCGGATATTCCAAAGGAAATTACGGCTTGTACAATTCAGCAAGATTTTGATGACATTCCGCTCCCCACTCATCCAATAATCCCTTTCGTTCAAACTCCGCATGACAGGATTGCTATTGAGATTATGCGTGGATGCCCTTGGCAATGCCGCTTTTGTCAATCTACCGTTATAAAAAGACCTCTTCGTGTCCGCTCTGTCGACACCATCGTACAAGCTGCGCTCGCTAGTTACCAAAACACAGGGACGAATGAAATCTCTTTGTTAAGTCTATCCAGTAGCGATTATCCCTATTTTGAGGAATTGGTTAAAAGAATGTATGAAGTTTTTAATCCTTTGGGAGTGAATATCTCTCTGCCGAGTTTAAGGATTAATCATCAATTACGATCCCTGCCTAACTTAATGAATGGGATTCGCAAAGCAGGCCTGACACTTGCGCCTGAGGTAGCTAGAGACGATATGCGCGATCAGATCAGGAAAAAAATTAAAAATGATGATCTATTCGAAGGATGCCGGGAAGCATTTAAGAACGGGTGGCAAAAGGTTAAACTTTATTTTCTATGTGGTTTACCAGGAGAG
>JAKBAI010000108.1 GCA_021809185.1 Planctomycetota bacterium
TCGGATGCTGTTCCAGTTTTTCAACAAGATGATGAGTAAATCGACTGCGAATATTAGGCAGATCGTTCCGCCGTAAATAAAACGCTATCGAATCGCAATTCCTCGGGAAACAGATCACCGGAATTTCTCGATTGCCACAATAGTACTCGATAATATCTGGTCTGTTGTTGGGGCTCCGTTTCTGTGCATAATAAGGCACCGCTACGTAAAAACCGAATAGCAAAATGATTCCTGTTACTACTAGCCCAGAACGGAAAGTAAGCGAATAGCGATAGCGAGAATGAGCTATGAAATGACCGCAAACCAGGAGCATGGTGGGGAAAGCAGGTAAGATATAGGTGGGTAGCTTGCTCCCTGAGATTGAAAAGAAGAATAGGCACCATAAACTGCTTAATGCGTAAAATCCCAGAGCCGGGGTTCGCCAGCGATATTCTCTTTCTCGGCTAGAAAGAAAAAATCGGACGAGCGGGTAGAACCAGAATGTCATCGGCATTAAACCCACGAGAAGGATTGGAAGATAATACGTTGCGGGTTGCAAATGGTCAAAAGGTTGCAAGAAGCGCAAGAGATTATGTTCCCAGAAAAAGTGGCGTAAAAAAATCGGCTCTCGCAGTAATATTGCGATATACCAAGGCAAATTAATCAATAACGCAACAAGTAGATAATACCCGTAATATTTGATCGGAATCTTCGGGCCTCGGACCAAATACCGTTGAATGAAAAATGGGAAGACCACCAAAATCAAAGAGATCGGTCCTTTGGTTAATATTCCCAATCCACAAGCACTAGCTGAAAAGTACCACCAAGGTAAATGCAAGGAGTAAGAGACCGGAGCATTTTGTTCGGATCGACTAGACGAACCGGGAAATTCTAAACTCCTTTCTCGGCAACGGATTGCTTCAAATATCCCCAAAATGGCGGCAGTTGTGCAAAAGGTCAATAGCCCATCGAGAATAAGTAATCGACCCATTCCCATAAACCCAGGACTTAAAGACAATAACAATGCCCCCCAGAATGCCGATGATTCTCCCAACGATCTGCTACCGATCAAATAAACCAACAATATGGTTAGATGCACAATCAAAGCGGGAACCATTCGTGCCGAGGATGCCGAAACGCCCAATAATTGATAGGCCATCGATACGAGATAATAAAATAACGGCGGCTTATCTAGATATGGTTCCCCTTGGAGCTTCGGTACAACATAATCGTGGCTAAACGTCATTTCGCTCGTGAGCTGAGCATATCTCCCTTCATCGGGTTCGAGAAGTAAAAAATCTCGCGATGGATACAGCAAAATAGCTGGTAAAATCAATAAAATCAAAAGGGATTGGCGCCGATAAATTTGCTGTTGGGGGAGTCGACCAGGGAAACAGATCGCCCTCCAGAGAAAGGGGAGCCATTGGGTTACATTACGGGTTAGATTACGAGGCATCCCTACTGCTGAAATTGTTTTTCCTCTCATCTCAATATCTGACACGTGATCTGACACCTGTTTTCCTCATCAGTTTCCAGTTTCCAACTTCATTTTCTATTTTTAAGCCCCTATGGTGGCACAAATCTTATTCTGGGTCAATGCGAATTCCGCTTAGACCCTTAGTTATTGGAATTATTGCTGATTCCATTTCTTGACGAGCTCCAGATTATCTCTTTATGGGAAACAAATAGGGGATACAAAAAGGAAAACCAAAAGGATGTTTTCAAGTGTATTTGTCGCTTGCTGGTCCATCTAATCGATAATAATTTTCAGAAAAAAGTTGGAATTTCTTGCAAATCGAAATGAAATCAATTATCTTGTAATTGATTTCTCTTTCTTATTCCGTTAATATTTTTGCAAGGAGATGGTATGAATGGTTTGATTAAATTAGTTTTATTTGTAGGGATTGTGGGTGGAGGGGCGTACGTATACTTATTCAAATGGGATGAATGGGTACGAGGTTATCCCCTAGCTAAAACACCAACAGAAGCGATTGATCAGTTCAAAAAAGCGATTGAAGCACGCGATTATAAAATGGCCGCTAGGTATTGCAGTAAAGAGTATGCCGATCAATTGAAAAAAGCAGATGAAGCAGCTAGTAAATTAGGAAAAGCAATCGATAACTTGCGCTATCGATTTGAACAAGGGGGTATTAAAACCAGTGAAATGGATTTCGTTCTATTTTTGCATGATCCATTCCCTAAAAATGTCGATATTATAAAAGGGAAAGAGACCGAAAGTCAGGCAGAGGCCAAGTTTTCGGTAAGCCCACCGAACGTACAGGAAGCACGCACGAATTGGGATTATGATAAGTTTTTCGTCCAAGCTTTGTATGCCGCTTTACCTTCTCAGATCCTGATTTCCAAACAGAATGATCATTGGGTACTCGCTTTTCCAGTCTCCGAACCTTTACAATTATCGGTCAATCGATTAGTGAGCAATTACCGTGATTATCAGGTGGCATTCGAAAAGTTGGCAGTGGAATTGCGCCAAGATCCCTCAACGAAAGAGGATGCTCGAACTCGCTTTCAGAAATTATTGAACGATGCCGTTCATGCTCAAAAGTGATTCCCAATCAATTTAGAAAAATACCAAACAGATCCCTTTCTCTTCAGAAAGGGATCTGTTTGGTATTAATAATATTTCTTATTACCAATGTATCTTACTCTTATCCCGACTCCATTGAATACCTTTTCGAATCGGCTTACATCTTCACTTACACTCTTTCAAATCCCTCCCTTAAGCTTTTCCAATAAGGTTAGCTAGGCCGTTTCAACTCAAATAGATCGGTAGTACGGGAATAAAAATCTCCTCCCAAACGACCGAGAGTTACATATTTATGGGGGTCGACTTTTCCTTCGGTATTCAGGATTTTTTCGTCGATATGAATGCAAACAATTTTCCCAATAATTAAAGTAGGAGAGATAGGCCCATCGCCATAACTGATCAATCGATCAAGCTGACACTCGAGCTGAACCGGAGCGCAGGCCAATCGTGGTGGACGAATCATTTGGGAAGGACAGCTCTCTAGTTGAGCAAAAGTCAATTCGCTTTCCTCATGGGGCAATTCTTTCGCCGTCAAATTTAAGGCATGCACATTTTCTACGGTTGAAGTATTTACCACAAATTCGCCGAGCTGTTCAATATTCACAAGGGTATCTTTTTTATTTCCATCTCTTTTCCGTGTCGGGGAAAAAATTACCAAGGGAGGATTAGCTCCTACCACATTAAAAAAGCTAAATGGTGCAACGTTCACAATTCCCTTGGCATCGATCGTGCTAACCCATGCGATCGGTCTGGGGGTAACAATTTGAACAAGCCATTGATACACTTCCACAACAGATCGTTCATTTGGGATAATCGTCATTCGTTCTCCAACCAACTATAAGGATAATTTCTATCTTCTAATTCTAGAGCTTTCTTAGCAACATTTAAAGGGGCAAAAGTGTCCACCATTACCGCCAATTCATTCGTTCGAGTTACTTCTCTACTTGCCATAATCGTTCCCGGATGCGGTCCGTGCGGGATACCGCTGGGGTGCAAGGTTATCGAAGCCTCTTCAACCCCTCTCCGGCTCCCAAACTGCCCTGCAACATAATAAAGCATCTCATCCGATTCGACATTGCTATGCGCATACGGAACCTTAATCGCCTGCGGGTGGGTATCTAGTAAACGCGGAGCAAAAGTGCAAACCACAAATCCTTGCGCCTCGAAAGTTTGATGAATCGGTGGTGGTTGATGGATCGTTCCAGTAACCGGTTCAAAATCGAGAGCATTAAATGTCTAGGGATATACCATCCCATCCCAGCCGACAACATCGAACGGGTGATTGGCTAAAACGTATCGGCTCCGTTGGCCGTTCGCTTGAATGACTACCGGTGTTTCAGTATCAAGGTCGATCGGATCGGTTTGCATAGGTCCATGAAAATCTCGTTCGCAGTATGGGGCACCCAAACGAATTTGACCATCGGGATTGAGATAACGCTTCGGGATTTCTATATTTCCCGTAGCTTCGATGATCAATAAATCAATCGGCATTTGTCCTTGGTCGGATGGAGAGTCAATCGAATCAAACTCGATCTGATAGGTAGTTGTACGCGGGATCATGATATAATCGTAAGGGCGAAACGGTAAGCTGCCGAACATGCTCCTTAGCGTGCCAGAACCACGATGCACGAAAATCAATTCATCGGCGGAGGCGTTGCGAAACAATTCTCTCATCTGCACTTTAGGCCGGCATCGGGAAATGATCACTTCGTTGTTCTGCAATACCGGGATTCGCCCAGAAAGCAGATCACCTTCTTGAGCAATCTTTCCTGTTTTAAGATGATAATGTCGCAATTCACGCAAGGGGGCTTCTGCTCGGATTCCCTGGCTCTCTGGAGTTAGAGATTCGATTTTCCGCACGCGAGTCGGTGGCCGCAAATGATAGACAATACTATATGCTCGGCTAAAACCAGCGGTGGTGACCACCTCTTCATAATGGATCCCTTCATAAATCCCATTTTGGCGAAAACCAGGATTCGCTGGTAAAATCGTGTGGCGTTTTTTAGGTATGATCCCTCGTTGTAAATAGATCGGCATCGTTTATTCCTGGTGATGAATTGTATATTTTTGCTTTCAATATTTCACAATGAATAATTACTTCTTCTCCGTTCGAAAAAAGCCCTTCGCTTTATCAATTGGAGGTTATACTCTTATCCGATGGAAGACAATACTTATTCCCCTAATACTTACACCCTATAAGCTGAATTCTAAATCTCTACTAGGCTTATCTTCCTCATGGTCATTTTCGGTAAACACCATCTTTTTATCTGACTTTGGTTGTATCATTTTGAAATTCTCCCGATATTTAGCTTCCTTCGCTTGATAAGCCCATTCTTGAAATCGATTAACTCACCTTGTTCAAGGATTTTGGGATTGGGTATTTTTGGACTTTGCCAATTCATCTTGCAATCTTTTAATGACATTATCTTTTTCTTCCAACGCTTTTTCGTTTTCCTGAATTTTAGAGTCTTTTTCCTGAATCTCAGAGTCCTTATCCTGAATTGTTTGCTCGGCTTTCTGTAGCTTAAAGTCTTTTTCCTGACTTTCCTTTCTACTTTTTTCTAACGCAATCGCCGTTTCTTTTATTTTATTTATCGACTCTGTTATCTTGGTAAATGGGACTCCATTCGAATAATAACAAACTATCTCTTCTATATCCAATTCTACTTTTTGCCTTTTATCATCGCATTCAATTCGTACCCCTTTATGTAACTTGAATGTAATCCCCAAAAGAGGACTTGCAAAATTGATCCATGATTCCTGTAAGACAAATTCATCCTTCTCATTCCGAATCCATATCTTGATATCCGGAGTCACTCCTAGTTGATCGATTTCGTAATATTCTTCCACCCCTAAATACTCATAGAGTTTCCGCTTTCTTCTTATTTCTAATTTATTGTTCCCTTCCGATAATATTTCAAATACGACTTGCGGCACAATACTACTATTCTGATGTTGAAAATACGAGCCTGTTTCAAACTGCGGTAGTCCAAATATGACCATGATATCAGGAGATATTCGTGCTTTTGGATTACCTAAGATCGGGTACCAAAGTAGATCAGCTGCGACAAATACCTCATCACATCTATCAGAAAACAATGAAATAAGATTCGAGTAGAGCGTCCCCATCAAATTGTAATGGGTAAGGTGTTCCGGCATGATTTCATCACTTTCCAGAGTCGAAGGAAAATAGTTACCATAACTATCAAAATATCCGATCGGTGCTCTACCCTCTTCCTTTAATTTGTGTAATCCACCAACGGTATCTGTACTTAGGAACCACCCATGATTCGAACCTAAGCTGTTTTTTCGCTTCGGCAAACTCGACAGATTTGTCTGAATATCTGATGCTCTATCTGTACTAAAGTCTTTTTCGTTGGCATTGTCGAATGCTTCATCTTCCTCATGGTCATTTTCCGTAAATACCATGTTTTTATCTGTCTTTGGTTGTATCATTTTGAAATTCTCCCGAAATTCAATTCCCGAGCTTTGAGCAATTTCGCTTATTCTTGATATTTTATGATTATCCTCATGAGCTAATTACTATTCTATTCGTTTTTACAGGATTTGTAAAGCAAAACATCGAACTTGAATTCATCTAATCTTAATAGAATGATAGCATTTGTTCTTGGTTTTTACTAGATTTGTAAAATCAGAAGATAATTATTGATACTTTTTCTGCTTTCTTTGGAATCAGATTATAAATAAATTGTTCAATAATACCCGTTCTTTAGATAACAAAATAGTTAATCGATAGCAAATGAAAATGAACGAAAATCAATAACCCAACTTTGCAGGAACTTACGAATATGGTAAAAAATCACATTTTCTTAATTTGCAATGCGACTTAATTGTCGTTCCTCTAATTGACTTCTTGAAGAGGATTTAGATAATCAATACTATTCCATTGTTTCTCTTAATAGGAATCGAAAAGCGTAGATTTATGTCCAACCGTTATTATACCGATCAGATCATCTCTAGCAGTTTGAGTTCCTCCTCAGGCTCGCTGGGGTTTATTGAACTACATGGTGGGGAAGCACATCATCTGTCACGAGTTTGCCGTCATCAAATCGGAGAAGAGATTGTTTTATTCGATGGATTTGGAAGTGAAGCGAAGACACGGATCGACTATATAAATAAGTCGAGCGTAACTCTATCGATCATAAGTTTGGAAGAAATCGATCGCGAACTAGGGCTACCGCTTCATTTGGTTGTCTCAGCTCCGAAAGCAGATCGTATGGACTATTTAATTGAAAAGTTGACTGAATTGGGAGTTAGCGATTTAACCTGGTTAATCACAGAAAGGACCGTTGTTATCCCTGCGCTGAACAAAGCAGAAAAATGGCAAAGGCAAGTGATTGAAGCAAGTAAACAGTGCGGTAGAAACTGTTTAATGAAGATTCATCAAGCAATCGAGCTTACTACTTTTCTGTCGCAGAAAAGAGAATATGCTTTGCGGGGCATAGCCCATCCGAAGGGGATCGGTTTATCTACCTTGATGAAAAAAGTCTCTTCGGAACCGCAACAAAATAGTACCAATATTTCCTGGAACCAATTATGGCCGAACGGCATCACCTTTTTAATTGGTCCCGAAGGGGGATTTACAGAAAGGGAAGTTACAATGGCGATAGAGCAGCAATATCAGCCAATTTCTTTGGGAAAGCGAATCTTGAGAATTGAAACAGCAGCAACTTATTTAGCTAGTTGGGTGGGAAGTCAAATAGAAAATGAGGATTGAAAATAGGTTTTGGGTATCCCATCAAAAATAGTGATAAGATACCCAAAATCCTACAGAGGTTAGTTCTTAATTTAGAAAGTCATTCAAAAATAAGTTCTATGCCAAATGGTGAATGAACAGATTAAGTCATTACAAAAAGAACTTATTTGGTTACTTTCTTTTAGCCGGTGATTTTGGCTTGGTTACCATGGGAAAATCATCCGTTCTGAATGGACAAGCAGGCAAATCAGATTTGTTAAACAGATTGACAACGGGATAGTTCGCCCAACCAAAACGAGCCGCAATCGGTTTTGGAACCATCGGCGAAGAAAGAATCACCTGGTTTCCTTGAATAACTGCTTCCGCAGGATAGAATTTTTGATCTTCCCCCGCGATAGCAAACCCCGTTGCCTTTTCCCCTTTGACAACCAATCCCCCATCGGCATGAGAAAAGGTAAGCATCAGCTTGTTATCTTCCGTTTTCATGGATTCATAAAGAGGGCCGGAGAACTCGATCTTGTCGCCATAAGCGATAGCACGAGCAGCAAGAGCTAAGCGTTCACCAACGGGCATTTTTTTGCGTGGATGAATATCTTTCTCTTCGCCAACATCGGTAATAACAGCCATGCCAACATTTTTAAGCTTCTTGGTAGCAAGGGTTTGTGCTTCGCGCAGTTCAGGCCAATCTAGACCATCCCGCTTTCCTCCACTAGCAAAAGGGGCGAGCTGCACCAGCATAAAAGGAAAATCTTCCCCCCATTGATGACGCCAATCGTTGATCATGGTAGCGAACAGATTACGATATTCATATGCTCTTCCGGCGTTCGATTCCCCTTGATACCAGATAGCCCCCTTGATCGCAAATGGGACTAATGGAGCAATCATCGCGTTGTATAAGGCACTTGGTTGATGAGCACCAACGCCTGGTGTTTCTAAAAGTCGAGGTCGCCCAGGAGCCTTTTTCCCCTCTTTTTTAGCTTTCTCAACCGCTGTTTTCCATTTGGCCAACATTTCGGCATTCTTCTTTTTCGCCTGTTCTGGATCGAATTTTTTGATCTGTTCATCTAACCGGTTTACATAATAGGCAAGATCCGATTGAGCCAGAAGGGCTTCGCGAGAAGTCCAAGCTTCTGCCGGGGTGCCTCCCCAAGAGGTATGAATCAATCCGATCGGAACCTTCTTCGCTTGATGTAATGCACGGCCAAAGAAAAATCCTACTCCACTGAATGCCGGAACATTTTCTGGTTTGCACACCAACCAATGATTCGGTTTGTTGATCGATTCGAGGGGTTTGAGCGAAGCAAATTTATCAACCGTAAATAACCGAATATCGGGAAAATTTGCTGTTTTAATGGCCTCTTCGGCACCGGTTGAATTCCTTAAACTCCACTCCATATTCGATTGACCAGAACAGATCCAAACTTCGCCCATCGCGATATTTTTCAGCACGATCGACTTGCCGGAAGCTGGTTTTACAGTCAATTCCCCATTGATTCCTTGGTCCAGCGCGCTCAGCTTGACCATCCATTTCCCTTTGTCATCGGCCTTCGTTCTCTGCCCCTCCTCTTTCTTCCCATCGGGGGTTTGAATCGTTATTTGCACATATATTTCTTCGCCAGGATTGGCCGTTCCCCAAACGGGGCACGGTTTACCTCTTTGTAATACCATATTATCCGTAAATAGCGGATGTAATTTGATTGGCTCTGCTGCTGAGCTGCTAAGACTTTGCAGTGCCAGCATGAGGCCCACAATACTTATTCTCATCAAGTTCATCATGGAAAGGATCTCATTTCATTAAGGTTAAAAGCGTTATCGGGTTGGTTATTTTATTGTAGAAAATTCTATAAAATGAAAAGTATCTTTTGCATTAAAATTCCCGAATTTTTCTATTTCTTCAACTTTAACATTTTGCAACCTCCGTTTTTAATCTGATCAAGTTTTTTCAACACAATTGGCAATATTTCTACAAATTGTTGAATATCTTCTCAACTTTCATTCGATGAAATTTCGGGGTTATCTTGATTACAGAATAATTTATGACTAAACATTTAATCTTTTATTTAGGAACAGTTAGTGGTTAAATAGATAATCAAGAAAAGATAAATCGATTGTTAAAACTTATCCTTCAGATTCTCACCAATTTTGCGGATTCAATAATCGGATTGGGAATCGTTGCATAAGCATAAAGAGGGAATGAGATCTCCCGGCCAAGGTTCATCAGATAAATTGAAAAAAACAGCAAACCGCCAAGAGAGATAACTTTAGGATAGATGACCATAAGACTTGGTGACCATAAGATGGGAAGAGGGTTGAAATAAATTATGGGAATGTTAGATCATTGGCAGCCAATTGCGCCCGTTGCCGCATTAAAAAATAAACAATTATTGGCAACAGAAGTTGCAGGTAAAGCGATTGTTTTATTTCGCAATAGCCAGGGACGAATCGGAGCGTTGGATGACACTTGCCCACACCGCCGATTGAAATTATCGGCAGGGACCGTCGTTGGTGATAAGTTGCAATGCCGCTATCATGGGTGGACATTTGATTGCGAAGGTCAGGGCGAAAGTCCGGGAACCCCTAAGCTACACGCTTGTGCGGGGCATTACTCAGTCTGCGAAGCGCAGAATTACATCTGGCTTAAAAGCCGGGATTCAAACCCGAAATTTCCCGAATTCAATACCGAAGGTTTTACTTTCATGTGCCATTTGCAACACGAAAGCCCAGCCCCTTTGGAGTTGACAGTCGATAATTTTTGTGAAATTGAACATACCCCGACTACCCATGCTATTTTTGGCTATCAACTCGAGCGTATGAAAGAGGTCCAAGTCCGTTTTGAAACAGATGACAACCGGGTTCGTGTTATTAATACCGGACCTCCCAAAAAACTTGGAACCATCTTGAATTGGATGATCGGTATACGAAATAATTATATTTTCAATGATGATTGGACTACCTATTTCTCTCCGGTCTATTCTATTTACGAACATTTTTGGTCCGATCCGATTACAGGAGAAGAGGCAAAAATTCGCTGGCGTTTATGGATTTTCTTCGTCCCATCCAACGACTATAAAACCAAGGTAATCACCTTCGCTTATGCCAAGTCAAAATACCCTGGCCCCAATGGCTGTTTACTCCCTTTCCGCGGTTTGATGAGAAAAAAACTGGATAAAGAGATTCAGCTCGATATCGATATACTGAGTAAATTTGCTGACTTTAATCCAGATATTGAAGGGATGAAACTGAGTCGATTTGACCGCGTTCTGGGGTTGAATCGAGAACGGATTGCCAGAATCTATAGAGGAATCAGTGCAGACCAATCCACGCTATCCATCAGCAAACCTTCTCTGCGACTGGCAAAATAATACCGGCTCAGAACTTTACGATTTTAAAAATCCTGATTTAGTCCGGTTTTATTCATTAACCGGGTAAATTAAAAAAGTCTGGTCTCTGGAAAGTAGAATCAACTAACGCAGTCGACGTTAATAATTTTAGCGATAGAAAATCACAGAAAACACAGAGAAAAATTAGATAAGGATTTGCTTACTCAAGTTGTTTATTTTCGCGATGGCAAATTCATTGATCATCAGTTTCAGCGATACCCGCTTTATCTAGTTAGTAATTAAATGAGAAGTATTCTCTCTGTGTTCTCTGAGGCTAAATAGTTTTGTGTGGCTAAATAGTTTTGACTTTCAGCAACGGAGATTTCAACCATTAGCCTTTTAATCAGCCTATTACTCCGGATGCCAAGAGCAGACAAAAATCTGATTTTGTAGATCGATCCCTTTCGAGGTATATTTCGGTAAACAGCGAACATAAGCGATCTGATCCCCCGCGGGAGAAAAAACAGAGGCTTCTGGCCGAATCGACCCCGGAAAAAAATCTCCTTGAGTGAGCCGGTACGTTTTCCTTTTCTGGCAATCGTGAACACAGATACTATTATCCATTCCAAAGGCGAGACAATTCAAAACAGGATGCCAAGTAAAGGCCGTCGAGATCGAATACGGATGATCTGTCAATTGTTCGATGGCGCTTCCTTCAGGTGAAACGCTGTAGAGTTGAACGATACCGTTTCGATCTTTTCTTAAAAAAGCAATCCGTTTCCCATCGGCAGAGATCTGGAGCCAATGTCTCGGCCCTTGAATACCGGGATAATCTTCGTGGCTGGTATAGGTTATTCGAGTTTGCCTAATACCTCGTGGCGGGAACGGTAGTTCTGTTGCTGTTCCTTCAAGGGGACCGTCGCCGGGAATAGTCAGGTCTGTTGGTAAATCAAGAACAAAAACTTCCCAGCAAGGTTGCCCAGAAGCAGAGATCACCTCCCCTTGAAAGGCGATTCCGCGCGGCGTCGATTCCGGGTTGCATAAATCGAAGGGTATTTTTGGCGAACGGGGATGAGATGTAGATCTTGGTAGAGAAGATTCGATCCAGCATTCTTCCTGTGCACGCCGAATTTCATCGCTCCCTGGCCTTGGCTGTAATACGGTTTTACTGGCAAGAATCGAGAAATATTCTCCAGCATAATTGCGCGGATGATTAGAGCGTGGCACCACTTTTTGACCTGGAATACTGATGCCGATATTGCGCATTTGTTGAATTTGCTGCTCGTGCTCCACTCCCCCTCGGCTTCTTAAATATTCTCTAATGATATGGTCTTCATAGGTAAATCGAATCCACTGATTGCTCCGGTCTGCCATATGAACATGACTACCACCCCGCAGAGCACCAGGAGTGAATGGCGGGGAAAAATCAGCAGCATCGAGAGCTATCGGTTTTCCCGGATTCGAGGTATGGACAATGATACCCCGGCGATGATCTGCTCGATAGGACCATTCCGCTCCTGGATTTTCTGGACCATGAATGAATATTACAGCAGATTCCAATAGATCATTATTTTGCTCGAATCCTTTTTCTGACGAAATAGACTTTGAAATTGGAGTTGATGGTCTAGATCCTACTGAAGAATAACTCCCTGGGATTTCCGACGATTGTCCCCATCTGAGTGCAAAGAAACTGGCAACCCCACAATTCACAATAGATTCAGATGATTCATTGGCACCCGATTGAAGCACTTTATCTCGATTTCGCGTATCGTAGAGAATGCGTATTTCGCCAGTTTTAACCGATACCATCTCGATCCGCGTACCATCAAAAACTGCTCCGGAGGGATCGCTGCGTATATCGTAAACGAGCCATTCGCTATCTGCTGACCAAACTGCTCGATGGGTTAAAATATGCCCGTAATCTGTAGCGGTTATCTGTCTCTCATCGGTAAATCGATTCTCGATGATCGTTGAAAATCGCTGTCTGTTGTTTGGCATCCTTACCCTATGACTATTAACTTTAATGATTATATTTTGAAAAGAAATTAGAGCTATTTAGTTATTGCACTCGGTTCCTGTATCTCATTTTGGTTCTGCTCGCATCGCATAACTTACCAAAAATTCAAGCACGCAAAAATACAAGTACGCAAAAATACAAGTACGCAAAAATACAAGTACGCAAAAATACAATCTCTATGATATCAAATACTTGCAGCAAGGTCCGCAGTAACTTCCGATTCATTCGGATACAATTCGTGTAAAATTTCCCATAGAATGCTAATTCCCGTCAAAATCTGCTCTTCGGTTACGCACAAAGCGGGGCAAAAGCGTATCGCGCATTCTCCACAACCGAGAAGAAGTAAGCCACGATTAAATGCTTTCTGAATGATCTGGTCGCGTAGAACAGGGCTTGGCTGAAAAGATCCTGTATTATGTTTAGCCGATTGGACAACATCCACCGCTACCATCAATCCCAGACCACGCACCTTCTGAAGGCAGGAAAAATCTTTTGTGAGCTGATGCAATTGCTTTTTCAAAAAGTCCCCAACTTTCGTGGCATTAGCTAGGTATTCGCGCTGCAAAAGATCGATCGTCGCTAATGAGGCACGACAAGATACCGGATTACCCCCAAACGTGCTCGCATGACTACCACTAGGCCAATCCATCACCGAACTTTTCGCGATTAGTGCGCCTAGAGGTAACCCAGAAGCAATCCCTTTGGCTAGACAAATCATATCAGGTTCGATGCCAAAATGCTCAACGGCAAACATCTTGCCCGTTCGCCCCATGCCCGATTGAACTTCATCAACAACCAGTAAAATACCGTGTTTATCGCATAATCGTCGTAAAGCTTGAACAAATGCAATCGGCGCTACGTGATACCCCCCTTCCCCCTGAATAACTTCCAAAAAGATCGCTGCTGTTTCTTCGGGAGGGGCTAATCGATGAAATAAATCCCCTTCAATGGCATGCAAACAGTCACAATTCCCTTTCTGAATTTCCGTATGAAAATGGCATGGTCCACATTCTTTTGGAAACGGGACATGATGAATATCAGGAACCAAAGGCGAAAAGCCGCGACGATGAACTAGCTTCGAACCCGATAGCGACATGGCACCGTATGTTCTACCATGAAATGCCCCAAAAAATGAGATTACTTTACTGCGATTTGTATGCCATCGTGCCAATTTCAGAGCAGCTTCGTTGGCTTCAGCGCCGCTATTGGTGAAAAATACTTTTTTGGGCGATGGACCTGGTGCTAGTTTGGCGAGTTTCTCCGCTAGGTCGATCTGGGGACGATAATAGAAATCGGTCCCAGACATGTGGATTAATTGCGTCGCTTGATCCTGGATCGCTGCCACAACTTCTGGGTGACAATGACCGCTGGCAGTGACGGCAATTCCCGCCGTGAAATCCAGAAACAGGTTCCCATCCACATCTTCAATGACCACCCCACTGCCCCGTTTGACCACCAATGGATAAAAACGGGTATACGATGGGGAAACATAAAGAGTATCACGCCCCAATAATTCTTTTGCTTGTGGGCCAGGTAAAGAAGTCCGAATATCGGGTACTTTTTGTCCATCATAATGCCACATGAGTCTTCTCCTCCTACCTATCGATTTTTTGTCGATTTTTTGTCGATTCTTTTGATCGACATTTTTTGCTTTTTATTTCATTTTACTTTCTATCAACTAAGAAGATCTGGAATATTCCTGCTTATGTAATAAGAATGAAACAGGGCGATTCCGTTGAATTTCTCTCTGTTTATTTCCTGTTTCTTTCTCCTAGATTAAATACAATTATATAGATCGGCTATTCCACTTCCTTTGAAAGAAAATCAGATAATCGCGATTCTTTTCTTTGTCAATAATCAATTAACTTCCAGGCCCTGAGCCATTTTTATTTCTGTCGCATGATTAAGAGTCCAGGCCACCTGATGCGTTACAGTTGAGACCAAGCCCGCAGCGGAAGGATGACCATTCCCACTACGTTTTACCCCACCAAAGGGGAGATGGACCTCAGCACCAATACAAGGAAGGTTTACATAGCCCATACCGAAATCACATTCTTCACGGATTTTTCGCATTACTCGAAAATCTTCGGTAATCACCGACATCGATAAACCATAATCCGTATCGTTATAAATTTCGATTGCTTCGTCTAAATCATGAAAAGGAATAATGGCTAGATGGGGGCCAAAAACCTCTTCGCGCAAACATCGGCTTTCTGGACGATGTTTCATCTGATAGATACAGGGAGAGACATAGTAGCCTTGTTGAAGTTCGGGCTTTTGCACTATTTCTCCGGGAAGTAAAATCTCAGCCCCTTCCTTAGCCGCAAGCTGATTATATTGCATTACTTTCTCGACCGCAAAAGCATTGATCAACGGTCCAGTAAAACTGCGTGGATCAAAAGGATGCCCTATTTTTAACTGTTTCGTGCGCGCTACCAGAGAGCGCGTAAATTGGGGAAGTAAAGATTCCGCAACCAATACTCGTCCTGCCGAGACACAGCGCTGGCCGCTGGTTTTGAAGGCGCTGATCAATGCCGATGAAACCGCTAACTCCAAACGGGCATCGGAGCAAACCATCACCGCACTTTTACCCCCCATTTCCGCTGCGACAATTCGATCCTTCTTACTCGCCGATAACTCCTGAATTCGTTGACCTACAACCGAGCTTCCCGTGAATAATATTACTTGCACATCTTCCTGTTTAACTAAACATTCCCCTGTTTTACCATCGCCATGCACAAGCTGAATCACCTCCGCTGGGAATTTTGCTTCGAGGAATAATTCTACTAACCTTTGACCGATCGCAGGGCTATCCTCGGACGGTTTGAAAACCGCTGTATTTCCTTCAAGCAAAGAGGGGCCAAGCATCCACAACGGCACCGCAAACGGAAAATTCCACGGGGTTATTGCTGCTACCACTCCACGCGGCTTCCGATAGATCATGGCCTCTTTGTCGCTAATCTCGGAGGCCACAAGATGACCCGTAGGCATTCGGCCCGTTCCAAACACATATTGCACCATATGCAAGCCTTCGATCACTTCGGCTTTGCATTCGTTCAGAGTCTTCCCTACTTCCCATGCCATCAATTCTGCTAGCGAATCGATCTGGGATTCGATGATTTTTGCCAATCGGTTAAAACATTCGGCCCTCTCGATCCTACTTATCTTGCGCCAATGAAGAAATGCTCTTTTGGCACAACCGACCGCTTCCTCCACTTCACTTTCCTTAGCGACTGGGAATCGCCCCACCTCAACACCGAGCTGTGCCGGAGACTGGCGCACCATCATCTCAGTGCTTTTTGGATCCCCTTCTCGCCATTGGCTCCCTAGCAAATGCCGCCCCCGGATAGGAACCGGAATCGATTCTTGAAGTCCAGTCAAATTGAATATCGACGAACTTCCAGAACTGATCTGAACCTGTTTCGAGTTTTTCTCGGTTGCGGGTACAATAGTTCCTACTTCTGTTCTTACTAATTCTCTTGCGAAATTATTTTCTCCTGAGTTTGCTCCACTGTCTTCTTTTTGGTCCGCATTGCCAATTGCCGAACTTTTTGTCGTGTTCGTTACTTCTCTAGTTGGTTTCATAAGTGTGAGTCCTTTCCAATGGAAATAGATTCTTGATCTCCCCCGAATTTTCGAATGGGTTTCCAAGAATAGTCAGAATAGAGGGAATGAACATGGTCCTATCCTCCAAAAAAGGTTTTCCAGAATTGATCGTCGATTCGATCAAGAGAGGAAGACTCGATCGTCTACATATATATTATACCCAACGAAATTAAATTTCGTCAATCGAATTTCATTAATTCTAAAGGTTAAGCTCGGCATGGGATCCCTAATCTGCCAGACAATCTGTCAAACGATTCGCTATTTCAGGAATTTGCCGTTTATTTTATTTTAATCAAACAGATAGGACTTTTGCTTGCACTCTTGAAAAGATCAATAAATCAACTCAACGATCTGAATTCCGTTGGAATTATTTGAGCAGGAATCTCCCCATTCTCCGGGAAATTCGCTTCTCAAATCACTCGCCAACTCTTAAATTTGATAGCAAATCGGATTCGTAAATCCTCGACGATCTTTGATCACAACTTGTTCATTTGTAATTAGTTATGATTTATTATCCACCATCTGCTCGACTTTATAAACTTTTTGGCACAGAAATCGCCTATTTCATACTCAAAGCTATTTTTCAGCTTTGTTTTTAAAAATGATTGAACGAGTGGGCGAGTGGGCGAGTGGGCGACTGGGCGAATACTTGCTACTTGCTCAACGTAATATAAGGAGATTTCTTATGAATCGATATCGCCATATCTTTGGCGCTTTGCTTCTTTGTTCTGGGATGCTAGCTATCATGTTGGCTGGTTCCCCTGATACTACCTTTGCTAAACCAGGAAAAGATAGTAAGGATCAAAAAGATAGCAAAGATAAAAAAGGGAAAAAGGGGAAAAAGGGGAAAGGGAAAAAAGGAAAATCCAAAGGAGAAAAAGGCTTCAAAGGCAAAGACTTCGAAGATAAGAAAGGCTTCAAAGGCAAAGACTTCGAAGATAAGAAAGGCTTCAAAGGTAAAGACTTCGAAGATAAGAAAGGCTTCAAAGGTAAAGACTTCGAAGATAAGAAAGGCTTCAAAGGTAAAGACTTCGAAGATAAGAAAGGCTTCA
>JAKBAI010000109.1 GCA_021809185.1 Planctomycetota bacterium
ATTCTGTTAGAAACCTTGGTCCAGGATATGTACTAGTATCTCAAACTTTTCCAGATTCTATTTTCTTTGTTCGAAATAAGGTGTTCGAGTATATCGGTGTTGGAATGATCATCCATTGTTGGATTGTAAAACTTGCTATATTTTGATAATCAAAACTGAATTACGCAAAATTAATTTCTGGTGAGAACATTGGTGAGAACATTGGTGAGAACACCCGTTGAATCTATGGATTTTAGAATTGGCAAACTTTAGAACACAGGAGAAATATATGAAGAAGAGGATTTCGTTTTATTCAACCATGTTCCTGTTGATGATGGGGATGACAGTTATCACGACTTCAGGGAATCGCCTTCAAGGCCAAAATCCCCCTCCCCCTTCACAAACACGACCAACGATTGGAGTTTTCAATCTGGCCAAGGTAATACGAAATTATGATTTTGCCAAGAATGAGATGAAAAAATACGAAGAACGAGTCAAGTTAGCGAATCAGTTAGCAGAAAACTTTCGCAAAGAATTGGGAGTATTGGAAGCGAAAGCCAAAGCAGAAACCTCATTGAATAAAAAAGATGAACTGGATTCCATTTTTGAGCAGAAACAATCGGAATTCAAGAAGTTTGCTCGGCATACTGCCAGCGAAATGGAAAGTCTGAAATCAGAAACATTTAAACAAACTTACAAAGATATTCATCTACTTTGTAAAGAAATGGCCCCCTATTATGGGTTTGATTTAATCGTAGGTTATAACGATACGATTGATGAAGGGAAGAGATATTCCAATGAAACAACAAGTTTAATGCTATTTCAAACACTATCGATGCGGCCATTTTACGTACGCAAAAATATCGATTTAACCGATATTATGGTTAAAGTCCTCAATGAAAGAAGACCCGTTGCCACAAAACCAGGACCAAATACGGGAACTCCTCCACCGAACGGGAATACACCGCCTGTACCGAACGGTGTGGTAACACCTCCAGGAAAACAATGATTGGAATCTTCGCCCTCTGTTGCAATTATTGAACTTATGGATTCGTTCCAAATTAACGGATTTCTGCAGATGGATCTATTTTCCCTATTCGCCCAAAAATATCTAAATTTAAGTATCGTTCCTGGTCTGGAAAGCCGATATGAGAGTCAGGATAATGGATTGTCCTCGATTAGGTATCAACAGACGTTCCAGATAACGAAGGCGTAAAAGTGAAACGTTTAGGTTATCGTCGGCAAAGAACAATTGCTGCACCGATCAAACTGAATGGGACCGGTTTTGTAACCGGAAAACCGATTCAGCTTCGAATATTGCCTGCTCCCGCGGATACAGGCTTAATTTTTATCCGCTCCGATCTTTCCCCTTCAGCGACTGTTGGCGCCCATGTCAGCGAAGTAACTGGCACCTATCGGCGGACAACTCTGGGTAACGCCCCTATCCAAGTTACCCTAGTTGAACATATTCTAGCGTCCCTGCGGGGTTTACGAGTCGATAATTGTTATATCGAATTGAATGGTCCTGAACCTCCTGGATTGGATGGGTCTGCTGCTGGGTTTTGCCAAGAGATTGTCTCAACAGGTTTCCGTTTACAAGATGGGTTTGTTACGCGCTGGGCACCTCATCGCCCGATTATTCTGGAATATGCTGGGGCTTCTATCGGCTTCTACCCCGACTCGGGAGATCAACTCAAAATTACTTATTTTCTCGATTATGGGCCCCGTTCTCCAATACCGCCTCAATCCCATTCTGAAACGATTTCTCCTGAAACTTTTATCTCTGCTATCTCAAACTGTCGCACTTTCGTTCTCGAATCGGAAGCAGAACAGTTACAAAAAATGGGAATTGGACGGCACTTAACCTATCAAGAACTTTTAGTCTTTGGCAATCACGGCCCTATCGATAACTCATTACGATTTGCCGATGAGCCTGCCCGTCATAAAATTCTCGATCTCATAGGCGACCTGGGTCTGTGTGGCTTTGATTTGGTTGGTCATGTCATCGCTTGCAGGACAGGCCATCCTCAAAATATTGAATTGGCAAGCAAGATCTATCAAGGGGTTTTTGGGTTGAAACCAAATGGAAATTTTCGCCGAGCTGCTTAGCCCTTACCGATCTTAAATCGGTGAGGCTGGTAAGTATTGATGAGAACAAGATTTACTTAATATGAAAGGCATCAATTGAACCGAGCAAATAATTTGAACCAATTGAATATTAATGAGAACCGAAAAAGCCCTCGATCATCTGAATTTTTAGAATCCCAATCTCAGAATCCTGCCGAGGATGATTTCAATTCTTCTATGTCTAATTCTTCTATGTCCTTTCTTTCTTTCAAGGAATCTACCATGCAATCGGCAATGATCCCTTCTACTCCGCATTCGACAAGAAATTCCACTTTGAGAATGGCCGTAATTGGAGTTGGTCATCTAGGCAAAGAACATGCTAGAATTTTGTCAACAATGTCTCAGGTGAAATTGGTTGGGGTGGTTGATACCTCTTTAGAACAAGCTACCATGGTAGCGGAAAAGTGTGGCACCAAAGCATTCAACCATTTTGCGGATCTCTACGATCGGGTCGATGCGGTTACTGTTGTTGTCCCCACCGTATACCACCATCGCGTGGCTAAGGAATTCTTGGCACGCGGGATTCCTACTTTTGTTGAAAAACCGATTGCCACCACCTTGCAAGAAGCCGATGATTTAATCGCCATCGCCAGCAAAGCGAAAGCCCCGATTCAGATTGGCCATATCGAACGATTCAACCCCGCTTTTGAAGAGCTGATTGGTCGACCGATCCAGCCTAAATTTGTAGAAATTGAAAGACATGGACCTTTTACCGGGCGCTCGACCGATATTGGCGCTGTCCTTGATCTAATGATCCACGATCTGGATCTATTGTTAGCGCTCAACGGCGATGAGGTCAGTTCGGTTTCCGCTGTCGGTGCTGCTGTTTTTGGTGGGCACGAAGACTTTGTCAATGCTCGTATCCAATTTGTCAATGGTTGTACTGCCCATGTTACCGCTAGCAGAGTTAGCCCTAAACCAAAACGCCGATTGCGAATTTGGGCACCCGAAGGCTATGCCGGTATCGATTTTGTGCAAAAGTCTCTGGTTTTAGTGCAGCCCTCTGAGGAATTGCGTAAAAATGGGCTCCAGCTCTCCCATCTCGACCCTGCCCGCCGAGCTAATCTCAAAAATGAAATCTTCCACCGCCATTTACAGACCTTGGAACTCGATTGCCGTAAACCGGTCGATCAATTGACCTGCGAGCTGAAAGACTTCGTCGACTGCATCCTGAAAAAACGCTCCCCTCGTGTTACCGGCGTTGCTGGTCGAGCCGCTCTGGCTCTTGCTCACAGGGTTCTTGACAATTTCAAAGAACATCGCTGGGAAGGCGGGTACGGGAATGTAGTCGGTCCCGATAATTGGCCAGTTCCTCTCGGTCCTCTTTTTGAAGCAGAGTTTAATTCGAATCAAGATCGTCATGCGGCTTGATCGTTCTCCGCTTTCGCCCCTTTTTGTTTTCGACTATTTTGTTCAAATGATTCTCCCTTGTTGAGAGATCGATTTCTGAATCAAGATTTGCCTCTTTGAGGCAATCTCTCCGATCTCCGTACCTAAAATCAAAATAATTTAGTCACAACGGAAATTCACAATCGGAGTGAGTAATAGCCTTCGCGAATATTTCTCCATATTCTTCCTTGGCTAAATATTACATACGACTACCCTGCTCGCCGACTCCACCACTCCGCGACTAATTTTCTTGTTCTTACGTCACTAAAATCTATAATCGTCTAGCTGCTTGCCGCTATCTCCAATTCAGAAGTCTATGTCTTTGATCAGGCTACAAGCTTTGATCCTGGCCTGGGATCAATGCCGCTGGCTTTCGTTCGCCATTGACCAATTGTAAACCAACATAGACCACTTCTGCTTCGGTTACTCGCAATTCTTTCAGATTTCTTTGCGCGATGACTTCGATATGGATCGTGATCGATGTTTTGCCGATTTTAACTAGATGAGTTTGAAAGCGTACGAGATCCCCCACCAAAACCGGTTGCTTGAATTCGACTCGATTAATAGCCACGGTTACAAAAAGGAGATCTTCGCGGCCCCCTTTTCTTAATACTTCACGTTTCGCCGCAATGGCTCCTGCAACGTCAATATGACTTAAAATAACCCCTCCGAATATCGTTGCGTATAACGGCGAAGGGCCAATATCTGGAACTATTGTCGGATTGGTGTTCGCATCTCGGGGCATCATCAATACCTGTAACGCGATATAGGGTTCTTCCATCGATTATTTCTCTTTCCGTTTACTATTGGATATGATTTGCTCAGCCTTTTTTCCTGTCATTTAATTGTCGCATTCATAAAGCCAACGCTTGGATAATTCATTCTCTGATAAAGCCTTTTATAAAGCCAACAATGTATCGTCCATGGATTACTAATATAAGTAATTGAAGTAAATCGATATCTTTATCACTTTACCACATTTCAAATGACTATTTGACTATTTAGATAACGATTCTTCTAGAATTCATATTCAATCAGATGACTAACCGCGGAAAAAGAGGGAATGGCCTTGCAGGCAACCCCGCTGCATAAAGCGGCTCCAAATGCTGCCTCTTCGGAAGCAGCAGGGATCTGGAGTGGCAAAGCGAATTTTTGTGCAGCTAATTTTGTAAATAATCGATTGCTTCGCGCACCGTTCCCCGAAGCATACAGCCTATTTCGAGGAACTTCTCCTGTTGCCAAAAGGGCTTCATATCCTTCTTGGAACGATGATACCATTCCTTGGATCAAAGCCAATGTTAAATGACCTGGGGTCAAATTTCCTCCTCGGAGATTTCTTATCTCTGCTTGCCGATCGGGTTGATGGCGGGTACCGTGAAAATAGGGTAAAAATATCGGTTCCTCGGACAATTTTCCTGACTCGATGCCCCGATACGTATCTTCCCCGAGCTGCAACAGTCTCTCAAATAACGGCCCGCTCGATTGCCCAAAAAGCTGTTCGCCAATTTCATGGAAGAACCTTTCCCAATCGGCTAATACTCGGCCCCCCGTCAATCCAGCACAGACGAGTAATTGAGTGTTATCAAAGAACGGTCGGCGTTCGACAATCTTATTCCCGACTTTCGTATTCAATCGATTCGTATTTACAGAAATTTGCCCTCCTGTGCCGATATTCACAAGAACTCCTTCTGTCCAGTTTGATACCGATCCGAGAAAACTAGCTTGATTGTCGCCACACGGGATAGTAACCGGTGTACCTATGGATATACCGATTTCTTTTGCGATCGCTGTCGATACATGACCCGCTATCGTTGCGGACGGGCAGATTTGTGGCAGTAAAGATTCTCTTAAATTTAATCGTCTCAGCGCTTCTTTATCCCAGCATTGTTGCTCTAGATTCCAGATTCCTGCACTTGCTGCGCAGGTAGCATCGGTTTGGAAGATTCTCTCTTTATCCGCATCCATGCTCTTGGTGGAGTTGATAAGCTTGTGGACAAAATAGTCCATTATAAAACAGGCCATTGAATGATCGGGGATCTGCCCTTGATTGCCCAGAGTGAATAACGTGGTTACCATGAACCCACTAGCGAGCGAACACCCATGCGTTTGAAATGCAGATTCGCCAAGCAGTTCTAGCGCTTGGTCTCGATAACTGAACTTTTCTCCTGGGATGAGCTGTTCCGAACGCCGATCTTGCCAATTAATCAACGGGGAAATCGCTTCCCCTCGATGATCCGTGAGCACCATTCCGTGCTGCTGACCGGTTACCCCTAATGCTACAATCTTCTGTTTTTGAGAGCTTACCGCAGGGTCATCTACCAATTGTTTTAACGTTGCGAGACCGGTAGCAACTATTTTATCAGCATCCCATTCGGAATAACCTCTAAGCTGATCGGCTTTCGCTGTTATGTTGGTATGGTTTGCTTGGTGGACGGTGGCTAACCGCCTTTTATTTTCTAGACAAAACGCAACCGCTGAAATGCTGGTTGTGCCCAGATCAATTCCCACCAGAATCGCCATAATAACTTTCCTAATTCTAAAAAGATACTATACAAATCGATTCGATGCGATCCAAGCAAAGATTACTCTTTTAAGCAATTTCGAAGGACGGAAACGATTTCAGCATCAGCAACGGTAAGCTCTTCACGGGTTTGCAAAAGCTTGACTTTCCATTGCTGTTGCGAAAATTCATTGCCCCCCGCAATAACCGCAATCCGAAATCCACGCTTTTCGGCAATCTGCAATTGCTGGCCAATTTTTTTGGCGTCAGGAAAAATATCGGTAGCAATGAGATTTTGGCGTAATCGATACGCTAATTGTTGATATTTCTCAAAGAATTTTGCATCGAACTGAGTGATTAAAACCGAAGCGGGAGTAGAAGTTGCTGGTAGCTTTTTGGCCGCTTCCAATGCCGCAATTAGTCGATCTAGTCCTACCGAGGCACCAACCCCTTGTAAAACCTGACTCGTATACAACCCGGCCAGATTATCGTAGCGGCCCCCCGAACAGATACTGCCAAAACCAGCGAGTGGTTTTTCTTGACCCTGTTCATCTAAGTACGTACCACCGAGGAAAGTTTCGTAGATGGTGCCTGTATAATAATCCAAACCACGACAAATCGATAGATCGATACGGAATCGCTCTTCTGGCAATTGCAATACCCGCACCACATCGAGTAACTCACGCAATTTAGCAATGCCTTCGTTGGTTTGCGGCTGGGGCGGGAACTGATTTTCCACCTGGCTCAATATTTCTGAATTCGTACCGCGAATATTGGCCAAGCCAACCACTTTTTCGGCTTGTTCGGGGGTAATTTCTGCTTTGGCCACCATCTCCGCGCAAGTGGCGGCGAAACCGATTTTGAGCAGTTTGTCTAAGGAACGCAAAATCAGCACCGCTTTGTCAGATAACCCCAATGCTGCCAATAAGCCATTTAACAGTAAGCGATTATTGATCCGGATTTCAAACGATTCCAGGTCACATGCCATTGCTACAGCATTTAGAAGATCATGAATTAGCAGAGCAATTTCAATATCGGCTTGATTGGAAGCGGTTCCAATACAGTCAAAATCGCACTGCCAGAATTCCCGATAACGACCATGAGCTGTATTTTCCCCACGCCAAACCGGTCCGAAGTGATAACGTTTGAAAGGGACGCCGATTTTGTTAATATGCTGCGCGGCAAAACGGGCAAACGGCACCGTGAGATCAAACCGCAAAGCAACGTCCCGATCGCCGTGATCTTTGAATCGATATATCAACCCATCCGATTCTTCTCCCCCTTTGCCTAGAAGAATTTCTGCATATTCCAGCGCTGGGGTCTCGATTGGCGAAAATCCATACGTTCGGCACATCGTCCTGGCGATATGAAGAATCTGTTCGCGTGGTAGCATTAATTCGGGCAAATAATCGCGGAATCCTTTTAATGTTCTCGGTTCAATTCGTTTGGTCAATCCTATCTCCTGATCGATATGAATATTACGGTGTATTTGGGTATATATAGTACTGATAATCTTGGCGGGTTTGGTGTAACTTATTTTTTCTGGCGATACCGATTGCTTACTCGCGTCATGAATCGCCGTTCTTCATCCGTTAGCGATTGCAAACCACTGTTGTGCACTTTCTCGAGTAGCTCATCCATTCGTGAAAGTTCTTGCAATTTTGTTTCTTCTTCCTTGACTCGCTTTCGTTCTTTTCGTGCTGCAGACCAGCGAGCAAACCATCCTGGCGATTTTTTTCTGACAGAACGTTCTTCACCCGCTTCTAAACTGGTGTACCCTTGAGAAAAATCGTACCCAAATAATCCTTCCGATTCCGATTGCTCCAAAGTTATTAATCCTTTCTGGCAATGATAAAAGATAAAAAGAGCCAGAAAACTGAGCATAAAATTATCGTAAGCAATTGAAATGATGATAAAAATAGCGGCACAAATCATCCCTAGATAACAAGAACGGACCATCGCCGTATGGTAATTGGTCCTCGACCACATGAAGGTTTGAAACACACGACCGCCATCCATCGGAAAGGCAGGAATTAAATTAAAAAGAAATAAGATATAATTGAGAAAAAAGATTCGGGCAACCCAGGCAACCCAATTTGGATACGTTGGGGCGCTAATAAGATCCACTTCGGTAACTTTTTTTGTATCGACATCGATTACAAAATATTGATTCCCAACTTTGATAATTGGGCCATAGTTCGACTCATCTGTCCCAGCCCGAACCACGCGAATCGGTTGTTCGTCCGCAGGAACAGAGTACTTCCCCGATTTAAAAGAGTATAGCTCTGGACTAGCAAGTGATCGATTATCGAAAGGATTTAAGGGGATCATTAATTGATTAAAAAATAGAATAATGGCGGAGATAGCGCAGATGGCCAGGGTAACCAAGGGACCGCCAATCGCTGTGATAAAATTAGCGTAAGGGGTATGCGGTACGTCGCAGCTCGCGAGTCCTCCCAAAGGCCACATCAGGATTTCATCGGCGTCCCCATTCACTGCCCGCGCTGCAAAGCAGTGACCAAATTCATGCAACAATATAGAAATAAATAAAACGACGACCCAGATCAAAATATAATTAAAAGCCTCATTCGGATTATTAGCATTAGCTACCGTCCGCCATATCAATGCGAGTGTCAGCATGATATAAAGTAGATGCAATCGTACGCGAATGCCAAAGACACGAAAAAGAGGTAGGGACCATTTTAAAAAATCTTGCATCGGAGTATTCTTGCCTGTCAATTTATCTTTATTTTCTCAGTCAACACTATTTAGTTTAATAATTATCTGCCTCAATAGGAAGACAACGAGCTAAATCTTTCTATTTATAATTTTTAATAATTTATAGACCGCCTCCCTAAACTAGCTATTCGTTGTATTAAAAACCTCTGGGTTGGAAATTCATTCAAACGAACATTCAATTATCTGACTCTTTTTTCCTATTCTCAAACTCCTCATTTTTTCCTATTTTACTCAAATAAAATTGCTAAAAAAAATCAAAAAACGGTTTTATTAGTAGTATTCTGTTCAAAGACTACCAATAGTTCCTGCATTAAACATAAAATGGGGGGAGTCAGCATGCTAGAAATATCGGTTCAACAATTAGATGAGTTCTTGAAAAATGACCAAAAAATCGTTCTGCTCGATGTTCGACAGGAATGGGAACATCAGCTAACTCACTTATCGAATAGTATTTTGATATCACTGGGAGAATTGGGATCCCGGGTCGATGAAGTAATTGAAATTTCGCAAGCAACAGCAGCAGAATTGATAGTTGTTTATTGCCACCACGGAGTGCGTAGCCTTCGTGGTGCAGCAATATTACAAAAATCCGGATTGCGAAATGTAGTTTCTCTAGCTGGTGGAATCGATGCGTGGTCAAGAGAAATCGATCCGCAGATACCCATTTATTAAATCGTAGGATGAGACCGATTTAAATCCGTAGGAAAATAGCTCAAAAACTTTCACCCCTTGGAGAAATCAGATTCTAAAATACAGAGGGCAACAGATAACAAACATCAAATCAATCGCCTCATTGGCAATTATTTTATTTGCTTGATTTGGGAGAACTTTTTGAATTCTTATCTTGATCCTTTAAACATTGTTCCCAAAGTTCGTTGATCTCTTTGCCTGTAATTGTTTTAAAGTCGTCAACACTAAAAGTTCGATTTTGTAAATTTTGGTGTAATTTATCGACACTTTTTGGATAATGCTCTTCAAGCCACCATAAAAATTTACCAGTAACAGTATAACTTTGATCAAATTTATTTCTGGCACCCAATCGCCGATTCCAACTCCAACCCGGTTGCGTTTCTGGGCCATAACAAAAGCGCGCATAATCTGCTATCCCTTCGACCATCCATCCAGCTTGACCTCCAGGATAATGCTGCACCACATGAGTCAATTCATGGGTCAGCAAGCCGATGTCCTCCGGATGCTTTTTTAACCAATCCATACTAATGGTGATGGTATCATTGACGCAGTAGGCCGGAACATTCACCGCCGGACGAAATCGTAATTTAACATGTTTAGCTGAGGGTAGTTTTGGATTGTCAAACCGTTTGAGTAATTTAGGATAACATTCGTAAAATAAAGTAGTTAGTTTTCCTACGATCGGTGCAAATTCGGCATCGATCGGACCTTCAATACTTAACTGCAATTCATTACTATCCTTCACATAATTTTGGTCACCAAAACCTCTTTTTTTCTTCGGGACTTGCTTCGCTTTGACATCCTGTTTATTTTCTTGCTTTGTCTCTTGAGCTTTGTCTTGCGCCGATGTCGAGTTGGGTGAAAATAAAAAGCCATAAGATTTTTCCCCAGCCCCCTCTCCAGTCCACACTATAGTTTGCAAACTGACTATCAACGATAAGGAAACCCATTTGATAATAAATATTTTATTCATTTGATCTCTTAATTATCCCGTAAGAAGTATTGCCCTATTTTCAAGTTCCTTTATTCTAGAGAGATAATAGAAAAAACTAGATCGATTTCAAAATATTCAAAAAAAACCTAATTATTAAAAAATTATAATTTATATTTAAATAACCGATTTCTTCTTGGAAGGATTATTTTGACAAATTGCTTTTTGAAATTTACATTTATCTTTCTGGCTATCCAGACAAAATAGACTCAAGAAATCGAGTACGAAGATCGATTATCCTAAGTGGTTGTCCCATAATCAGAGAATTAGTTCCGATTCGAAGAAAATGAAACTATAGCTTATTTATGAATCATTTGTTAATTCGCTTGCCAGAAGGACGGGCAATCTTGCCAGTCGTAACTTTCACTCAATGATTCTCCATACACCTCGCTTTGAAAGATCAAAATCGCAATATCTAGAGTCTCGATCGATTCTCTCGATGATAAATCGAAATCACTTCGTTTGGATTATAGGAAACTGCCTCTAAATACTCATTGAAATGAATCATTTTCCACGAATTGAATAAACCATTGAAGAAATGGTTGAAGAAAAAAGCAAAAATTGCGTAAAATTAACCAGAAAAAGAAAACAGAAAAGCCAAGAATAGAAAAAAAAGAAAAGAGGGGGAGTGAACGATTTTTGCGAGTCGATGATTCTAAACATCAACAGTTGAATCCAGAGTAGTGAACGGAAAGACTGGACCGATGCTTATCATTAATAACAAAAAGATCAACAGCGATTGGCTGCAACCCAAAGCATATAGGCTACGCGCTCACGCAGTTTTTTTTCTTCATTGCGTTTTTTATGATAACCGTCTCGCCAGGAGTAATACAAAACTGCAATACTCAAAGCTGCCAGATTACAAGAAAACACTGGAGGAAGTAACAAAACCATATAAACTTACCCTCATATTAAGTAATTTGTGTGAAATAAATCCGGGATTCGCACAAATATTCGCTATTCAAACCTAGTCCGATTTTATCGATTGGTCAAATTATAATAGCAAAAATCCGGGTAAATTAGAGTGCAGATTTCATCCCGGCAAGAATTCCCCTCGTAAGCCACAAATACCTTCACGTGAGAGATGAATAATGGTGTGATCGACAGAGATTTCAAAAATTCCATCCAATTCTTGTAACGAGTGAATCGTTACTAGATTACCAGGAATCAAGCCGAGACCTTGCCAACGGCGTAAACGAGCGGGATCATCATCCTGTACTTCCCGAATAATCATTTTTTGGCCCGGTAATCCTTCCGCAAGGGAAATCAAATGGCGTCGATGAAGCTCACCTGAAGAAGTGGGGATGGGATGACCGTGTGGATCTTCTAGAGGATCTCCAAGATAATCGGCCAGTGCCTGTTCCAATCGTGGGGAAATTGCATGCTCCAAAGCTTCCGCTTCTGCATCCACTTCGCTCCAATCCAATCCGAGAACTCGCGTGAGAAACAATTCAATAAGTCGATGTCTTCGGATAACACGACGGGCTTCGCTGACTCCCAAATCGGTTAATTTGGCACCACTACGAGACTCATAAACAATCCAATTCGCATCGTGTAATCTTTTGAGCATCCCGGTGACCGAGGGGTGGCTCACCCCAAGCTGAATTGCAATATCTGTTGGAGATACAACCTTGCTATCTCCGCCCAGTCGATGAATCGCTTTCAGATAATTCTGTACTGCGGGACTTATGACTGCTGTCATCCTAGATTCCTTTTCTGAATTCAGAAAACAATCTCTTACTTATTATGCTAAATAATGCTAATAATAATTGCTAATGAGCAACCCTTCTAATTACTTTAACTAAATTTAGATCGGCTTTATCATACTAGCCATGAAAAGGCAAAAAATCTTTCTTCTTAATCTTTCTTCTTAAGTTTTCTTCTTAAGCTTTCTTCTTACTATGATCAGTACAGTTCATATCCAAGTTCTAACAAGGAATAGATGATTTTCAATATATTATCTCTTCTTTAATGCTATCAATAATAGAACTCTCACTACTAACAAAGTAAATTCTCTGGAATGGCAATTGTTTTTTAGTGACCCCCATGATTCCGCTTGATTATTACCAAAAAGCGAGAAATAAGATCCAGAATACTCCCGTCGTTTAGAGCTTTCATCGGGGGGGTTCCTGTATAGATCTGGTCTAAAAAATTCTTTTTTGGAACGATTATCGAATATGGACTAACCGAAACTATTTCTTCTTCTCTGGTATCTCGTAAATATCGTTCAGCACTTTTACCAGTCGAACGGAAGCACGCTTCAGTTGAATTCGCATGATCGGCAAACTTTTGTCGATATAGTTCTTTTTGGTCAATTCTACCAGAGGGGCATCCAGTTTGGGGAATTCTTTACCATCCTTGAAAAAATAGACCTCTTTACTTCCTAATTGGTGGCTCTCCCAGACCCAATCTCGAATCGTTCCTTTGCTCCATTCTTTCCATTCAGGCTCTTTAATTTCCTCATTTAGACGCTTGGCAAAATCCACATTTGTTAATTCTTTTTTGTCGTAGTTAATTAAATCGACATCCCAAATTCGATGCAAGTTCAGACGATCTTCCTTTCCGGCAAAACTTTTTATTTTTTGTAAGTTTCCCCCCCGATCATCCATTCGAGTTGTGCAATGTAGAGGTTGATGCAAATCTTCAACAAAATGAATGACGAACATCAATGCTTCTTTTCGCTCCTCTTTGCTCAAAGAAACATCATTTGCTTTTTTGCGAAAACGTTCAATTGCGCCAAGAACATCATTTTGATCTTTGGCAACAGGGTAATTTTTATCTTTTTGTAAAAAATCGATATTTATATAATGCCAGGTGGGATGATTCGGATATTTACGACGGTAATTGGCGGAAGAGCGGATCTGATCAGCCCAGGTACAGATTCGCGGATCACCGATCGATCGGGCATCGAGTAAATCGCGGATTGCTTCTTTAGTCGTCTTTTTGAGGTGATCTTCCGCCATGAAACCAATAATCGTATGCCCATCGGTCCCCCAGCCCCAGCTCGGAGAACAGATCACCAACCAAAAAAAGAAGAATGACACCCAAGTTTTGTATTCCATCCTTATTTGAATCGATCGGTGAGAAACATTTTGCCTCCACACCAATGAACAGATTTTGGCCAATTCCCCTGGGAATTTTGTTGCGGAATATGCTAGTGTCTCTAGTATTTGTTTCTTAACTATCATATGAATTCGTTCCCTCTAAACTCGCTGGATTCGAGGATTATTAACAACAATCATCCCATGAAGTATCTTGGTCTAACTATTTAATCTAAGTAAATCATGAAATCTTTTCGGTGCCTAGAAGAAATTTCTATTCTCCTGAAGTTTTCTTTATCCTATCTTTTCCCTTCTCTAATCACTTTCATGATTTTAACTCTTTCATTAAAAACAGCAATTAGACTTCTTGTAATAAAAATTCTTGTGATTAGGTCTCTTCTCTTCTTCATACCATCAAGACAAACCATCAAGACAAATCGAGGCTAAATCGAGAGATTTCATCAATTTTGAATCAACCAGTTATCCCATTGGCCATGATCCCCAATGTCGATCCCTTCTAGTTGGGCTACTTTTTGCAGATCGGTTTGCAAATCGTGTAACCACTCACTATCAAATAATTCTGGGTAGTTTTTAAGTTGAGTGTGTAAGATCCGGTATAGTAATTTCCGCTCCTTTAGCGAATATCTCTCCATAATCTTCTCCATCGATCTCCTTCATCCTAGCAAAATAAATAATGGTTGACTCGTTCAGATATTCTTTATTATTGTACGAAAGAGATATTGTACAAAAGAGGGCAAAAAATGAAATGATTCCGGCACATTAAAATATTTCTTAAAAATTTCATTGATTATGCACCATTGGATACTTCTGCTTGATACGACTCCTTAACCGTAATCACATGCACCATTCTATTGTACCATTATGTGTTAGAGATCAATCTACCTGAGTGGATATAATCCCTTCTTTTTCTGGATAAGATTAAAGATTTCCCGAATTTGATCGTACCCCTGTTTGAGAAGAAACCGGCTATTTCGACCACCACTTTTCGCTCCTAAAACAAAAAAATTAGGCTCTTTCTGGATCAAAGTAGGGAGATCCGAATCGGGTAAATCGATAGCCAATTCTTGAAAGAGTTGCCGATTTGGTTGATAGCCAACATTAGCAATCAAACGATCGACAAAATAATGGACCGGTTTACCTGCACACTGAACTTGAATACTAAAACCCTTATCTGCCCCCGCCGTTTCAATCGATTCAATGATCGATTGACCATGATATTCGAGGTTTCCTTCCCCTCGAGTTGCCAGGTGATTAGCTCTAGCAGCTAATTTATCACGTTCTTTCAAAGGATCGCTACTAAGCCGCGGTAAAGGGGTCGATTTAGATCGCCTGCTCAACCAGATTGTCCAAGTAGCAGGGTAATCTTCCGCTAGGTTAGCCAGGGAACAGATGGTGGTTGCGGCAGAGTAGCCATCACCGATGACTAAAACACTTTTATTTGCATAATTGTTTTTCTGTTTGCCAAGAATATCTTCCAATCCGTAAGCGATCCAACGTTCGGCACTTCGTTCGTTTAGTGCAGGGATACCCCCTTCACCGCACCAGCGATGATAGCGATAGGTTCCACTACAATCTAGAACCAGATCTGCTAAAACAATTTTTTCTGCCCCTTTATTATCCCGAATCAGTAAGCGAAAGGGGTTCTGTTTGCGCTTTTCTGCCAGATGGTCATCTGATTTCCAGATGCCCATCTTACCGATATGAATTACTTCTGTTTCTAATTGAATATGCTTAGATAACGGAGTTAGCATCGCCAGAGGCAACAGATACGATTCACGGTATTCCTGTCCGGTAATATAATCGGAATCGCTAGGAAACTCATGCTTTGGATTTTCCCGAAGAATTAGCTCTTTTCCGGCTTGAGTATGATTCCAACCAAATGGAGTAAACATGCGAACGTGCCCCCAGAGATCGATATGTTGAGCGATCTCTCCCCTTTCAAAGATAGTCACTTCGCAGTTGTTTTGCAATGATGCAATTCCTGCTTCCAATCCGATGGGACCGGCCCCCAATATCGCTATCCGCAACGGCTCCGTCCTTGCCATGAATTCCCCTTTTTCGGATCAACCCTCCACAAATTCTGGATAGTAACGCTTATCCGAACACTTATTTGAACGACAATTCTAGACTTGATGATCCAATTCTAAACCTTATTTGTTACTTATGTCCATCACGTCCTTGATCCGCCTGATCTACATGATCTGAATTACTCGATGATGCTCAACAGGATCGATTTTACTAATCGATTGGCAAAGCACCATTAAATCTCAAGATATAATTGCTTGAAAACAAACCTAAAAAATCCAATTCATGCTCGCAACAATATCCTCAATCTATTCAGTTGCCGAGCTGCAAACAATACAATTTTTTACTGCCGCGCAGATATAATTTTCCATGAGAAAGAATAGGAGCAGCCCAACAAGGATAACCGAGACCAGAAACATCCATTTGTGCAATCGATTCAAATTTTTTTGGATTGATCTTGAGAAGATAAAGTTGGCCTCGTTCGGTAAGACAGAGCAGATAACCGTCCACTTTCAGCAATGAAGATCGAGATAGTCCTGGCTTTCGCCACTTAATTTCACCCGTTTTGGCAACTATACAGCGCAGCTCGGCTTGGCTTTCGTGCCGTCCACTGCAACCATAGATATAACCGTTATCATAAATGGGGGTATTCCAATGACACATGAGTGACTTTTCGTCTCGTTCTTTGTCTTCATCAGACCAGATTTTCTTTAACTGCCCGTTTTTGGTATCGAATTTTAATAAGATCGACCCTTTTTCATAACATTCGCTGAGAAATACATATTCATCAAAAAAAATCGGATTTGCGGCATTCACACTTTCCAAAGAGCGTGCTCGCCAAGAAAGCTGTGCGAGCACTTCTCCTCTCTGGGGTTCGAATACAAATAATCCTTGTCGAGCAAAATAGTAGCCGAATCTTTTACTATTCTGAGATACTATCACCGGAGACGAATAACTTGCCAGAGCATTAGAAGAGGCATATTTTTCTTTACCACTGAATTTGTCAAAAGCGATTAGCCCAGTACCATTCCCTTCAACCTTTCGAAAATCATCTGGTCTCTCTTCCCCCTTTTTACTGCCCCCCACCGGAACGATAATTAGATCATTTTCGATAATTGGAGAACTCCCCACGCCGAAAAAATTCTGATGGAAATGGTATTGGTTTTTTGTATCAACACGCCAGACCTCTTTACCGCTGTCGGCAGAATAACAAATAAGCATCCCCTCAACCCCGTGTACATAAACCCGGTCTCCATCAACCACAGGCCCGGCCCGCGGTCCCGGATCGTAACCGTAATAATCGGTGTATTCCGTTGCATATTTTGTTTTCCAGATAAGTTTTCCCGAATCTGCTTCGCGGCAGGTGAGAGCGGCATGATCCCCCTCTCGATCAAAATGATAGAGTTTCCCTTTTGCAATTGCTATCGGTGCGTAACCGATTCCCATACTTATTTGCCAAAGAATTTTGAGTCCATCACCGGACCAGTTCGTAAGGATCCCTGTTTCACTCGAACTGCTATTATGCATTGGACCGAGAAAACATGGCCAATCAGTCCCTTTTTGCTCACTCGATTTTGCGCTACCCTTCGATTGGTTGCTATTCTCCGCTAAGTTTTTATCCACATCCTTTTTTTGGGGTGACGGTGCAACGGATTGCTGAGCCGATGAGATAGGTTTGAGCCGAGCAAGATTTTCCTCGCTCTCAATCT
>JAKBAI010000367.1 GCA_021809185.1 Planctomycetota bacterium
CGATCTTTCTAGAATCTCGATCCGTTCATCCAGTTTTTCTTTCAAAAGAAGAATTGTTGGATGCGTTTCCAACTCCCAAGCAACTTGCACATGGATGTAGGGCACGGTTTGTTCAAAAAAATCTGGTGGTCGAGAGGAGGATCCAGGCGGTGATGATTCTTTTGAAGGATTTTGCTTGTTATTAACCTCAGATTTTTTTGGCGGAGGGGGTGGAGGCGGCATTCCCCCTGGAGGCCGACCACGCCCGAATCCACGATTATTTCGTTGTTGAATAACCGGAGATAATCCGTGAATCAAACCTGAGCCAAGAAGGGCAAGTCTTTCAGGATGTTCGATTGCACGGCGTGGCCGATTTTGATAAATTTGCCAACGGCTACGAGTAATAGGGCTTCGGAAGGTTATTCGCCTTACCTGTGTTCCATTATCCAGGAATAAATTGTCAAAAGATTCATATAACTTTTCTCCGTTCGCATCTTCCAGAAGCTTTAGGGGCATACTTTCATTTTTGAGAGATGGGGATCTCCACGTTGAACCCATATCGTTCGAAATCTGTAAAAATTCAGAGTTTGTTGCAGCTTGGGATCGGTTAAATACTTCCATATTAGGTTCGATTTTTGTGATTAATTGAAAGTATAAATCTTGAGACTTTCTGTCCCAGGTCGGAGTTTCAAATGCCCATAAGGGTATTTGAGCATGGGCATATGGAGTGGTGGATGCGATTAAAAGTCCCATATGCAGGAAAGGTAATTTTCTCAATTCATCAAAAGCCATTTGAGAATGAACGACCCCTGCTAATGTGTGGGCTTCTCTTCTTAACGATTCATCGCATTGCTCAGAAAATTGTTTCTGCAAAAGCTGTTTAGTGGCATTCGATTTATCCTTGATATTTGCTGCAAGTAAATCAAAAATGGAGATGTAAAAAATAGTAAAAGAGAGCACTAGAAATAAGAAAAGATTTAGTATAAGAGTTCTTCGAACAGATTTCATGATCCATACTCCTATTTAATTTGATTTAGATAATCGTTAGTGTCTCTTTTAATTGTTATTTATCAATTTATTCTTGATGGACTCAATAATCGATCTTTCTTGAATTATATATCGATGGCTTATCCCCATTCATCCATTTAATCTAATTATAAACTGACTTCTAAATATAGCCGAGAATCAATCGAATTTTTGGAGATTTTTAACTAAACAAATTATTTGTGAGAATTGATTAATTACTGCCAGATCGATTCGTTTTAGGAGAATTCTTTCCACCCTGAAAAGCTCCATTTTCGCTAATGGAGCTTTTCAGGAGGTTAAAAAGTCATCAACTCAAGAGGATGATTTCGGGAAATTTACAGAGGATAATGAGGGAGAAATCGGGGAATTTGAATTCATCTCCATATTCGGATTTTGAACACCACCAGATCCTGATCCGATTGCCGCAGCCATAGAAACATCGGTATATTGGGTTGAATCTGGGGCGGCTTCAGTTAAATTGACCGAAGCCAAATTGCCTCCATCCGATTCGGATCCGCGCATCATGTATCCCTCTCCCCAGCGAGTTAAAATCAATGGAGGAGAAAATCCTTTATCAATTTTGTTTCGCAGATAGCGAATGTAAACATCCACAACATTGGAAGTACTTTCATCATATTCATCATAAAGATGTTCCCAAATCATTGTTCGAGTAACGACCTTCCCCTGATGAAAAGCCAGTAATTCCAAAAGCGAATATTCTCTTGGGGTGAGATGAATTGTTTGTGTTCCTCTTTTCACAATTCGGGAAGAGGTATCGATCGATAGGTCGAAAATCCTAATTACTGGATCCTTGACCTGATGTCTTCGTCGGATCAGAGCACGAACTCTTGCCATAAGTTCTTCAAATTCGAACGGCTTGGTCAGATAATCATCAGCTCCCAGATCCAACCCATGAACCTTATCTTCCAAGCTATCTTTAGCAGTAAGCATTAAAATATGGGTAGTTAATCCAGAAGATCGCCATTCTTTTAGGAGCGTATCTCCATCTTTATTAGGCAGCATTCGATCTAAGATAATCACATCATAATTTGTAGTTCTAGCTTTATGATCGGCATCGATTCCATCGGTTGCAATATCGACAGCAAATCCCTCTTCTTCCAAACCTTGTCGGAGTGCTTTAAGAATAGGAACATGATCTTCAATTAATAATATTCTCACGTTGGTTCTCTCATAAATTAAAATATCAAATTATTTTTATCATAAAATCCATTAGAATGAAATGAGAAATTCATATCCTTTTTAATAGTTCTCAAAAAAGATGATTATTCTTTTTGATTCCCAGTCATTTTAATTTTGTTTTATGTATTTTAACAGATTAGCAAAAAAGAGGAATTGATAAAAGCATTTTTTGATCAAAATCTGATCATGTCAAGGGAATTTTACCCTTTGGAATGAATACTTGGGGCTTAAAATTGAGTCCCTAAAGCAAATAAATGTCATAAATCTCGCGATTTTAAGTTCTTTGTTTCATTTCTCCATAAATGCGATTCCAAGAAACGTTCAAGAAATATTTTGTATTTCGAGAAGGAATCGACGATAATAATTCCGAAATATTACCTTTGCAAAGAACAAATTGATAGGATTTTAGCGAATGGAAGTTGAGTCACGTTGAAAAATGAGAAGAAGAATTCAACCGGTCATGAGTCAACTAGCTTAAGTTTAATGTTATCAAAAGGCAAGTTGAACACGGGGGCATAAGCTCATGAATCCTTTATTCGACTCTTCCGCCCACAAGAAAGTGGAGATTCTGTTCGAAAACCAATCTCTCATTATGCTATCTCGCCATGCTGACGATCGGCTCATCATTCGTTCAAGGGTATTTACACAAGCGATCATTGCATACTTTGACTAAGGATAGATTGCTCTTGCAAAATCGAATCTAGAGAAAATCAATTTAAGATCGGTCTAAAATATAAAAGGGTGATCGATCACAGAAGTTAATCCTTCTCAGGGTTTTCGAAGTTAAAAAAAACTGCTCAGAGGGTATAATCGAAAAGTAGAGGGTCTTATCATAGATTCCACTTTATCGATCGAGATAAAGTGCATAGGATGAAAATCAGGGAACAAGGGGGTGTTAGCCCCCCTAATTGGAGTGGGGAAATTTCTTCTTTTTAAAACGAACTAAAGCGCACCATCTAATTTGTCTTTGGCCTGGAACTCGAATTGTCTATTAACAATTAAAAAAAACGATTGCCTCGAGAACCGATCCAATTTAGGTAGGAGGAACTGTTTCTTCTGCTGGTCGGTCGCTAACTACCTTATCAAGGATTATCCCAAGGTCTCGAAGTTTGTTTCTGAGAGTAGTGCGATTAATACCAAGCAAATCACTGGCTTGCGCTTGGTGACCGTGAGTTGTTTTTAAAGCACGGATAATCAGTTCCCTTTCGACTCGATGGATAATACGGTCATAAACATTTTTTTGGCCATCTTTGAGAAACGTTTCGATTTGTCCAATAATATCGTGATGTTCTTCACGGGGTAAT
>JAKBAI010000368.1 GCA_021809185.1 Planctomycetota bacterium
ATCGCCTCTTCCCTTTGCCATGCTTCTCCCCCAATTAAAATTTTGATTCAGCTCGTTCTGATTTCAATCTTTCTGATTTTTTATAACTTGTTTATCGATCAACAACTATTCTTTGATTGTTCTGTCGATGAATTCTCATTTTATGTGTTTTTTGCTTCTGTTTATCTGATCCTGATTAATCTTGTTTTTAGGTTGCTTTAATTCTGTTAAAGATCTATCAATATGAATAATAACTTTTTTATTTGACTCCAAGATCATTGCATGAATTATGTTTTTCTACTAATCTCATTTATTTGAAGATATTTTTATTTGAAGATATAATCAAAAAAAGTTTCTGAATTTAGATCGATTTCAAAATGGTATCAAATTCGGAAGAACCTTTCATACGCTTTCTATTCATTCTATGGTATCTGTTCACTTTTAATATCTTTTCATTTTAACTCATTCTGTTTTGTATTTCTATAGTATGATCGATAATTGATACCAATTGCAAGAGAAAAATACTATTTAAGAAAGAATTTTGTCAAAATAATTTTTCATCGAGTATAAGACTTCAACGAATCATGTTGATTCCTTTTGATATTGTATGATTAGTTAACATTCTAATCAGATTTTGGCTAATCTGACTATAACCTATCCAATATTCTGGGGAGGTTTATTATTCTCCGTTAGGAACCAATTCCTTAAATCTAATTTAGATGACCAGTATCAAAAAAAATCGATTTCTTATAAATTTCCCCAATAATTCTTGATATTCTGTTAGCTATTTGATTCTAAAAGGATCTGTTAATCCTCATGCTCAACTCAAAAAAAGACTAAAACGAATATCAGGATTCTCCCAGTAAGTGGTCCGGTCCCATAAGCTCTAGCGAATCGCCGGGGCGATATCCGGTCTATTTGCTCAGTCTTTTTGCTCATGGGATCCGAATTAAATTGTCATGTTTCGATTCGCTTCTAGTGCTAAAAGGGAAGCTTTTGTATCGAGACCACCTCCAAAGCCAACTAATTTTCCATTTGAACCGATCACCCGATGGCAAGGAATGATAATCGGAATCGGATTATGATGATTAGCTAACCCCACAGCGCGAAATGCTGTTGGATGACCGATCTTCACGGCGAGCTGTTTATAGCTCCAAGTTTCTCCAAAAGGAATGGTGCTCAACGCTTTCCAGACCTTTTTCTGAAATAGAGTGCCATGTTGAATGGCGATCGGAACGGTGAATTTTGATCGTTTCCCTTCAAAATATTCATCTAATTGTTCGATTACTTTTGCGAGCGGAGCATTGGGCGAATGACGATGATCGATATAAGAAAATGCCACATTCTGCGGATTTTTATTCTGCTCCGTTGAAAAAGGTTTCATCGGCTCTTGGCAAAATTGAATTCCGATTAAAGCATTCTTATCATGAAATAATAACAGAAAACCGATCGGCGATTCATAATGGAAGTAATGAACTTCGATTGCAGAATCTGTTTGCTTTTCGTGTTTTTTTGTGGTTTTTGTATTCTTTTTCATATTCGAAACTATCTCTTTTCCCGTTCTATAGATTGAGAGCGAAGGATTGAGAGCGAAAGATTCACAACGAAATTGGTCTTTCCTATTCGCTGAATTTTTTGCTGAATGTTCTGAAAAGATTTCTACCCGCTACGAAAATCTAAATCTTTTCCATAATTTATCATACTACTCCATTGCTATTTGATGAAGCCTGTTTCATAAAATGGTTATCTTATCTGAATGGTCGCTTGGTAATGAATCTTTCTAAAACAACAAAGAAATATCGTGTAAGGAAAATAGTATCTGTAAAGGTTGAAATGATTTGACATAAAGGGTTGCTAATGTTTGATTTCGTCACCAAGATAAAGAAAATGGCAAAGAAGTTGAAGAATCGATTTTGCCCGCAAGATCTCATGAACATGGCCAGAGCCGTTAAAAGGCAGTAGAATCAATTAGAAATAAGATAACAGGAGCAATTTCCCCATGACAACCGGGTCAAGCGATACAAAAAATGGAGGCAAACAAGAAGGAAGATTCCAGGAACTGCTGATTCGTCAAAGCGGATTCAATCCCGATTTACCTTTGGCTCGAGCGAAAACCATTCCAAACCATTGGTATTGGGATGAAGAAATCTATGAACTAGAAAAAGCCAAAATATTCGCCAATTCGTGGCAATGGATAGCCCGTGAGGAAGAATTGCCGAAACCGGGGAGTTTTTTGACAACCGAACGAGCGGGGGAGCCTATCCTCCTCATCGCTGATGAGAATCGCATGCTGCGCGCATTTTACAATATTTGCCGGCACCGCGCTGCTCCCTTATTATCTTCCGCGTGCGGAGAAGTCAATAAGCTACGCTGCCGCTATCATGGGTGGACATACGATTTGCGCGGTGCTCTGCGCGGGGTACCGGAGTTTGATGGGGTTGAGGATTTTTGCCGGGAGAGTTCTGGATTGGTGGAAATCCCTCTCGATCGTTGGGGGAACTGGTGTTGGATTCATCAGGGGCAAGCGACTTCGACGTTAAAAGATTATTTATCCCCATTACCGGAATGGAGTCTTCCCAGAAACTGGGATAATCTCCGCTTTTGTAAACGGGTTGCCTATGATCTGAATTGTAACTGGAAGGTTTATGTCGACAATTATCTCGATGGGGGGTATCATGTCAATACGGTTCATCCTGGCCTCGCCGGTGTTATCAATTACTCAGAATATAATACTACTATTTATAGCCATACCTCTCTGCAATCCTCTCCTTTGAAGAGTTCAACTTCCCAGAAAGATGGGGACAGGGATAATGCAGGAGATGACGTTGATAATAAAGCAGTTCAACAGACTCGAATCGGTGATCTTGCCGCCTATTGGTGGATTTATCCGAACTTTATGATCAACTGGTATCAGGGGGTACTCGATACCAATCTGGTTCTGCCGCTGGGACCGGAAAAATGCCGAGTCGTATTCGATTTTTATTTTGACCGATCTGGCTTAGCTAGTACGGAAGATTTTCAAAATCAAAGCATTCAAGTTGCGGAGCAAATTCAAGATGAAGATATCCAGATCTGCCACGAAGTTCAACGCAATCTCCATAGTAGACACTATAGTACCGGTAGATTCAGTGTCCGCCGAGAAATTGCCGGTTATCATTTTCATCAATTGCTCGGAAGAGCACTCTTGAACCAAGAATGATATTTAAGTTGCCATAATATTTAAGTGCCAAGATATTTTAGAGCTAAGGAAAAAAAGAATGAATCAAAATCACCAAGAAGAAGCTGGAGCTATTTTGGAAACCGCTGAATCAATAACAGAAGTAACTACAGAAATAACCGCCGATGGGCTTGATTACTCCGCATATGCAAGCTCAGGAGGCGAGGGGAATGCCGCGAATGGGCCTGTGGCAAAACTATCTGCCGAATCGCTCGATTCCCTCTCGGCAATCTTCGCGCAAAAAGGGGCGAAATCAGCGGTGGATATTCTCTGCCAGGAATTGCTGAATTGTAAAGACCCTACCTCTTTAGA